>CAZUHU010000013.1:0-36720 GCA_964620645.1 uncultured Chitinophaga sp.
CCTGCAGGACTACAGTCTTATGGCTGCGGATATACACTCTCACTTAATACCCGGAATCGACGATGGTTCACCGGATATGGAAACATCGCTGGAGATGTTGCGGCAGTTTGAAAGTCTTGGCTTTAAAAAGATATATACTTCGCCGCACGTAGTGGCTGACGGTTACAATAACTCAACTGAGAAGATTTTGAAAGGTAGAGATGCGGTGCGCGAACAGATGGCTAAGCACGGAATTAATATAGAGTTTGATGCTGTTGCAGAGTATTATGCCGATAACTCCATGTATGAAAAGATTGAAAAGCGTGACATACTTACGTTTGGCAAGAACTACGTTTTGATTGAGTTTTCGTACCTGCAAAAGCAGAATGTGGTATTGGATATTATTTACAAACTACAACTGGCACAATACCGTGTGGTACTTGCCCACCCGGAACGCTACCCTTATTATCATGAGAATGATTTTAAAACTTATCACTCGTTTAAGGACCGTAACGTTTACTTCCAGATTAACATAGCATCCCTCTCCGGTAAGTATGGTAAACCTGCCAAGCAGGTGGCTGAAAGACTAATTGACGAAAAATTAGTTAACTTTGCCGGCACGGACTTACACCGATTGGCACAATTCGAAAACTTAAAGGAGTGCCTGAAGTTGAAACATCTTGAAAAACTGCTCACCTACGACAAGCTATTGAACAAAACTTTAGTTTAGCTAATATTACCCTTAATTGTTTAACCCAGATTTGATTTTACTATGCCTTTTATTGAAACCGGTTTACCGGGCTTAAAAGTTTTTGAACCAAGGGTGTTTGCTGATGCTCGAGGTTACTTTTTCGAAAGTTTTAATAAAAACACCTTTAGTGAAGCAGGTATTACTGCAGAGTTTGTGCAGGATAATGAATCCCAATCTGTAAGAGGTGTTCTTCGAGGCTTACATTATCAGCTTAACCCAATGGCACAGGCAAAACTGGTGCGCGTAGTTGAGGGTGAGGTTGTAGATGTAGCAGTTGACATCCGTAAAGGTTCGCCTACTTTTGGTAAAAGCTACTCTATTGTGTTAAGTGCTGAAAATAAAAAGCAGTTATACATACCGCGTGGTTTTGCTCATGGCTTTGCTGTATTGAGCGATACCTGCATTTTTCAATACAAGTGCGATAACTTTTATAGTAAGGAAAGTGAAGGCGGTATAATTTTCAACGATGCCGATTTAAATATTGATTGGATGATTAAGCCGGAAGAGGCTATTGTATCGGATAAAGATAAGGTGCTGCCAACTTTTAAAGATTGCAGTAATAATTTTGTGTTTTAACCATGAAGAAAGTTTTAGTTACAGGTGCACACGGACAGTTAGGCTCGGAGATTAATTTCCTGTCGTCGTTGTTGGAAACGCACTCTTTCACCTTTTATGATCATCAGGATTTAGATATTACCAGTGCAGAGCAGGTTGAAGCCCATCTATCGCAGGGTTATGAAGTGTTGATTAACTGTGCTGCTTACACTGCGGTAGATAAAGCTGAAAGTGAAAAGGAGAAAGCTTTTCAGATAAATGGAGAAGCAGTAGGTGTTTTGGCAAAAGCCTGTAAAAAATACAATTGCAAAATGGTGCATGTAAGCACCGATTTCATATTTGACGGCATGTTGGCCCGCCCTTTAATGGAGGATGATCAGCCTAATCCTGTTTCAGTTTATGGTGCCAGCAAGTTGGAAGGGGAGAAGCAATTACTGGAGAACAATAGTGACAGTGTTTTAATCCGTACTTCGTGGGTGTATTCCAGCTTTGGTAACAATTTTGTGAAAACCATTTTACGCCTGTGCAAAGAGCGCGAATCCTTAAACGTGATTTACGACCAGGTGGGCACGCCAACCTATGCCAGGGACCTGGCAGCTTTTATACTACGCGTAATTACCGGCGATAAATGGTTAGCAGGTATTTATAATTTCAGTAATGAAGGGGTATGCTCCTGGTACGATTTTGCTATTGCCATAAGGGATATTGCTGGACTTAAAACAAAAATAAACCCTATTGAAACTTACCAATATCCAACGCCAGCGGTTCGCCCTAAATACAGCGTTTTAAACAAGCGTAAGGTGAAGGAAACGTATGGTATTGAAATTGCTTATTGGCGCAACAGCCTTGAGGAGTGTATGAAGCTATTGGGATAATATGTTGAAAGAAGAGATGAATTTTACCTACGGAGATATAGACATTAATGCAGTAATTGCCATCGCTAAACAGGCGGGCGATGCTATAATGGATGTTTATTCGCGCAACTTTAGTGTAGAGGTTAAGGATGATAAATCTCCGCTTACGGAGGCAGACCGAAAAGCCAACGATGTTATACTGGCAGGCTTAAAGAAGTTAAACCCTGATATTCCCTTTATTTCAGAAGAAACCAAGGCGGTAGCCTACGAAGAGCGCAGAAACTGGAAGCGCTTTTGGCTGATTGACCCTTTGGATGGCACCCGGGAGTTTATTAAGCGCAATGGTGAGTTTACTGTAAACATTGCTTTGGTAGAAGCGGGTGTTCCCCGCTTGGGTGTAGTTTACGCTCCCGCCTTAAATCAAACCTATTTTGGTGCCGAAGGGGTAGGTTCCTATAAGGCCGGGGGAACGGACTTTGTAAAGCTGCATGCAAAGGAGCACTACAACACATTGAAGAAGGTTGTTGTTGTGGCAAGCCGTTCGCACTTAACAGATGAAACCCTGCAATTTGTTGAGCGCCTGAAGAAGCAGGGGAAGGAGGTGGATTTTCTATCCTCCGGTAGTTCTTTAAAATTTTGCCTTGTGGCCGAAGGCAAGGCGGATGTATATCCGCGTTTTGGCCCTACGATGGAGTGGGACAGCGCTGCTGCCCATGCCGTGGTGTTATATGCCGGAAAAGGCGTGTATGAAATTACGGGCGGTAAGCCCCTTGTTTACAATAAAGAAAGTTTACTTAACCCTTTCTTTATTGTGGAATAATATTCCCTCCCCTCGTTTGTATTAATTGTATTTTGAACCTGCCTAATGCAGGTGTAACTATTGCCATAGGTGTGTGCTATTACGCCTGACCTTAATGGCTAAAAGAAATTTGAATTATGTCTAAAAAGAAAAAGAAGGACTTTATACCTCATAAAAAGAAAGAAGGTAAATCGTTCGATAAAAAGAAGGATCACAAATCTGACAAGAAAAAGAAGAAGTCGGATGAAGACAACAGCTACTCAGCTGTTGTGCTTAGCGTTATAAAAGCAATGGGTAAGGATGCAGAACTGAAGAAGTTATTCCCTAAACTGCTTAAAAAACTTACACAGGAAGAAATAATACTGGGGCTTAATGAACTGGACCGCCAGGGAGTAATTAAGATTGAACAGAAGGGAATCATTAAGCTATTGAACATGCCTAAGCCCAAAGGGGCAGAAAAGGGAGGCAAGCACGGCCGCTTCTTTTACGGAACGGTTGACCTTGCCCGAAGTGGTGATGCTTTTGTTACAGTGGAAGGGTTCGAAAAGGATGTATACGTCCCCAAAAAGTTTGTAAAGAATGCGCAACAGGGCGATGAAGTTAAACTGCGTGTAACTAACGGTGGAAGAAGGCCTGAAGGAGAAATACTGGAAATAACCAAACACAGCCAGGATACTTTTATTGGCCGGATAGACGTGTTGGAGCGCTTTGCCTTTTTTGTGGCTGATGAGCGCCGCCTGAACAGTGATGTGTTTGTGCCGCTTGATGCCTTACATGGGGCCAAGCATAACGACAAAGTTATTGTAAGGGTAACCAATTGGAATAGCGGAACAAAGAACCCCGTTGGCGAAGTGCTGGAAGTGCTTACCGGTACTTACAGCAGCGATTTGGATATGAAACGCATATTGATGGAAAACGGTTTTAGTATCGATTTCCCTAAGGCGTGTTATAGAGAGCTGGACCAGGTTAGTGAGAAAATAAGCAAGGAAGAAATAGCCCGCAGGGTTGATATGCGCGATGTGCTGACCATAACTATTGACCCTGAAGATGCCAAGGACTTTGATGATGCCATCTCCATTCGTAAACTGGATAACGGTAACCTTGAAGTAGGCGTGCATATAGCCGATGTTTCGCACTATATACGCGAAGGAAGTGAACTGGATAAAGAAGCAGAACGCCGCGCTACTTCGGTTTATTTGCCGGATAGGGTTTGCCCTATGCTGCCTGAAAAACTGTCGAACGTTTTGTGTTCGCTACGCCCAAATGAAGATAAGCTGACCTTCTCCACCATTTTTGAACTGGATGAGAAGTTTAATATCAAACACTTTAGCATAGCCAAAACCGTAATACACAGCAACCGCCGCTTTACTTATGAAGAAGTACAGCAGGTGTTGGAAACCGGTAAAGGAGATTATGTAGAAGAGTTGCAAACGCTGCTTAAGATATCGAAGAAGATACGCGAGAAGCGTTTTAAGAAAGGCGCCATTGCTTTTGAAAAAGCCGAAGTGCGCTTTAAACTGGATGAAACCGGCAAGCCAATTGGTATAGTTTTAAAAGTGCGTAAGGATGCGCACTTGTTGGTGGAAGACTTTATGTTGTTGGCAAACGAAACAGTTGCCAAGTTTGGTAGCCGCCTGCAGCCCGGAAAACCGGCTAAACCTTTTGTTTACCGTGTGCACGATGCGCCGGACCCTGCTAAACTGGAAGTGTTTGCTTCAGTTGTTTCCCGCTTTGGTTACGTGCTTAAGTTTGAAGAACCAAGACAGGTGGCTGAAACGCTCAACAACCTGTTGAAGCAGGTGGAAGGCAAGCCCGAACAGAATGTGGTGGAAACAATGGCCATCCGCACCATGTCGAAAGCGGAATATACTACGGATAATATCGGCCACTATGGGCTGGCTATGGAGCATTACACGCACTTTACCTCGCCTATACGCCGTTACCCTGATGTTATGGTGCACCGCCTTATACATAAGCTGCTAACGCATAGCGATCAGATAGTTGATAGGGATGAACTGGAAACCTATTGCAAGAACTCATCGCTGATGGAGCGCAAGGCAATGGATGCTGAGCGCGAGGCTACCAAGTACAAGCAAATAGAGTTTTTACAGGATAAAGTAGGGCAGGAGTTCGATGGTTTGATTAGCGGCGTAATTGCCCGCGGCATTTTTGTGGAGATGATAGAGAACAAGTGCGAGGGTATGGTAAGTGTTGAATTGCTTGGCGATGAAGACTTTGTTTACGAAGAGAATATGCTTCGCCTTGTGGGCACCCGTACCAAACGCAAGTTTCAGTTAGGCGATAAGGTGCGCGTTAAGGTGCTTACAGCTGATATAATATTACGCAGGGTTGATTTGGAACTTGTTAGTTAGACTATTCTTTCGCTTAGATTGTATAATCATCAGACGGCCTTGTGCCACCTGATGGCTTAGCGCAAATAAAAAAGCCTCCCGTAGGGGAGGCTTCTACAATCTTTATAAAAATTAATCTATGCTAATTTTACTTCAACTGCGTTTAGTCCTTTCTTACCTTCTTTAAGTTCGAAAGTTACTTCGTCCCCTTCGCGGATTGCATTTAACAGGCCTGAAGAATGTACGAAATACTCCTTGCCCGAGTCGGCATCAGCGATGAAGCCGAATCCTTTGGTGTCATTGAAAAACTTTACTTTACCTTTTTGCATAAAAATTTGTATTTAATACTGCAAAGGTAACCTAATAAATGGGTTTAAACTTTTTTTTAAAGCAAAACTCATTGTTTTTCAGAAATATATTGAAAGCATGAGTTAATTGCTCCAAAATCAGCAGAAATAGCCCTTTTAGGGCTTCCAATAAAGCTTATGCTAGCTTAAATAACCGATAAAACCAGTCCTTTCAGGTAAAGCCCTTCAGGATGGAAGATGCTAACCGGGTGATCGGCAGGCTGGGTGAGGTGTTGCAGTATCCGGATGTTGCGGCCGCTTTCAATAGCTGCGGCGGTTACCGCTCCTTTAAACAAATCGGGAGAAATTACCTGGCTGCATGAAAATGTAAATACCAGTCCGCCGCTTTTAATTTTTTTGAACGCCGCAGCATTCAAGCGGCTATATGCTTTAATAGCAGAGTGCTTGGCTGACATTCCCTTCGCAAAGGCAGGTGGGTCAAGGACGATGATGTCGTAATCTTCCTTACTGTTTTTAAAAAACTCAAATACATCGGCGGTATAGGAAGTGTGGCGCCTTTCTTCTCCAAAGTTCAGTTGCACATTTTCGTTCGTCCACTCCATAGCGCGTGCCGATGAATCAACTGAATGTACCAGTGATGCGCCCGCCTTTAAAGCATAGATGGAAAAGCCACCGGAGTAGCAGAAGGTATTGAGTACCTTTTTGCCTTGCGAATAGTGAGAGAGCAGTTGGCGGTTTTGCCGTTGGTCAACAAAAAAGCCGGTTTTTTGGCCTTGCACAAAATCTACCTTAAACAGGTGGCCGTGTTCTTTTACCACACCCTCTGTTGGTGAACCGTATAAGTAGCTATCCGTTGTTTCAACAGCATCGTGCAGGGCGGCCTTGCTTTTGTCGTAAACGGCTTTCAACTTATCGCCATAAATATCCTTAAGCGCTTCAACAAAATGCATTCGCTCCTTATACATGCCTGCAGTGTGGCATTGCAACACCAGTGTTCCGTTATACCAATCAGCTATAAGGCCGGGCATACCATCTCCTTCAGCAAAAATAAGGCGGTAGGTAGTGGTATCCTCCTTATCTACTAAACCTGCAACCTTACGAACAGCATAAGCCGAGCGGAATTTTTCTAACCATAGATCTTTCAGGCTGTTTACCGGTTGAAAGCTGAATACCCTTACCGCAATGCTGCCGGTACCGTAATGGCCTGTGGCCAGGTAGGTTCCATCTTCTGAAAATACATCAACAACATCACCGGCCTGTAAGCCTTTATCCATTTTTTTAATGGCCCCAGAAAAAATCCAGGGATGAAAACGTTTGACCGCCTCGGCCTTGTGGCGGTGTAATATTATGGAGGGAAACTTGCTCATGATTTATGGCACAAAGAAAAGAATTTGTTGATGGACGCCATTTGCAATTGCGCCATTTAAATAATTTAGTTGCCGAAAATTGCGCAGCATGGCAGACATAGAGAAATTTAAAGCAAGCATACAAAACGGTTACAACACCAAAGGTGATTTTATAGTATTAGGCGCACCAATGATAGATGGGCAAACACTGGCCGATGCGCCTGTAAAGGCTCCCTTAAAAACATTTAACCGCCACGGCTTAATTGCGGGCGCTACAGGTACGGGTAAAACTAAATCATTACAACTTATAGCAGAGCAGTTGTCAGACAAAGGTGTTGCCTGCCTTTTGATGGATATAAAGGGTGATTTGAGCGGCATTGCAAAACCGGGAAGCACGAATCCTAAAATTGAGGAACGCCAGGGCCGTATTGGTATTAGCTGGCAGCCGAAACAAAACCCTGTTGAGTTGCTATCGTTAAGCAATGAGAAAGGCGCGCGCCTGCGTGCAACAGTTTCTGAATTTGGGCCGGTGTTGTTTTCAAAAATTCTGGACCTTAATGATACGCAGCAAGGTGTTGTTGCTATAATTTTTAAATACTGCGATGACAATAACCTGCCGCTGCTTGACCTTAAAGACTTTAAAAAGGTAATGAACTTTATTACCAACGAAGGCAAAGCAGATATTGAGCAAACTTATGGCAAGGTTAGCACGGCCACAACTGCAACTATTCTCCGTAAAGTAATTGAGTTGGAAGGGCAGGGAGCAGAAATATTTTTTGGTGAGAAGAGTTTTGAAGTAGATGACCTTTGCCGTGTAGATGAAAACGGGAAAGGTATTATTACCATATTGCGTTTAACTGATGTGCAGGACAGGCCCAAACTGTTCAGCACCTTTATGCTGTGTTTATTGGCAGAGATATATGCCACGTTTCCGGAAGAGGGAGATGCTGACCGCCCTAAGTTGGTAATTTTTATTGACGAGGCACACCTGGTTTTTGAAGAAGCAAGTAAAGCCTTGTTAGACCAAATAGAAACCATCGTAAAACTGATACGCAGTAAAGGCGTGGGCATATTCTTCATTACACAAAACCCAATGGACGTGCCTGACAGTGTGTTAGGGCAGTTGGGTATGAAGGTGCAGCATGCGCTGCGTGCCTTTACCGCAAAGGACCGCAAGCAGATCAAACTTACCGCTGAGAACTATCCGCTATCCGACTTTTACGATACCGAAAACATAATTACCGCATTAGGTATGGGCGAAGCGCTTGTTACCGTTTTAGCCGAAAATGGCAGCCCAACGCCTTTAGCGGTTACCTTAATGCAGGCTCCACAATCAAGGATGGATATTTTATCCCCATCGGAAATAGATGAAATAAATAGCAAGTCTTTTCTGGTTAAAAAATATAATGAGGTTATAGACCGCGAAAGCGCTTTTGAAATACTCAGCCGAAAGCTACAGGCGCCTGCTCAAAACCCAACAACAGCTACATCCAAAACCACCGGTGGTAAAACTTCAAATACTACTGTAAATCAGCCAACTATGTTTGAAAAAGGAGCAGACGTAGTAACGGACTTTGCCAAGAGTTCCGCCGGCAAAGTGATACTACGCGAAGTTACCCGCGGCTTGCTGGGTGTGTTAGGGCTTGGGGGCAAAAGGCGATAGCATACAACCTTATCTACAAGGTGCTTATCTTATTTTTATGGATAGGTGGTGTTTATATGTACTTGACAACACCCAATAAAATACATTAATTTAGGCAAAATTAAATTCGTTCCTATGCGGAAACTTTTACCCCTGATTTTCTCTTGCCTTTTGCTGCTTGCAGTTGATATAGCAAAAGGCCAATGTACAAACGGTTATCAATATCCTTCAGGCTCTTATACTCCACCTTCTAACGGAGCGTGGACAAGTGCTACTAACATAAGTTGGTCTGGCGAATATGTGGTGTGGAATGTGGTTCAAGGCTCAACCTATACCTGGAGCACTTGCGGTACTGATGGTGGCAATGCCGGTTACGATTCTGAACTTACACTTACTGATGCAGGTGGTGGAACCGTACTGGCCTACAGCGATGATGCCTGTGGTTTGCAATCGCGCATAGTATGGACTTCGAATTTTAACGGCCAGGTAAGGGTTTACCTGCATGAGATAACGAACCTTTTGGGTCTGTTCTATTTCTATTGCCAAACCAATAGCACTAACAGTACCGTTGTGTGCAAGGTGCAGCATCCGCCCCTGCCTGTTTGCGGTAGCTATGTAACACCAACTAATAACGTTACCGTACCTTCAACCGGTACAACCCTTAACTGGAACTCTGCCGGTGGAACTGTGCATGGTTACAAATTGTATTTTGGAACTGACAACCCTCCGACAAACGTTGTAAACGGAGCTAACCAGGGTTTAGCAAACTCTTACAATACCGGTGGATTAGCGGCTAACCAAATTTATTACTGGCGCATAGCACCATGGAACTACGGTAGCGGCGACCAGGATGGTTGTCCGGTTTACACTTTTAATACTTACTATCCCGGCTGTGTAACGCCTTCTTTCCCCGGTGATGGTTCAGGCGGAATCAGCACCGTAGGTACCTCATTATCGTGGACTGCACCTGCTAACCCTCCCGGCACTCCTACCGCTTACAAAATGTATTTCGGTACAAATAACCCGCCAACAAACATTGAGAACGGAACAAACCTGGGCAATGTGTTAACCTATAGTCCGGGCACCTTATCGTCAGGCACAACCTATTACTGGAGAGTGGTGCCTACCAATGCACAGGGCGATGCAATATCCTGCCCTGTATTCAGCTTTACCACCTCAAGCGGGCCGGCAAGCTGTTCCAACATCATCTATGTTTCGCCAACAGGTAGCGGCGATGGTTTTACCAGCGGTAGCCCAACCACGCTTTCAGCAGCTATAGGTTTAATTAACCTTGGTACCTATGGCCAATTAAACGAAATACGTATGCTAAGCGGTAACTATACCGTTAGCGGAAGAATTGATATACCGGCCAATACATTTTTTGATGGTGGTTATGAAGCAACCGGTACAGGTTGCGATGCTACATGGTCTAAAAACATAAGCTTAACTTCTCAGTTAGATATTACACCGGTTTTAGAAACGCCAACCGTTGGTGCAGTACAAATTGGTGTTTACCGCGGCATGGCAGCTGCAAGTGTAAACAACTGGAGGTTACAGGATCTTACCATTAACGTAATATCTCCTTCGGGAACCGGCCAAACCAATAATCGCGGCGAAAGTTTTTATGGTGTGCATATCGATAACTGCAGCGGCTATGAAATTACACGTTGCAAAATTATAACCCCTGCCGGCACTGCAGGTTCGGCAGGAACAACTCCTGCAGCAGGTGGTGGATTTACCGGCGGTGCAGGTGGTGGTGGTGGCAACGGAAGAGCAAGTTGTAATAATGGGACCTCTGGTGCTGGATCGCCAGGTGCAAAAGGCAATGGAGTTGGAGGTACAGGCACAGGCAGTAACCAAAATGGCAACGGCGCAGCAGGTGTAAGCGGTGGCGGTGCATTAAGTGCAGGCAATAGTGGTAACTCAGGAACTTCAGGTGCTAACGGATTTGCAGGTGCAAATAGCGGGGCTATAGGCAGTGCAGGAACATATAACAGTTATTTTGTACCGGGCGGCCAGGGTGGAACCGGTACCGGTGGCGGTGGCGGACAAGGTGGCGGCGGTGGTAGCGGTAATAACGTTGGCTGCGTGGGCGCCTGTGTATTTGGTAGCTGTGTAGGTGGCCTATGCGGTGCACAAAATGGTGCTGCCGGTGGTTCAGGTGGCCAGGGTGGTTCAGGAGGCACAGGCGGCTTCGGCGGCGGCGCTTCAATCTGCATCTTTGTAAACGGCACAGCGGGAACTATTTCCAATTGTAACTTAACACCCGGCACAGCCGGTGCAGGCGGCGTAGGTGCGTTCGGCAGTTTGGGCCTTGCGGGTAACGGCGGCGGCAGTGGCCCTTGCAACAGTTGTATTGTCGGCTCACGTTGCGGCGGGAACGGTGGCACAGGTGGCACAGGTGGCCAGGGTGGCAAAGGTGCAAACGGCTCTGCGGGGGTATCGGCACAGGTAGCTACCAATGCCGGCACACTTAGCTCACCAAGCATTACCATTCCGGCAACTCCGGTAGCTACTGTTTCAGCTTATGTGGGTGCCACAAATTCTGAAATTACCATTACCAAAGCCGGTGGTTCGGGCAACTGGACCTTGCCTGCAGGCGCGGCTTATGTAAATGATGTTAGCGCTTCAGTTAGTTCGTACTCTGCTACTTCAGCAACAGCAAAAATTTATTTCCCTTCATTACCGGGTTCAGGCGCATTACCAACTGCCAGCGGTTCTAAGCCTGCTATCTATGGTTTAGATCTGGTATATGGTGCCGTTACGTTCAAAAAAGGCGTTAATCTATCGGCTACCAGAACGTTGCCTACTATTAACCCTATTAGTCCGGTATGTTTAGGTTCATCTATTAGCCTTGGCACAAGCGCCGCTGGTTCTTGTTACGATTGGGCCGTTCAAAAAATATCTTCTCCAAACTCGGCTGCTGCACCGGGACCAAATTTACTTAGCGGTGCACAGATAACCGACCAAAACCCGGGTAGCCTTACAATAGCATCATCAGGAACTTACCAGGTTAAGTTACGTGTAAAAGATGATTGCTATGGATGGAGCATACCTGTTTATGCTTCGGTAGTAATTAACCAGGTGCCTGATTTGCCAGCAACGGTAGATTATGCTACCTGTTATAATAGTTCATTTAACCTTACTTCAATAAACCCTGTTGATGCTAATGGCACAACCGGTAGTTACGTATGGTCGCTAACGCAGGGAGGAGCAGCGCTTGGGTCAACGGTTATCTCGTTAACTACTCCGGGAACGTTTACTTACTACGTTCGTAAGGAAACCGCCACCACACCGGTTTGTTCAGATGAAAGCGAAGTAACTATTACCGTGCACCCAACGCCTGAATTGCCGGCGGCTGATGCGCAGGCATTCTGCCAGGACAATACAACTATTGATTTAACTGATTATAACCCTGCAGATGCCAACGCAGCTATAGGCAGCTATATTTGGTCAGCTACCTCCGGCGGGGCCGCTTTACCAACTACTATTGTGAGTTTGAATAGCCCCGGTGTATTTACTTATTATGTAAGAAAGGTAACAGGTACTACACCCTCTTGCTCTGACGAAACAGTGTTTACCTTAACTATTAAAAACCGCCCTACGGGCAACATTGCCGGCTCAACTACAATCTGCGAAGGTCAATCAGTTAACCTTGCTGTGTTTGTTACAGGCACCGGCCCATGGAGCGGAACACTGTCAGATGGAACTACTTTTGTAGGTAACAGCAATCCTATACCGGTTAACGTTGCTCCTACTTCAACTGCAACATACACCATTACTGATTTAAGTGATTCGTATTGCGCTGCGCAAGCCGGTGATTTATCGGGCACGGTAACAGTAACGGTATTGCAACAGGCTACGGCTTTTGCAGGCCAGGATATGACCGGTTGTAACGGTTTATTGAATACCGTGGTGGGTGCTACTGCAACCAACTATTCATCTTTCAGTTGGTCGCATAATGGCTTAGGTACATTAACCAACTCCAATACCTTAAGTCCTACCTACTTCCCTGCACCGGGTGAAACCAGTGTTACATTAACGCTGCAGGTTAATGGTGTTGCGCCTTGCAGTACTGTGTTTGATGATATGGTAATGACCTTTGGCGCATGTAACAGCATTTGGTTAGGCTATACTACTGATTGGTTTGATGGCGGCAACTGGAGTTTAGGTGTAGTGCCTAACGATTGTGCTGCTGATGTAACCATCCCTACCTTGCCGGTGGGTGGCTTCTTCCCGCACATTACTTCTACATCGCCACAGGTGGGTGATATAATTGTACAAAGCAGCGCACAAATTGACATTGATGCAGGCAAGAAAGTTTCGGTATGCGGAAGGTTTACCGGCGGTTTCGGTACCCCATCACAGATTGTAGGTAATGGCGAAATTGAACTGAATGGCAGCAGCCAGCAATTACTTTTTGAACACCTTGTATTTAATAATCTGCGCCTGAATAATGCTGCGGGCGCTGCTATGCAAGCGGGCAGCGTTTATGATGTAATGAATGAGGTGCGCTTGCAGAGTGGTACATTAGATGCCAATACCGGCGTGTTGCACTTTGCCAGCCTGGCCGATAACCAGATTGCTATAATTGACAACTTTAGCTCAGGTTATTCAGGAACAGTAATTGGCCCTATAACTGCGGACCGTTACTACCACAGCAGCAGCACATACGATGCGCACTATATGGGTTCGCCGGTTGATAATGCACCACTTAGCCAGTTTGGCGCGGGTGGTACAAGCGGCTTCGCCATTCCTAAAGCCAATTGCGACGAAACCCAGTTGCACTATACTTCTCCTTACGGTACAGTTGCCAGCTACGATCAAAGTAATGGCGCAAGCTGTGCCTTAGGTGGTTGGTTGTTTGAAACCAGCGGTAACGCGGTTAATGCCAAAGGCTACTCTATCCGCTTTACAGGCGCAGGTGTAGTTAGCGTTAATGGTGAGGCAAATCTTAATGCCAGCTACAGCCTTGGTGGTTTAATCAACAGCAGTTGGAACAACGTTAGCCTGCAGGGCAGGCCAATGACCTCCGGCTGGCAGTTGGTGGCCAACCCATACCTGGCTTACCTGAATGTTTCTGCAACGCCTGCCGGCTTTGATGCCAACAAGTTAGTATGGCACACAGGCGGCCCGTTTGCAGGTAGTTACCAGGCTGCAACGGTAGTTGCACCGTTCCAGGCCTTTATGGTACACGTAAGTGCACCGGGTGCGCCTAAAACTTATACTATTAATGCTACCAGCCGTGTTAAGCCGGGCACACCGGCCACTTTCCAAAAGCAGGCTAACGACCAGGAGTTAACTATTACCGCAGCTAATGATTCAACCCAATTGCTGGATGTAACTACTGTAGCGTTTAATACAGATGCTACCGTTAATATGGACGCAGACTATGACGGTATTAAAGTTGCAGGCGCATTAAACCGCCATACGCTTTACAGCCATAATGCGGACCCAATGAGTTGGATGGCCGTAAATACATTAAGAAGTATTGAAGAAACCAGCACAGTGCCGGTAGGTTTTGAAGCGGGAATTAACGGCCACTACACATTTACCTTTGATGGACTGAGTTCATTTGACCCTACCAGCTACATTACGCTTGAGGATAAGCAATTGAACGTGATGCACGATGTAAGAAGCGGAGCCTACAGCTTTACAGCTAATGCCACCGATAACTTTGATCGTTTTGTATTGCACTTTACACCTGCCGCACACTTTAACACTGTTGATGCAAGTTGTAACGCTTTCGGGCAAATTAATATTGAGCAGCCCGGCCCTGCTAACTGGCAATACAGCGTAACCGATGCACAAGGCGTGGTTCTTTCTACAGGAACATTGAATGCCAGCAGCCCAACTACGGTTAGCGCTGCAGCGGGTACTTACACCGTTACTTTGGTAGATAACAATGGCTATACCGTTGTTAAGAATATACTGGTAATGGGAGAGGAGCCTTTGTTAGCCAGCTTTGCCGTAAGCACCAATGTGGCAGAGGTAAGTGAGGATATACAGTTTGCTAATACTACCACCGGCGCTACAGCGGTGCAGTGGGATATGGGCGATGGCACCATCCTGAATGGTGCAATGGTTACGCATAACTATGCTGCTGAAGGTGTTTACACGGTTAACATGATGGTAGAAAATGCTTCGTCATGTTCTTCTTCCGGCAACCAAACCGTTACCGTTACCGCTAAAGGTGCCACAGGTGTTAAGCCTTTGGCGATTGAGGGCATTAAGATTTGGAGTAACGAAGACCGCGTTTACGTTGACTTTAGCAAGAAGAAACAAGTGGAAGCCACTATCAATATTTACAATGTGGTGGGCCAGTTGATAAGCAGCGATAAGTTCGGCAAATCATCGGTTTACAGCCGCAAGCTGAATAACCTTGATGCCGGTTACGTTATAGTTAATGTTAAAGATGCTGATGGTGTGGTAAGCAAGCAGTTGTTTATCAGTTCCAACAAGTAGTATTAACACAATAAACAGAATGCCCGGCCTAAGCCGGGCATTTTTGTTTTATTAAGAAACAGAAGTGGCTGGATATTTGCACAATAAAACTTTTTTTGATTCCCTTTGTTGTAGTTTAAAATTATAAGTATGAAAATGTTACTTGCCGGTATGTTGCTTTTGGCAACTTCGTTTAGCCTGCCTACTAAAACAGTTTACGATTTTACAGTTAAGGATATAGACGGTAAAAAGGTTACCCTTGATGCCTATAAAGGAAAGGTGCTGCTTTTTGTAAATGTGGCGAGCCTTTGCGGCAATACACCGCAATACAAGGATATACAGGCTTTGTACACGAAGTATAAGGATAAAGGCCTGGTGGTATTGGGTTTCCCCGCCAATAACTTTATGGGCCAGGAACCCGGAGATGACAAAGAGATAAAGCAGTTCTGCACCCGCGAGTATGCTGTAACTTTCCCTATGTTCTCTAAAATATCAGTAAAAGGGAAAGACATCGCCCCATTGTATACTTACCTTACCCAAAAGGCAGAAAACGGTGTTGTTGACGCCCCGGTAACCTGGAATTTTCAGAAGTTCCTGGTAGGTAAAGATGGCAAGGTGATAACCTCCTTTAGCCCGCGCACGCTTGTAAGCGAGCCTGAAGTTGTTGCAGCGGTTGAAAAGGCGCTGGCCCAGTAATTAACGTTGTTTCTTTAACTCATCCTGCGCCCATTTCAGGTTGTTTTTAGCCTGTTGGTAGTTGGGCGAAATTTCTAGTGCTTTTTTGCAGGCAATCTCTGCGCTGTCATACTTTTGCAGCATAGCGTATGCTGAGCAAATGTTGTTGTAAGCGGTGGCGCTGTTAGGCTCAACCGCTAAAACTTCATAGCAGGTATTTATACACTCGCGGTACTTGCCCGATTGATAATAAGCCAGCGACTTATTGATTAACACTGTAGTTGAGTTCTGCTGTGTTATAGGGATTAACGGCTCAGTACTGTTGGCAGTTGCCAAATATTGCTTCGCATAAGTATCGTTAGGATAGTACTGCAGAGTAACTTCAGCAGCCTGTTTAAGTTTAGCCTTATCCGCCTTCTGCTTGTATATCTCCATTATCTGGTAGCGGCTATAAATGTGGCCCGGAAAGATTGCCAGGGCTTTGTTGCAATACTCCTCAGCCTCATCAAGGCGTTGCTGGCTGCCCAGGTAACGGGAATAGTAGTAATACGACTCAACATAGTTAGGCCCATAGGCGATAGCGTTCTGGTAGAACTGTTCAGCTTCGGACAATTTACCTTGCGCCTGCTTTAAAATAGCCATGTTAACATGCAGAATGTAATAGCGTGGTGTTTTAACCAAAGCTGAATCAAAAGCCGTTTCAGCGCCGGCATAATTGCCCTGCCCCATTAAAGTAAGGCCGTAATTCATCCAGCCGCGGCCATTGTTAGGGCTCTTTTCTGTTACATCTTTCCACAGGGTTTCATCCTTTTGCCAAACTATGTTACGCTGATGGGTGCCGTAGCCATAAGCGCCCAATACCGGTATCATAAAGGCGAATACCGCGTATTTAGCCTGTCCCTGTGCCGCGAAAAACTTATTGGTTAAGTTGATGAGCAGGCAAACCATTGAGAAGATAAGGCCTATATAAGGAAGAAAAACACGGTGGTCGTTGGTAACCTCAGCAAGTGCAATAAAGGATGAGGTAGGCAACAACATTAAAAGGAACCATACCAGGCCAAAAGAAAAGGGACGCCATTCTTTTTTAGTTGAAGTATAAAATGCCAGGCCAATTAAAAAGGCAAGGAAAATGATACCGCCAAACAAACGGCTGTAAATGGTACCGTTATAGGAAATAACCAAAGGTATATCCGTATCAGCGGTAAGTTCTAAAGGGAAAAAGAATTGCGTTACATAGTGCCAAATGATATAAGGCTGCGAAGAAGCATACCACAGCACAGAGGTGCCACCCGGCTCGTGGTGCTTGGTCATTTTAATAGTGAAAATGGCCAGCGCTACGCAAACTACCAGCGGCACCAGACCGCTGAAAATGCTCTTAAGGAAATTGCTTATCTCTTTAAATGTAAGCAGATCCACCAGGCTTTTTTGTTTCTCAATCATGTAGTCATAGGCAATCATTGCCGGGGCAAACATGATGGTGGTTTCTTTGGCAAACATGCCCAGTATAACCGGTATGAGATATACATAGGTTTTACGCCAATTGGGGAACTGTACATACAGCGCGAAAGAGGCTATAATAGCCAGTGTTGATAGGATATCCGAACGCGAGATGATGTAATTTACCGTTTCGGCATTGGCAGTATGCAGGCCATACCAGGCGCAACCAAGCACCGCAAAGTAGCTGTTTAGCTCCCCCGCTTTAGGGTAGGCCGCTTCATACAGTTTTACCTGTATAAAGTATAAGAGAATTACTATAAGCAGTAACCAGCTAAAATTGGAAACGTGAAACCAGAAGGGATCAAGGGGGCTGCGCTTTTCGGCAGGGGTAAGTGCATAGTCAATGGCCAGGGTAGTGGTAACCAAAGGACGATAGCCCTGGTGCGAAGGCATTGAACTGGACGTGGTGCAATCCTGAAAAAACAGGGGGATGTTTTTAATATCCCTTATAAAGGCGTTATCCTGTATAGTATGCGAATCATCGAAGTGAAACTCGTTATGAAAGTGGTTGCTGTAAACGGCTGTAATAGCTAAAAGAACAAGAAATAATAATCCGCTGACAATTGCTTTATGACTCATGCTTTTGTTTCGTTTAAGTTTTCGGCCCGCTGAATGGATATTTTGCGCACCAAATCAGTTTGGGCAGCTTCAAGATTTCTGATTTTCGAATATAGAATAATGCCTGCCACAAAGAAAAACATGATGAACAGATAAACAAGAAGGTCGAAACCACGGGCAACGCCAACAAAGTTGGCTATCTTATCGGTTAAGCCCGGGAAAACCACGAACACGCCGCCCACCGCCGTAAGGCCGATAATCAACAGGCGATAGAAGGTTCTGTTTTTTAAACGGGGTATGGCTATAATAAAGATTATAGCAACCGGAATAAGCAGCAGTAGTTTCAAATTCATGCCTACAGTATTTTTTTGAGGATGAGGTCTATTAGAATGTTGATGGAGTTCATGGAGCTTTGCCCTTTCATTTTGGAATAGTCAGTATAAATGATTTTTACGGGCACTTCCTCGTAGCGCAGTTCCGCTTGCCGTATCAGTGTAAGTATTTCTGACGCGTGCGCCATGCGGTTTTCACGCATCTTAATTTTGGAGAGGGCAGTGCGGTTCATAGCCCTGAAGCCGTTGTGCGCATCAGTAAGCCACATACCGGTAAACAGCCCGTTTACCATTATAGCCCCTTTTAAAATAAGCTTACGCGATGGGGGAACCTGCGCTATATCTTCCGGGCGCTTAAAGCGGGTGCCCATAGTAATATCGGCCCGGTCCACCAAAATAGGCTCCATAAGGGCAGGTATCTCTTCGTAATTGTGCTGGCCATCGGCATCAAAGGTAACGGCGTATTCTGCTCCGCGGCTTAGGGCAAACTCTAAACCGGTTTGCAGGGCTGCGCCCTGGCCCAGGTTAATTTCATGGCGCAGGTAAAATATAGGGGCCCCCTTAAGCGCTTCGCGGGTATTGTCGGAGGAACAATCGTCTATAACCACCACTCTGTAGCCATTTTCTATCAGCGGGGCTATGGTCTCCTTTATAACCTTGCCTTCATTGAATGAAGGGATAATGACGAAAACTTTCTTCGGATCGAAATTCATACGGCACACAGCGGTTTGCAGCGGAAAAATAGTATTTGTTCGGCAAAAAGTCTTATTGGTTTCTACGCAAGTGCCTGTCATGACCCAGGGGGTAACGGACCGGCGAAGTTAGCAACATGGGCTCAGCAATAAATTTATCTTCGCGTTATGGATAAACCTTTGATTTTAGTTGTAAACGATGACGGTATTACGGCGCCGGGCATAGAAGCGCTGGTTAACGCCGTAAAAGATTTAGGGGAAGTAGTGGTAGTGGCTCCGGATTCTCCACAAAGCGGCATGGGGCATGCCATAACTATAAACAAACCACTGCGCCTTAAGCAGGTGCATAATTTTGGAGATATAAAGGCCTACCAATGCAGCGGTACACCGGTTGATTGCGTTAAGCTGGCAGTGGATAAGGTATTGCACAGGCATCCTGATTTATGTGTAAGCGGTATTAACCACGGCAGTAACTCCTCTATAAATATTATATACAGCGGTACCATGAGTGCTGCAGTGGAGGCCAGCCTGGAAGGGATACCATCCGTTGGTTTTTCGCTTTGTGATTATGCGCACGATGCTGACTTCAGCGCTTCAATTTTTTATGCTCGCTTTGTGGCAGAATCGTTGTTGAAGCATGCAATACCCAAACATACTTTGCTGAATGTAAATATCCCTAAGCTGCCTTTAAATGAAATTAAGGGCCTGAAAATTTGCCGGCAGGCCTTAGCCAAGTGGGAAGAAGAATATATGGAACGTAAAGACCCAATGGGCCGCCCTTACTACTGGCTTACCGGCAAGTTTGTAAACTACGATAAGGGCCAGGATACGGACGAATGGGCGTTGGCAGAGGGCTATGTGAGTGTGGTACCTGTACAACATGACTTAACTGCCCACCACGTTATACCACTTATAAATGAAACCTGGGATTTTTCGGGCCTTAAACAAGGCAATGATATACCACAACCGGATAGCAAACGTTTTAACCTGTAATACTTAAAGCAAATGTTAGACAGATATTTGAACCCAACCCCAACGCCCTATAAGTGGGATAGGTTTTCAGTTGGTTTTTTTCCTGCATTGTTGCTGCCTATAGCAGGCTTCTTAATCATATTCGGTTTTACGTATTTCTACTCAACAGTAGTGCAGCATGCTTCGTATTCGTTTGAGCTTTTTAAAATAAGCATGCGCTATTCGGGCACCTTTCTGCGTGTTTCAACTTTAAGCTGCTTTTTGAACCCTATTTATTTTTACCTGCTGTTGCAGCGCAATTATTATAATGCCTGCCGCGGTATTGTGCTGGCAAGCATGCTTATTGTATTTGCCATACTTATTAAAGAAGTGATTTAACCGCTGTGAAGTACTACATAATTGCCGGTGAGGCTTCAGGAGATTTGCACGGCGCTAACCTTATAAAGGAGTTGCGTGCGCTTGATCCTGCTGCACAAATACGCTGCTGGGGTGGCGATAAGATGCAGGCCGCCGGAGGTGAAGTAGTAAAGCACATAAGGGACCTTGCCTTTATGGGTTTTTTTGAAGTGGTTAAACACCTGGGTACTATCCTTAACAACATCAGCTTTTGTAAGAAGGATGTACTTGCTTTTAAGCCGGACGTAGTTATACTTATTGATTACCCCGGCTTTAATTTCAGGTTGTTCCCTTTTTTGAAACAGAACAGATTTAAAGTATTTTATTATATCTCTCCGCAACTATGGGCTTGGAAAACCGGCAGGGTTTATAAGGTAAAGGAGTATGTGGACCGTATGTTTGTGATATTCCCCTTTGAAAGGGAGTTTTATGAGCGGTATGGGGTTAAGGTTGATTTTGTAGGGCACCCTTTATTGGATGAGTTGAAAGAATTACCGAAGGTACATGCCGTTAGCAACAGCAATACTATTGCCCTTGTGCCCGGCAGCCGTAAACAGGAAATAGCCTACCTGTTACCCGAATATCTTAAGGTTATAGAGGAATTTCCCGAATACCGCTTTGTTATTACCGGATTAAAAAATATAGGTGAAGACTTTTACCGCACTATCATAGGCAATGCCCGTTGCGAACTGGCTATGGACCGTACGTATGAGGTCATTCACTCTTCAAAAGCAGCGATAGTTACCAGTGGTACGGCCACCCTTGAAACTGCCCTGCATGGCGTGCCTGAGGTAATTTGCTATAAAGGCAGTTGGATATCCTACTACATAGCTAAAGCCCTGATTAAGAACATACGGTTTATCTGCATTGTTAACCTGATATGTGATAAACGGGTGGTAGAAGAGCTAATACAGGCTGATGTTAACAAGGAGCGTTTGGTGGTGGAGTTAAAGAAGATTTTGACACCCGAAGGGCGCGCTGCTATCCTGGCGGACTATGAAGAGTTACGCCATAAACTGGGAGACGCCGGCGCAAGTAAAAGGACAGCAGAACTGATGCTGAAATATCTGAAACAATAGTTTGCGATAGCTGCTACGCTGGCTATATTCGCACATTCCATAATCTTAAAACACTTACATGAAAAAGGGAGTTATTATAGGCGTGCTGGTGGTGCTGTTTGGCATTGGCGCTGGGGCCTATTATTATTTTAAGGGCAGCGATAAGCATTTACAATTAGTGCCTAAGAATGCCGTTTTTGTTGGCAATATCGATTTTAAGTCGGTGCTTACTAAGGCAGATATTGATAAGGTAAAAGAGATGCAGTGGTTTAAGGATATGCAAGGTAAGATGAAAGAGGAAGCCTCTGAATCGCCTAAGGATAAAAAAGCAATGGAGGTGTTTGAGCACCCCTTTAGCAGCGGGGTAAACATTATGTCGGACGTTTACTTTTTTGGTGCAATGTACGGCGAGGCTTTTATGGGGGCTATGGTGTTTGATATTAAAGATGAGGCCCAGTTTAAAGAGAGTATTTTGAAAGTGGAGCCCAAAGCAAAAATTGTAGAGGAGAAAGGATATAAAGCAGTGTATGATGGACACAAAATGGCCTTGGCATGGAACAGCACCGGCGCCATTGTTGCAACGGTTTACGATTATGATTACCAGGATTCGTTACAAGGTTTTTTGAAAGCCACGTTTGACCGTAAGAAGGAAGAGTCTGTTTTATCGAACACTTACTTTCAGGAATATGCCAAAAGCAAGAAGGATATGAGCGTGTTTATGAACTTTAACGAATTTGATAAACTAACCAGCGCTTTAACACGCGATAATCCTTTCGGCGGAATGATGTATAGCTCAATGAGCGGCTACCTGAAGGGTAACTATGTATGGAGCAACCTTGAGTTTCAGGATGACAAGATATTGTTTACCACAGTTCGCAAAACCGATTCTGACGATAAAGAAGCTGCCAAAGCCGGCGACTGGTTAGACCCTAAAGGCTTTAGCGAAGACCATATTAACAGCTTAACGCAGAAAGATATTTATGCCTTGTTTGCAATTGCGGTTAACAGCGAAAAGGTATTTGCCTACTATGATAAAATACCGATGGTAAGCATGGCAAAGGCACAAATGGCCGCCGCAATGGAAATGGATATTAAAGATATAGAGAAGATATTCGGCGGAGAATTTTCATTTGCGTTGGTTGGTTTTGATAAACCGGCTATTGACAGCACAGAGGTGGCTATGCTGCAGAGTTTAAAAGAAGAGGACGATTCGGAATATTACGGTAGCGATAACTACGAGGATTACCCTGCTTACCACAACCCTATGGACGATTACCCTGTTCCTGTATTTACCTTTAATTTTTCCTCGAAAAATAAGGATGGGCTTAAGAAGCTGTTGGATAAGTACCAGATAGCCAAAACCGCTGATGGTTACTACAGCTACCCGCTTGAGCGCAAAATGAATGCTTACCTGGTTGAAAATAAATTCGGTTTTACTGTAACTAATAGTGCCGAGATTGCCAAGAAAATGGCGACTGACGGTAAACTGGGCACCCCGCCTGCGCGTGTGGCAGATTTGGTAAAGGGGAAATCGAGCGCAGTTTTTTTTGATATGGCGCTGGACCATTATCCTTTAGAAATCCGCAATAGTATGAGCAAGGAATTGGGCGAGCGCAACTACAACGCTTTTGCCACTTACATGCAAATGTTTAAGGATGTAACCGGAAGCGGTAATGCTTCAAACTCTGAAGTAAGTATTAACCTTAATGAAGGAAAGGGTAACAGTCTTTACCGCTTATTGGCACAGGCTGATGTGGCTTATAAGATGGTTAAATAACGTATAGATGATAATCTCTTTTTCCAAGGTAGTCCCCGCTTTTTTAGCGGGGACTACTGCTTTAAAGTCGGAAGTGTGGGGGACAGACTTTAGTTTGCCTGCCGGAAAAAGTGTATTGGTAAAAGCGCAAAGTGGAAAAGGCAAAACCACATTTTTATCGTACCTCTTTGGTTCGCGCACGGGGTATAGCGGCAAAATTGCTTTTGATGATAAAGATATAGCCGCGCTAAGTACGGATAACTGGAGCGAACTGCGCCGGGATAAGATAAGTATGGTAATACAGGATTTGCGGCTGTTTGAAAACCTTACTGTTCGCGAAAATTTGGAGGCTAAACTAAAGTTGAATGCACAGGTGCCTTTTGCAGAAGCGGAGAAGATGCTGCAAGCGTTAGGAGTAGGGGAGTTTATGGATAGGGAATGCCGCTATTTAAGCTTAGGACAACAGCAGCGGGTAGCTATAGTGCGTAGCCTTTGCCAACCCTTTAAATGGCTATTGATGGATGAGCCTTTCAGTCATTTGGATGAGCAGAATACGGCCATAGCCATGCATTTGATAAAAGAGCGTTGCGCGGCAAACGGTGCAAGCTATATCATCAGCTCGTTAGGGAGCGAGCACCATACCCATTACGATATTGTTTTAAATCTGTAAGATGAATTTCAGGAAGCTGTTTTTAAAACATACGCGTACATGGCAACTGATGCTGGTTAGCATTGGGGCTTTTGCGGGTTTGTTTTTGTTATGGCTGCCGGTACAGATTTACGTGGATATAACGGATGCCTTAGCTAAGCAGAAGGACTTAATTAGCAACCAGTATTTTATAGTCAACAAAGGAGTATCGCTGGTTAATACACTTGGGTTTTCCTCGGGTGGGTTTTCTACTGAAGAGATGTTGAAGCTAAAAGCAAAGCCATTCGTGAAGGATATGAGTGAGTTTACCCCTAATCGCTTTGGGGTAGGTGCTGCTGCGCATTTAAAGGAGAAGGTGGATGTGTATACCGAGATATTCTTAGAATCGGTACCGGATAGATTTATTGACCAACTGCCGCCCGAATGGCATTGGAGCCCGCGCTCATCCTACGTGCCTGTAATATTGCCGGCAGAATATTTAGACCTGTATAATTTTGATTTTGCCCCGGGCCAGGGCTTGCCTCAAATATCGCAGGGGGCGGCTAAACTGTTTCCGTTTCAGTTATTGGTACGCGGGCAGGATTCTGTGCATACTTACCCGGCCCATATTGCAGCCTTTACTGAGCGGATAAACACCATATTGGTGCCGCAGAGCTTTGTGGATTATAACAACGAGCAGTATGCCATTAAGCCTTATGAGGCGCCTTCTAAACTTATTGTAGAAGTAAGTGACCCTGCAGCTTTTAGTAAATATGTGGATAGCACCGGCATTAAAACCAATAGCGATTATCTGCGCACGGGCAAGGTGCAGAGCCTCTCTAAACGCCTGCTGCTGCTTATAATGGTGTTGACGGGCCTGGTGGTGTTTTTATCCATAGGCAGCTTTATACTATTCAGCAATTTGCTGGTGGCTCGCTCGGAGTATGAAATACGCACACTGGTTTTATTGGGCTATCGCTATCAGCAAGTGGGCGGCACCATCTTCCGGTTTTTTGCATGGTTAGTAGGTGGAGCAACAATTGCGGCTGTATTATTCGGCTTGCTGGCGCGCTATTTTGTGCTGAAATATTTAAGCAGCATAGTAGATGTGCCTTCCCTTTTACCCGGCCTTGAGGCCTTGGGTTGTTTACTGCTGCTTGCCGCTGCCTACCTTGCCATAACCTATAACAGCATAATGCGGCAAACAAAAAGGATAGCTTTGCCGTTTTAAAGAGGAAATAATTTTAACTGAGCATAAAAAGAGAGATGGAAACGAAAAGTGTGAAAGCATACGGTACTGTAGCTGCCGATAAACCGATTGGCCCTTTAACTATTAAGCGCAGAAGTGTAGGCGCAAAGGATGTAGAGATTGATATTTTGTATTGCGGCATTTGCCATAGCGATTTGCATACTGCGCGCAATGAGTGGGGCGGAACGGTTTACCCCAGCGTGCCCGGACATGAAATAGTAGGCAAGGTAGTTGCAGTAGGCAGCGGCGTTAGCAAATTTAAAGTGGGCGACCTTGCCGGCGTGGGTTGCATGGTGGACAGTTGCCGAAATTGTGAGCAATGCCAACACGGTTATGAACAATACTGCGAAAACGGTTTTACAGGAACTTACAACGGCGTAGACAAACACATTGGCGGCAGAACCTTTGGTGGCTACAGCGAAAGTGTGGTGGTAGATGAAAGCTTTGTACTGCGCTTGCCGGAGAACCTGGATTTAGCCGCAACTGCTCCTTTGTTATGTGCAGGCATAACCACTTACAGCCCGTTAAGCCATTGGAAGGTGGGCCCCGGTAAAAGGGTAGGAGTAGTGGGCATTGGCGGCCTTGGCCATATGGCCGTAAAAATTGCCGCTGCAATGGGGGCGCACGTAGTGGTTATTACCAGCAGTAAGGGCAAAGTGGAAGATGCTAAACGCCTGGGCGCGCACGAGGTTATACTATCAAGCAGCGCTGATGAAATGAATAAACATGCCAATACCCTGCATTTTATATTGGATACCGTATCGGCCCCGCATGATATTAATGCTTACCTGAAGCTGCTTAAAACGGATGGCTCGCTCGTATTGGTGGGTGCGCCTACCGAGGCTTTGCCCGTACAATCCTTTAGCCTGATATTGAAGCGTAAGAGTTTCTCAGGCTCATTAATTGGCGGCATTGCCGAAACACAGGAGATGCTGGACTTTTGCGGCAAGCACAACATAGTGTCTGACATTGAACTGATAAACATTGATAGCATTAACGAAGCCTACGAGCGCCTTTTAAAGAGCGATGTGCGCTATAGGTTTGTTATTGATATGAAGAGTTTGAGGGGTTAAATGCATAGGTGCAATAATGAGCTTTAACCTAGTAGCGGTTAAAGTTTTTGAATTCGGAAAGAATTTTATTTTTGCTGCCCCAATGGGGGATTAGCTCATCTGGCTAGAGCGCTTGCATGGCATGCAAGAGGTGGTCGGTTCGACTCCGATATCCTCCACAACAAAAACCCGCATATGCGGGTTTTTG
Source organism: uncultured Chitinophaga sp. (assembly GCA_964620645.1). GTDB lineage: Bacteria > Bacteroidota > Bacteroidia > Chitinophagales > LD1 > Bog-950. Next base: position 26,103 of record CAZUHU010000013.1, read on the forward strand.
TTTTCAGAAAACATTCTTAATCCTTCAACTCTATCCATACGGGGGCGTGATCGCTGGTTTTTTCCCAGCCGCGTACATGCTTATCTACGCCGGCTGCCTTAAGGCGTTTGGTTAAGTCTGGGGTCAGTAAAAAGTGGTCTATACGCAGGCCGGCATTGCGGCCATATGCATTGCGGAAGTAGTCCCAAAAAGTATAGATGACTTCCTTGGGGTATAGCTTGCGTATGGCGTCCGTCCAGCCCTGGTCTACCAGAGTTTTAAAGGCCTGGCGGGTTTCGGGCCTAAAGAGGGCGTCATCCACCCAGCGCTCGGGCTTATATACATCCAGTTCGGTGGGCATAACGTTAAAGTCGCCCGTTAGTATTACCGGCTTTCCAGACTTAAGCAGCTTAGCGGCGTGAGCGTTTAGCCGTTTAAACCATCCCAGTTTATAATCAAATTTTGGCCCCGGCGCGGGGTTGCCATTGGGCAGGTAGAGGCAACCGATGGTTATGCCTTCTACTACCGCTTCAATATAGCGGCTTTGTAAATCTTCAGGGTCGCCGGGTAAGGCGCGGGTTACTTCTTCAATCTCTGCAGTTTTGGAAAGTATGGCTACCCCGTTCCAACTTTTTTGTCCTTGCCAAACAACTTTATATCCGGACTGTGTTATAGCTTCCAAAGGAAACTTTTCATCAGGAGCCTTTAACTCCTGCAGGCAGGCCACATCCGGTTTTTCTTCGTCAAGCCATTTTAGCAGTACAGGCAGGCGGCTGTTTATTCCATTTACATTATAAGTGGCAATTTTCATGTCGAAGAGATTGGGGGCAAAGGTAGTTTACATGCAAATACATCAGTTTGACAAAAATCAGGTAGCAGCTTTTTCAATTACACCTTTTTGCCATATAAATGAGTGGCACCTGCTATCGATAGCTACATAAATGCAGGAAAGCAGAAAGCCCATTCGGAAAATGAAATCGGGGTAAGCAAGCAGGTACGAGAGATATACAACAAACACTAACCAAAAACTACCGAGAATAGAAGCAGGGCGGGAGAGTAAGCCCGTTACAATTAAGAAGCCCAGAAGGGTATCGGAAAAGCCACTGTAGTAAACAATTTTGTTGGCCATATCCTCTGATAAAACCTGTTTGGCTAACTCTATGTGCCCGCCTTTTAACACAAAGAATCCCATTGAAGCTAAACCATGCGCCAGAAAAGCGAAGCCAATACCTATACGTAAAAGCGCAAAACGCTTTTCTTTCCGCGCAAAGAATATCCAGAGAAATACGGCATAAAATATCCAGGCAAAGCGCCGGAATACTTCAGCAATGCCGAACAGCGAGCCCGTTTTAAAGTGATAGAAGCTGTAAGCAGAAACCGCCACAGCAGCCAGGTATACAAGGGCTAGCGATAAAACGTAACGTGGAAAGACCCCCAATAGGACTAATACTGCCAGTATAATATCGAAGGAGCCCTGATATTTTAAAAAGGTGGCAACGTCGTAATTGATAAAGTTTACGGCTTTAAAAATGTTGAAGTGCAATTGGTAACCGGGGCTATAGCCGAGCGAAACCAGCCCGTGCCCTAAAAAAACGAGGAAGAGAATAACACGGAAGAACATTACCGTGTTAGATGTAATAAAGTTTTTTGCCGTGCTTAGGTTTAATGCCATAGCCTTAAAAAGTTGTAGGCGGTATTGCCTTGTTTATTCGCCGAATCTGAAGGAGAAAAGGTAATACGTTTAAGCAGAACAGGAAAACTTTTGCTGAATATTTATTGCACATTAACGCTTACCGCATACAAAGTATTTACATAGTTTAGTTGCTTATAGATTTTATGCAGAACCCCGACCAATTGGTGGATGAGCTTCACCAACTACGCACCCTCTTCAGCCCGGCAGCCACTAACCGCAAGCTTGCGTTATTGAAACACCTGCAAAAGACGGAGCCCCACACCAAGAAGGGAGTTAAGCTATATCATGAAACCCTTTTGTTTTTGGTAGCTTACCCTGATAACGCCGCAATAAAGAAAACAGCAGAGCAAGGGTTGAAATCACTGAAGCAGAACATAGAGGGGCATGAGGCTTTTCAATACTCCCTGTTTAATTCGGGTATAGGCGGCACCTATCTTTGTGCCTCCTTCAGCTTTGATGTTATAAAGTGGCTTAGAGCCACTTATGGCGGCAAGGTAACGCTGGATAGCTTTGAAGCAGATGACCCCCAAATCAGTTCTATCGTTTCTGCCGTTCTGCCTAAGATAGAGTCTGAGATATTTCAGGATGAAAACGCACATTGGAAAGAGTGGCTGCAGCACTTTACAGGCCAGGGAAAGGATTTATTGGATAGCCTGCTGGATGTTTTTACCTACTCTGACCTTAGGCCGGAGGTAAAGGATGAAATGTGGGGAGCGCTGGGCTTAAACGTTACCATTTATCTATCAGTGGATGAGGGCTTGCCAAAAGAGTTGGTATTCCCCTACTACCATAAAAGGATAATTAAAACGCAAGTCATAAACTATAAGCCTCAGCGGGTTAATATAACTACGGCACAGGCGGAGCAAATAATTGAAGTTTCGCGTATGGTGCTGGTAAAAAACTTTAGAGAGATTGACCCCATCAGTTTCAGCACACCCCAATACATTAACTATTACAAGCTGGACCGCGGCATAACGGTGGCTTTGTTTGGCATGCGGCCTGAACGCAGGCACCCCATAGATAGTTATATGGGCTACGTGGCTTTTAAAAACGGTTTGCCTGTGGCATATGCGGGCTCCTGGGTATTGTTTGACAGTGCAAGAATAGGGTTGAATGTTTTCCCTTCATACAGAGGTGGAGAATCGCGCTATGTTTTTGAAAGTGTAATGAACCTGCATAAGGAAGTTTATCGTCTTAAGCGTTTTTCAGTAGACCCCTACCAAATAGGCAAGCATAATAAGGATGGTATCCATTCAGGGGCGTTTTGGCTTTATCACCACTTAGGTTTCAGGCCTATAAAACACGAGCAAAAAATGATTGCCGAAGCAGAGGCCTTAAAAATAAGCGCGCAAAAGGGTTACCGAACCCCGGAGAGCACCCTGAAAAAGCTGGCTGATTCGCGAATGGCTTTGCCCTTAGGCGGCAAGCCTGTAAACTTTGATGCCGTAGATTTAAGTGTGGCGTATGCGGCGTATGTAAACAAAAAGTTTAACGGTAACCGCCTGGCGGCAGAACAGAAAAGCCTGGCGGCTCTTAAAAGGTATTTAGGGCTTAAATCTTCAGATGATGCTACCGGGCTATTTGTTATGCGCAACTGGTGCCCGGTATTAATGCATGACCCCTCGCTGTTAAATGGCAAACTGAAGACTGAGATAAAGCAAATGCTGCAACTTAAAATTAATGGAGCAGAAGAAGCCTATATGGCCTGCCTTCGAAGTTCATCGGGACTGCGCCGCCTTGTTGAGCAATTTGTTCAGTTATATGGTAGCCTGCAAACCTGACATTTACCCGCAGTTATGGTAAATGATTAACGCTTGATTGTAAATAAAAAAGGCAGGTTTTCACCTGCCTTTTTCGTGCACCCAAAGGGAGTCGAACCCCTAACCTTCTGATCCGTAGTCAGATGCTCTATCCAGTTAAGCTATGGGTGCATTCCGTTTTTTACGGAGCGCAAATATAGAAAAAGAACTGAAAAGTGGTAATCAAAATGCCAAAACGGCTAACAATCAAATTGTTGGGCTTGCTGTTCCGTGGGTTTATTCGCCAGCCTGTGTCTGGTAACTTACCCTAAAATCCTATTTAAGTAGGAGTGTGTGGCTACACACCGCCGATAATTTTGTTGGGGAAATACGGAGATGCCCGAGAATAAATCAAGGGCAGCTTCACCAAACATAAATCGCGCTTATGAAATGGAAGAATTTAATGCTGTTGTTTGCTCTTGTTTTTACGGGCTATGCAAGTATAGCTCAAAGTGGCAATTACCAGAAAATTGCCGATGACTATAAGCAGAAAATTGAGGCAACACAGGACCCCAACGAGAAACTGCGCTTGGCGCTTGAACTGCAAAAGATAATGTTGGGCGAAAGCGTAGTCAATGGGTCCTTAACGCCAATGCAGGCGGCAAGTATGTACGACAAAAAATACCAGGTAAAGTTTCAGGCCAGCTCAGATGAAACCATTACCCAGAATTGCGTTTTATGCGGGCCATGCGGCGCACACTCTAACAGTAAGGACCATTATGATATAAATGCCGGCTTTGTTGTACTGATGCACCGCCCTTATGGTACCTATGCCGCGGGGGCTACTAAGCAAAGCGACGTGGAGCAACTTACAGCCTCCGGAAGTTACAATTACACCAGCAACTCCATCGGTTGCAGCAAGCCTGAAACGGCAAATTCTAACGGTAAGCTTGACTTAACTAAGAATGAAAAGGCAATGGATTTTAGCTTCAGCTACAATACCAATGACAATACCTGGTCCATTAACCTGAACCTGCCGTACGCGATACATACCAATGCGCAGAATGGCGAGAGCGACGATGTAGAAATGTTTGGTAGTAGTTTAAATAATTACCAGGAGGGGGCCAGCATTACTGAAAAAGAAGGCAAGATTACCATAACGGCCAACTACACCATAAACGATAAGGACGCAGAAAGGGGGATAGTGAAAAAAAGCACTACTACCATAACTGCTGTTTTAACGCCTTATGACGATACCAAATACGATGCACTTATAATTCCTTACAGGGCTTCAACTGATGTTAGGGATGCTGATTACGAAAGTTGGTTGCCGTGCGGGCGCGCCAAAGAAGCTGACCGAATGAACAGTACTGTATATGGTAATGCTCTTGCTTTTAAAATTAAGTTGATAGAAAAGGACAATCCTGCAAAGGATCTGTCCGGCACTATGTACCAGGTGGATTGGAAACTTGAAAGCAGCCGTAATGCCGGTGACTACACCAATTTTCCGGTGTATGCTAAAGATGAACAGGAGGATTTAAGGTTTGATGTGGCTAAGGCCCCTAAAGATGCGGTAGTAAACAGTTTTAGTGAGCTAAAGAGTGGCCCGCAGCAAGGCGCGGCCTGTCCTGCTCGCGTTTTGTGTTTAGATAACGGTGCATATGGCAAAATAAGTGCGCAGGTAACAATAAATACGCCTACCGGTCCGGTTTATATTGACGCTCACCTGGAGGGCAAAGCTGAAAAAACGGTAAGCATACCCCAAGATGACAACGGAAACAAAATAGGAGATAAGTGGGAAGTGGATGAGGGTATATATGCAAAAAACTATGCAGCCACCTGGGATGCTGAAGAGCAGCCCGATAATAAGCACAACGGCGATGGATTGACATTGTACGAGGAATACCGGGGAATAATAAGCAATGGTGCAGCCAAACGCCTTAGCGGCAGAAATAAGGATTTAATAATATGTAATACCAGTAGCCAGATTGGTGAGCAGGAGTTGAACAACTTTACAACTTATACTGCCAAATACGGGCAGGGCGGCATTAAGCTCAATTTTGTTAAGCAGGATGAGATTAACACCAATAAGATGTTGGTGAACTGTAACATAACGCCGTTTAATGGTGGAGAGCAGCACGGCGTTTTGATTAAGGATTACAAAGGTACCGTTGAGGATGCACTGGGTGAAGGCGGCTCGGCAAAGGCATTGGCACACGGTGGTGATGCCGGTAAACTACAATCGCCGAAGGACCTGGACCACATTTGGATTGCCCCGGGTTTTTTACTGGATAAGCAGGGCAACATTAAAAACAAAGCGCTTTATAAAATTAATGTGGTGTGCCACGAAATTGCCCACGCCTGCGGGGTTACCCACCACAATGGCGATGTGAGCGTAAAGTATAAGCCCTTGCCCGATTTCGGGCTTCATTTTAATAATGTGGTTATTTATGATGTTGACGCAAAGAAGGTGATAACCTACGCTGACTTGCAAAACAAGGGCGCCACGGGCCAAATGTGTTTTAACACCGGGGCGCTAAAAGAATCAGAATCCAGCGGAGATGCTACCTGCCTGATGGCTTACGATGCGGCCATATCGTTTAGCTACTTCGAAGATTATTTTATGGGTAAGTATGGTATATCAAAGTCGTTGCTGATGTACAAATATCCTTCAGATGAATTCAGAAACGGATTCTGCCGGAACAAACAGAATACCGACTGGAACATTCCGGCAAACAATAAAATAGTATTTAAGGAGAATGTTGCTGGTAAGGAAGTAAATGTAAGTGAGGAAGTTTCCATGTTTGGTGCGCCGGTTAAAGGCGGAGATTGCATAAGCCAGTTTAAGGTTAAGGATTGGTAATTTGCTTAGCTTTGCCCTACAAACTGCAGCATGGCCCTGACTCCTTCCAATATGATTCCATTGGGCACTACCGCCCCCGATTTTACTTTACCTGATGTGGTGTCGGGCAACAAGTATTCGCTTCATGATTTAAAGGGTGATAAAGGAACGGTAATCATGTTTATCTGCAATCACTGCCCCTTTGTAAAGCATATTAACCCTGAACTTGTTCGCCTGGCAAATGACTATAAGGACAAGGGCTTTACTTTTGTAGCTATAAGTTCTAATGATGCAGTTTCTCATCCCGAAGATGCTCCTGATAAAATGAAAGAGCAGGCTATTGCGCTCAACTATCCGTTCCCTTATTTGTATGACGAAAGCCAGGAGGTAGCTAAGGCATATGACGCAGCCTGCACGCCGGACTTTTACATTTTTGATGTATTGCTGAAACTGGTTTACCGGGGTCAGTTAGATGACAGCCGCCCCGGCAACAACATACCTTTAAGTGGTAAAGATATTCGTTTGGCTTTGGATAATATTTGGATAGGCCGTGAAGTGGCTCCTATGCAACGCCCCAGTATTGGTTGCAATATTAAGTGGAAGAAGTGAAGCAAAACTATCGTCATTCCGAACTTGATTCGGAATCTTATATTTCTCGTTTTTAAAACAGACTTAACTTTTTCTTTTGATGCGAACAGATGCTGAAACAAGTTCAGCATGACGCAATTCAAAACATTAAAACCTTAAAGCCGGGCCTTTGCCGCGGAATACTCTCTGCTTTTTGTCGATATTAAAGCTCAGGCTTACTTCGTGTGTGGAGCCTATATCGCGGCGGTACTTAGAGCAATTCATATCGTACGCATAGGAGAGGTGGAAATAGTTTTTAACGTGGAAGCCGCCTTCAAACACCGCATAGTTCAAACTGCGGTAATTAGCGCCTAACCAAAATATCTTATACATCACAAAGCGCAAGCCTACATCGCCTTGTGGCGGTGCGCCTTTCACCCAGCGGAATGCGGCAACGGGGTCGATACTGAAGTTGCCGCGCGCCCATTCAATTTTACCGCCTAATAATATATTCAGGTGCTGCACCTTTTTAATCTTGGCAAAGCCATCGTTACCGCGGTAGTTAATGTTTAACCCCATTATTTGCGGTGCAGATACGCCCACATAAAAGTTCTCCTTATAACGGTAGTAAATACCAACTGAGGCATCCGGGAAAATCCTTGAACCCTTAGTAGTATACAGTTCCGGATCGCCGGGGTTATCCAGCAATAGCTGGTCGCCACGCAAACGGTATTGCACCGCCGTTAGCGATACGCCTATGCTAAGGTTGTGATAGCTTCTTTTGTTGGAATAACGGGTGCCGTATTTTTTCCAAAGAGGGATATGGTAGGCAACAGAAACGGTGATAGCACTTTTGCCGGTTGGCCCTGTTACATCATGTATCAGGTAGCCGCCAATGCCTAAATTCTTGCTGAATATCTCACCATCCATTGCCAGCATGGCGGTGTAAGGCGATTGGTCAATTTTAGTAAACTGCTTGCGGAAGGTAGCGGTGCCGTGCATCCAGCCGTTCATGCCGGCAAGTGCAGGGTTAAGCGTAAAAGCGTTTTCACGTATTAAGGAAAACTCCTCCACCTGCTGTGCTTTAGCCCCCAGCAAACAAACTATACCTAAAATTATCAGTAACCCTTTTTTCATTATTTGTTATCTCATCTACGTTCTTTGTTACCAGCAATTTGTCAGTCTGAGCTTGTCGAAGACTGCATAAATTGCTTCTTTTCTTGTCACCCTTCGACAGGCTCAGGATGGCAGCTTGTTGCTTTGTTTTTATGTCCGGCAACTCAGACTCCTTTTTATACTTCAATCCCGAACTTACTAGTGGGCAACATCCTTACAAAGTTGTTTCAATTATCTCATTGGCACACCAGCATATTAGTTCATCATCTTATAACCGTTAACGGACCATTGAAGTCATAGCTCTGCCCGTTATGCTTAATATGAATGATATAGTAATACGTTGCTCCCGGTAGGTTTTCGCCGTTCCATGTTCCGGCCCAATCGTTTTGGTATGGCGCCTGGTAAAACACCTGGTCTCCCCAGCGGTTTACGATGCGCACCTCATTGTCAGGGTAGCGCTCTAAATCGCGTATATGCCAGTAGTCGTTGTAGCCATCACCATTAGGGGTAATGGCATTAGGTATAAAGAACAGGGTAAAGGGCTTATCGCGCACCATTATTACCACACTGTCGTAATCGGCACAACCGCGGCCATCTTCTACGGTTAAGTAGTAAGTTGTATTGCTATCCGGCCAGGCTAAAGGTGTAGGGCAATCGGCGCAGCTTAAGTTGTAGTCAGGTGTCCAATAGTAATTCTGTCCGCCAAAGGCATTAATTTGTATGGTGTCGGTTCTCCATATCAAAGTATCAACGCCGGCAACGGCAAAACTCTTGCTCGTTATAGCCAATGCAAAAGGAGAGTAGTTGTAGTTATCCCACACAAACTTGCTGATGCGGTTAAAAGGGCTACCATCTATAATGGTATCGCGGAAGATGGATTCCCATTCCGGTAAATTCTGCCAATGCACAATGTCATTCCAACTGCCATCGGCAACGGTATCATACATAATGGTGATGTTGGCCGAATCGCTGCCGGTTACGTGATACAAACGGTGATACCAATTAGGGTTGATTTGACAAACCAAATGAAAACGGGTGTTACGGTCAAAGCCTTCGGCAGTGGGGTCCACATTGGCAAAGCGGGCTTTGTAGTGGTTTTGGTTACTAGCCAGTGGTTCAAATTCCACCGGGCGGTAGCGGCTTGTTCCTAAGTTACTACCCACCGGGAATAGATAAACGCCGGTGCTGTTAGTGCGGCGCAAAAGGCCACCATCTTCTAAACTACTTACAAAACCGCTGGTGCGTTGTACTGAGCCAAGAGCAGGGTTCAGTTCCCATACGGTGTTGGTGTCCATGTTAAACTCGCGGTCTGTCAGGTTAAGGTTGCCGTCCACATACACATCGAGGTCGCCGTACTTAGTGCCCTGGTTAAGCAGCGTTAAGTTATGGAAGTGCGTTTCGCTATTGCCTCGTATGCGTTGGTCAGCCGCCCATAGGTAAACCCAGCCGGTTCCGATGGAATCGAAACAACGGTTAGGCGCATTGTGTATCCAATCACCGGTTACAAAAATGCTGTCGGTGTTATTGTAATGTCCGTCGTTTTGATTGTAAGCATCGCCCACTATGGATAGATAAGCTCCATCCTTAATAGAAACAAGGTTGTTATTACTCCAGTAGGCGTTTTGGCCAAAGGAAGAAAAACACAACAGCAATAGGGCGAAGAAGGGAAATCCTCTCATTATCAAAGCCTGCGAATTTAGTCGAAAAATCGCGTAGCGAATAAAAGAAAAATCCCTTGGCTTTAGCATGCCGCTTGTTAGCTGCTTTCGCATTATTTTGTCGCCTGCAATAAGACTCCTAAATTTCCAAGCTATGACAGTTACTGAAGTGTTAAACGAACTAAAGGCTCTGGGCAGCCCCGCCATAAAAAAGGTGCTGATGAACCATGGCGCTAAAGAGCCCTTTTATGGTGTTAAGGTGGAGGACCTTAAAAAGGTGCTGAAGAAGATAAAAGGCGATCAGAAACTGGCGCTTGACCTATACGACACCGGCATTAGCGATGCCATGTATTTAGCCGGCCTTGCTGCTGATGGCTCTAAAATGACAAAAAAGGAGTTGCAACATTGGGTAAAGAATGCCTACTGGTACATGATAAGCGAATACAGTGTGCCCTGGGTTACTTCCGAAAGCCCCTATGGTTGGGAACTGGCCAAGGAGTGGATTGACAGCAAGAACGAATTGGTTGCTTCCGCAGGTTGGGCTTCTCTATCTAACCTATTGGCTGTTACCCCTAACGAAGAGGTGGATGCCAAATGGATGAAGGCCTTACTGCAAAGGGTAAAGAAGGAAATACATAAAGCCCCTAACCGGGTGCGCTATACCATGAACGGTTTTGTAATTGCACTGGGCGGCTACTATCCGGAAATGACTAATGAAGCACTAGCAACCGCTAGAGAAATGGGCGTGGTAATGGTGGATATGGGTGGCACCGCCTGCAAAGTGCCTTCGGCAACTGACTATATAAAGAAGATGGAGGCTAAAGGCGTAATCGGCAAGAAGCGCAAAACCGCTAAGTGCTAGAAAATGGTTGACAAAAGTTGACACTTTTTAATTTCAACCTTGCCCGAAAAATTGACTTTATAATTTGATTATCAATTAATTAAGCGCAATTTATCCAAAATAAAAAGTTGACACTTTTAATCAAAAGCTTAACCGCAAACCTGCCCCATAAGCGGTTGCCAT
>CAZUHU010000014.1:0-1619 GCA_964620645.1 uncultured Chitinophaga sp.
CCAGCGACTACTTGCCGGCCCCCAGGCTGTTTATACTGGGGGTAGTGGCGCCGGTGGTCCACGCATAACTCTAGGGCGCCACGCCATTAGCTACTGTAGCCTCAACGCTGCCGTTATTGCCACAGTTAGCATTGGTCGGATCCAGGTAAACATAATAACCCCATGCGTCATTATCAGGCATCAAGTTGTGGTAAAACAACGATGAACAACCGTTGTTGTCAGTTACCGTAACGCTATAAGATCCTGCAGTTATATTAGTTAGAGAAGAGGTGTTTTGACCGGTTACCCAATGATATTGATAAGGAGGCGTTCCACCGGTTACGGTAAGAGAAATGCTTCCTGTTGTATCCTCAGCACATATAGGTTTAACTGCTTGTGCCAGACTAACGCCAACCGTTGAGTTTGTAATGTTGTTAAGAACAGAAATGCTGCAACCGGTAGAATCGGTGATCTCAACAATATAAGAACCGCTCTGAAGATAGTAGTGCATTTCATTATCTCCTCCATTGGAAGAAAAACCATCACCCCATTGATAAGTTAAAGGCAGAACACCACCGGTAACTGTGGCAATGGTAGTATCTATAGGTTGACTACAAGAAATATTGCTGTTAACAAACGAAGCTTGTAACTGATTTACTCCACCCGAAAGTGTATAGTTAACAGTATCTGTTGAAACACTGTTATGCGAATCTGTTATGGTGCAAATAAACGTTGAGTTCTGGGTTATAGTAGCTGAAGGAGTTTTGCAGTTGGTGCAGCTTAATGTATCACCAATAGCTGTCCAGCTATAGGAAAAAGGAGGATAACCTCCACCATTTACAGCATTTAATACTACAGTGCTGCCTGCACAGGCATTTTTATCAGGTCCTAAATCGGCGTAAACAGAGTCAAGGGTGTAAACCACGGTCAATACAGGTCTTGACGCTGTATCAGCATTTGTGCTCGTCCTAAAAATCATAGAATTGCTGGGAGTTGTGGCAACAGGAGTGATCTTAAAGCCATAGTTACCATATTGCAACATGTCCTGAACCATAGCCCTAACATCGGTTCCTAAATAGTCCTGGCTGGTATTAACGCTTGTAGGTAAAATTGCCTGGTTAATAGAGGTGTCCGAAGGCTGATTGTTCCATGTTATGGTAGAAACGTTCCATGGCTGTGTAATTCTGCGAACAGTACAAGCATTGTTACTGCCGTTCATAGGAGTAGAGGGATTGCCGGAAAACGTAGTGGTAGGGTCATCTGCATAAAGGTCCAGGGTGGCGCTAAGAATAACGGCATTTGCCGGTATAGCTGAGAGGTCGAATTTTATGAAACTACGCATATGCCATGTGGTGCTACCGTTGGTCCATATATGAGCAGCCATTACGGTATAGTTGCCGTAATTGGAGTTTAATAAGCCAGGATAATCAATTACCTGCGCGTTGTAGGCATGAGCAGAATCCGGTTTAATAACTACCGTAGTTTGCGATCGAGCAACCCCTGCCAGGAAAACGCAAAGGAGAAGTAAAAGTTTGTTTTTCATAATGTTTTATTGTGCCGTAAAGATATATGCCTTTTTAACAGCAGGTAATAAAGCTTTTGAAAACTGGAACATTCCGCCAGGCGTATTGTGTAAGTGC
>CAZUHU010000014.1:1629-6374 GCA_964620645.1 uncultured Chitinophaga sp.
GAGATGCTCACCCCAACAACTTTTGCTGCAGGGTTTTGGCAACGGCCTCGGCGGCGCAGCTTACATGAAGTTTTGCGTATATGTTTTTAACGTGCGTTTTAACCGTTTCGCGGCTAACAAACAGTTCGTCCGCAATCATTTTTAAAGCATAGCCTTTTACCAGCAAAGCCAAAACATCTTTTTCGCGGTCGCTTAAGCCGTAATCTGCCTGCGGGTTGGGTGCATTTTGCTGCTGAAAGTGAAACATCACTTTGCGGGCAATACTGGGGGTCATAGGGGCTCCGCCTTCACGAACTTCGCGGATGGCTTCTAATAATTTTTGAGGCTGTGTGTTTTTTAAAAGGTACCCCACGGCGCCTGCACAAACGGACTGAAACACTTTGTCGTCCTCATCAAAAGATGTAAGCATAATTACAGGAAGTGTAGGGAACTTCTCCTTTATAGTGCGCACAGCGCTAATGCCATTTACACTGGGCATATCAATATCCATTAATACTACATCAGGGGAGGTTTCTTCTACATTGTCCTTAACCGTTAATACATCGGGGAAGCTGCCGGCCAGTTCCAGGTCGGCTGAAGTTTCAATTAATACGCCGATAGATTCGCGAAAGCGTTTGTTATCGTCGAAAATAGTAATGCGGGTTTTTGCCATAGCGTTTCGAATTTAATAAAGGATTAGTTAGAAATCAGGGCTTTGTTTTTGAGAGGGGCCTTTAATACAAAACCCACGGTCGTCCGGACCGCAGGCTTGTAATAAACCCCTATTGTTTAAATTAGTTTTTAGTAGCAATAACATCGGGCAGCACCGGTTGTTGAATGGCGGTCATGCCGTCATCGCTAATTGCAATCATCATATTGTTATCCAGGCTTACTATTACATTTCCCCATTGGTCGTTTTCTATTTTGCTTACGCCGTTGCTGGTTAGTATAGAATTACTGGTAGTTATAGCCCATGTTTTAAAACCTTTTAGCATCACAAGGCCGTTTGTTTTAGTTGCCAGCCATATGTAACCGCTGTTATCGCAGGCAATGCCGCTTATGTTATTGGTTGGCAGCTTTGCGTTTTCAGTGGTGATTACATTATAAGTGTAGCCATCAAAATGAATGATGCCGCAGTTGGTTGAGGCATACATGTGGCCATCGGGTGTGGTGCAAATGCCGGTAACCTGGTTAGAAGGCATAACAGAATTGGTAGTAGTTAAGTGGCAAACGTTCTTACCGTTTTCGCTTATGTGCCATAAACCGTTGCTTGTTCCCAGCCAGGTTTCTTTTGCGGTTTCAACTTTGGCGGTTATAGTTTGGTTAGCGCCGATAATTGCGGTGAAATCCTTGCCGCCAGCGTTAGCCATCATAAAAGGGAAGAATAAATACTTTATTACTGCTACCGGTTTAAAAAGTGTTTTAAGAGCGTTAATCAGTTTCATGTCCGTTTTGTTTTTTGTTTGCCTTTGTATACTGCAAAGATGCGGCGGCTGTTTCGGCAACGCCATCCCCCGTGTGGGGGAAATGAAAAAGGAGAGATGAGAAGACTAACTGCTACGCTTTTTAAAATAAGCAGCAATGGATGCCGGCAGCTTAGCAATTAGTTTTTGCAACCAGGAGTTGCCCGATGAAGATTTCAGTGGGTTGCTAATTGGTGAGTATTGATTGATTTCAACCACTGTTTGCGTGCCTTGGCCAATAACCGAATCAATGTTTATAGAGGCTTCTACTTCTTCGGCCCGGTGTTTCATGTTTTTAACACCGTTGCCGTTTTTGCTGGTATAGTTGTTTACGTCAAAACCTTTTCCGTCATCTTTTACCAACAGGCGCAGTTTACCATCAACCTTTTTCAGCGTAACATAAATGTTCTTACACTCTGCATACTTAACGCTGTTGTATATGGTTTCCTTAAAAATCAGGAACACGTTTTTCCGCTGCTCCATGGTAAGTTTCATATCATCCACTGCCTTGTCGCTTTCAAAGTGAAGCATGGTAGTGGAGTGCGCAATCAAATCGCCGGCAAATACCCGCATGCGTTCCACCAGTTTTTTTACGGAATCGTTTTGCGGGTTTACGCTCCATACAATATCGCTCATGTTGTCAATCATCTCGCGGCTGGTTTCCCCAATTTTACCCAGCATTTTTTCGGTGCCTGCTGTATTGCTTTGCTCTAATTGCTGGCGTGCCGCCTCACTAAAAAATGAAATACTGCCCAGCGTGCTGCCTATATCATCGTGAAGGTCGCGGGCAATTTTGTTGCGTACCTTTTGCAACGCCAATAGCTGGTTAATCCGGTAGCGATAACCTGCATAAGTTAAGCCGCTTATAGTAATAATGCATAATAGAATGAACCACCATGTGGCATAAAATGGCGTGGCAATTACAAAATCAGCCAATACCTTCTCGCCACCGAAATGGCCACTTGGGTTGGTTACCCTTGCCAAAAGTTTGAAATGCCCCCACGGCAGGTTGGTGTATTTTATTTCTCCATCATCGCTGTTTATCCAATCTTCATCAAGGCCTTCCAGCTTGTACTGAAAGCGCACTGTTTGAGGGCGGCTAAACTGCACTGCACTTATTGTAAAATTTATAAAACGCTCGCGGGCCTTTAGTTCTACCCTGCCCTGTAGTGCTTCGTGTAGCAGGCTTTTTCCAAAAACACTCATGCCCGCTAAGTAGAGGTTGGGGTAGTTGAAGTTAAACTTCATGCTTTCGGGCCTGAAGGAGAATAATCTGTTACCGGCAACAAAACTTACGAGGCCATCCTGTTGATTGCTAAAGTAGGCGGAGATTGAGTTATTAAGTGCGCCGTCGTTAACATCTACGTGCAGAAATTTTTTAGCATCACGGTCAAACACTTCTAGCCCGTTTTTAGTAATAATCCAGATGCGACGGCTCTTATCCCAGTGCATGCCAGAAAAGGCACGCGAGGAAGCGGGGTTCTCCGGCAGGTATTGGTAAAATTTCTGTCCATCAAACTCGCAAAGGGCCCCACCGGTACCGGTAAACCAAACATGGTCTTTTTCATCGCAGTGCACATCGTTTATATCGCTAAAAGGTATGCTGGATTTATTGCCGGGTTCATTTACATAACCTACAAAATTATTTTGACCCAGCTTATTGGTGCGGGACCACTTATACAAACCATTAGCGGTAGCTAACCACATATTGCCCTTACTATCTCTTGCAATGCGGCGGCTCAGCAAATTGCCCAAGGGAGTCATGCCTGGCTGTTTGTCCCCGGCATATTCAATAATTTTTCCTGAGGAGTAGATATAGTAAGCAACTCCATAACCCAGAACGGGCATCCACATACCCGGCTGTCCGTTCACTACATCAGGTAAAAACTGCTTAACCTGGTAAACGCTGTATTCATATACATCGGCATCGTTATGTTCCATATATGCGTCTACCTCATCTATCTCAGCACTTCCTTTCTTCCATTGATAAAAGCCAATTTCAGTACTAAGCCAGTATTTATCGCCCTCCATAGGAACCAGGTTATCCGGCACAATGGTTCTTCCGCGATTTTTAAATGTTAGTAGTTTAAACTGTTGTGTTACCGGGTCCGATAAAAACATCCCTTTAGTGGTGTTTACGGCTACGCTTCCATCAGGAAACCGATAAGGACAATAAATAGAAAAATCCTGCTCGGGGCCTGCAAATTCCTCCTCACGGAATATCCAACTGTTTTTATCAAACTTGGCAAGCCCGCCCATGGTACCTACCCACAAAATACCCCGGCTATCCACCATAAGGCTGCTTATTTTATTGCTGGGTAAGGTGTGTGGTGTTATCAGGCTGCGTTGGTAGTGCCCGTAATTGCCGGTGTTTTTATCAATTACATACAGGCCCGAACTACGGCTACCGGCCAACAGGTAGTTTTTTTCAAATTCGCATGCGGCATTAAACAAATCATCTATTGGTAAAATTCTCTGTGCCGTACCCGTATACTTATCCTCTTGCATAAATATTCCGGGGTTCCAGGCGCATATCCAAATGGCGTTATCACCAACCCAAAAGCTATTTATACTGGTAACGTCAGCCGAACTTTGATGCAGAGTAACAATGCGGCCTGTGCTTTTCTCGGCTTTAATTAAACTGCCGCTGGTTAACAGGCTCATGTATATGTAGCCGTTTCTCTCTTGAATATGCTGTATCCAGTTGTTGGTTTTGGCTTTAGAGGAACTGTACTGCGGTCCAAACTTTAGCGAAGGATATTGCCAATAAGTAAACTGTTCCGTATGCTTATTAAAAAAAATACCGGTGAACGACTCCGAACCAATCAGCAGGTAGGTGCTATCCCAATTGTAGAGGCAGCGTAGCCGGTTAGTGGCAATGGAGGTAGAATCATCAGGGCTATGGCGGAATTGCCGGAATTGTTTATTGCCAATTGCCCTGGGGTCGAAACGGGTAAGCCCTCCATCCTGAGTGGCAATCCAAAATATGCTATCGTCATCCTGCGCTATATCCATTATGATATTGCCCGACAGTGAGTTCGTATCCTCCGGATTATTGCGGTAAACCTCAAAACGGCGGCCATCAAAGCTATTGAGTCCATCACGGGTGCCTATCCAAAGCAAGTGGTGTTTATCTTCAAAAAGGCAAAGTACCTCATTACTACTAAGGCCGTTTTTAATGTTCAGGGTTTCGAAAAACATGGGCTGCGCAACTGCCCTAGGCAGGCAGAAAAAAAGGCACAAAGCCGTTACAAGGCGCAGCAATTTCATTAGTTGAATGTAAGCAATTAGATAAAAAATTTA
>CAZUHU010000014.1:6474-32481 GCA_964620645.1 uncultured Chitinophaga sp.
TTAAGGGGAACATTATTACTGCCAATTTCCTTTTTATCATCAGGATAGGTCATGCGCACATAGGGCATTAACTCAGCATTTACGTTTTGCATTTGCGTAACATGCTCCCACAGCCTTTGCTTTGGGCAGTTAACGAGTGATTCTATAATAACAGAGAAGGCAGCCACTTAAAACAAAGATGAGCTACTTTTTTAAAAGCAGCTCATCATGTATTTTGCCAGGGTGTTTTTATGCATTAATATCCCAGGTTTGGGCCTAGCCATCTTTCCATTTCTTTGAATGAAAGGCCCTTGGCCTTTGCCAGGTGTTCAACCTGGTCCTTGCCGATTTTACCTACGCCAAAATATTTGCTGTGCGGCGATGCGAAGTAAAAACCACTTACTGAGGCGGCAGGATACATAGCATTACTTTCTGTAAGGGTGATGCCGGTATTCTTTTCTACATCCAGCAGTTGCCAAATCAGCGGCTTCTCTGTATGGTCGGGGCAGGCGGGGTAACCCGGTGCCGGACGTATGCCCTGGTATTTTTCATGGATCAATTCGTCGTTGCTTAGCTGTTCGTTAGCGGCATAGCCCCAAAACTCCTTGCGCACGCGCTCGTGCATTCTTTCAGCAAAAGCTTCAGCAAGGCGGTCCGCCAAGGCTTTAAGCATTATGCTGTGGTAGTCGTCATGATCTTTTTCAAATTTCTCAATCCACTTCTCAATACCAATGCCGGCAGTTACAGCAAAAGCGCCCATGTAATCCTGTATGCCTGAATCCTTAGGCGCCACAAAATCGCTAAGGCAAATGTTGGGTTGCCCATTCTTTTTCGTTTGCTGCCTTAACTGGTTAAAAGTAGTTAGCAGGTGGCCCTTTTGGTCGCGTACTTCTATGCCTTCGTTATCGCTGTTTGCAGGGAAAATTCCAATTACCGCTTTTGCGCTGATCCATTTTTCAGCAATTATCTTTTTTAACAGGGCTTGCGCGTCATCAAATACTTTGCGGGCTTCTTTGCCATACTTCTCGCTTTCAAAAATACGCGGGTAAATGCCGCTCATTTCCCAAGTGCTGAAGAAGGGGCTCCAATCAATGTACTTTGCAAGCTCTTCAATAGAGTAATCATCAAATACCTTAACACCAATAAAATTGGGCATTGCAATTTTTTCGGTAGCCCATTCTATTTTGTATTTGTTGGCACGTGCTTCTTCCAGCGCTATCAATTCAACATCTGCCCTACGGCGGGCGTGGCTATTGCGCATTTCGTTGTATTCTTCGCCAATACCTTTTACAAACGCAGCTTTCTGGTCATCGCTCAACAGCGCTGAAGAAACTGCCACGCTTTTAGAAGCATCCAGTACGTGCACAACCGGGCCGCTGTAAACAGGAGCTATCTTAACGGCTGTATGTATTTTTGAGGTGGTGGCACCGCCGATCAACAAAGGCTTATCAAAACCCAGCCTTTCCATTTCGGCAGCAACGTGCACCATTTCATCCAACGATGGAGTTATCAGGCCACTGAGGCCGATTATGTCCGCATTTTCTTCTTTAGCGCGTTGCAAAATTTTATCGGCACTAACCATTACGCCAAGGTCCACAATCTCGTAATTGTTACATGCCAGCACTACACCAACAATGTTTTTACCGATGTCATGCACATCGCCCTTAACGGTAGCCAGCAAAATTTTACCTGCCGCTGAAGTATCGGCATTAGCTGCTTTTTCAGCTTCCAGGAATGGCTGCAGGTAAGCCACCGCTTTTTTCATTACACGGGCGCTTTTAACTACCTGTGGTAAAAACATTTTACCACTGCCAAATAAATCGCCAACGATGTTCATGCCGGCCATAAGCGGGCCTTCAATAACATGCAGCGGCCGGCCATATTTTTGGCGAGCCTCTTCGGTGTCAACGTCAATAAAATCCACAAGGCCTTTCACAAGGGCATGAGACAGGCGCTCTTCCACAGTGCCATTACGCCATGCTAATTCGGCGGTATCGTCTTTCTTGTCTTTTTTCTTAACCGTTTCGGCAAATGCCATTAAGCGTTCAGTGGCGTCATCTCTGCGATCCAGTAAAACGTCTTCAACGTGCTCTAATAAATCTTTAGGTATATCATCATACACCTCCAGCATGCTTGGGTTTACAATGCCCATATCCATACCATGCTTAATGCCGTGGTACAAAAAGGCAGAATGCATTGCTTCTCTAACGGTATTGTTGCCCCGGAAGCTAAACGATACATTACTTACGCCGCCGCTAACATGTGCATGCGGCAGGTTGTCTTTAATCCATTTTGTAGCGCGGAAGAAATCAATGGCATTTTGCCTATGCTCTTCCATGCCCGTACCAACCGGAAAGATGTTGGGGTCAAAAATGATATCCTCCGCAGGGAACTGCAGTTTTTCTGTAAGCAACTTATAGGCCCGTTCGCAAATTTCAATCCGTCTTTCATAAGAGTCGGCCTGGCCCTGCTCGTCAAAAGCCATTACAATTACAGCTGCGCCGTATTGTTTTACCAATTGCGCCTGGCGTAAAAATTCTTCTTCGCCACCCTTTAATGAAATTGAGTTGACGATACCCTTGCCCTGTATGCGCTTAAGGCCTTCCTCAATAATCTCCCACTTGCTGCTGTCAATCATTATCGGCACGCGGGCAATGTCCGGTTCGCTGGCTACCAGGTTAAGGAATCTGCCCATGGCTTCTTTGCCATCTATCATTCCCTCATCCAGGTTTATATCAATTATCTGGGCCCCGCCATCTACCTGTTCCTTAGCTACGCTAAGCGCTTCGTCATACTTATCTTCTTTTATAAGCTTTAAAAACTTAGCCGAGCCTGTTACGTTGGTGCGCTCGCCTACGTTTACGAAGTTACTTTCAGGGGTAATGGTTACGGGCTCTAAGCCGCTTAATCGTGTAAACTTTATTGGTTTGGGCAACTGCCTTGTGCTATACTTCTTGGCAACAGCCGAAAACACTTTAATGTGTTCAGGGGTAGTGCCACAGCAGCCACCTATAATGTTTACGAAGCCGCTTTTTACAAAATCTTCCAAGGCCTCGCCCATCATTTCGGGTGTTTCATCATAACCGCCAAAGGCATTAGGCAAACCTGCATTAGGGTATGCACTTACGTAACACAGGGCGGTTTTGCTTATGGCCTCAATGTGCGGGCGCATGTCTTTAGCGCCAAGTGCGCAGTTTAAACCAACGCTGAAAGGCTGCGCATGAGCAACTGAAATGTAAAATGCTTCCGGGGTTTGTCCGCTTAAGGTTCTGCCACTGGCATCTGTAATGGTTCCCGAAATCATCAAAGGCAAATCGGTGCCCTTTTCCTTTTGTACTTGGGCAATAGCAAAAAGGGCAGCCTTTGCATTTAGTGTATCAAAAATGGTTTCAACCAAAAGGATATCCACTCCTCCATCAATTAAACCCCGTGTTTGTTCTGCATAAGCATTTACCAATTCATCATAGGTAATAGCGCGAAAACCGGGTCGGTTTACATCAGGGGAAAGAGAGGCTGTGCGGTTAGTAGGGCCAAAGGCTCCGGCCACAAATGGTGTGGCCCCGGGATTCTTTTGCTTATAGGTGGCAACTGCTTGTTTAGCCAACAAAGCACCCTGGTAATTAATATCATAAACAGCGCTTTCCAGCTTATAGTCGGCCTGCGCTATCCAGGTGCCGCTAAACGTATTGGTTTCAATAATATCAGCGCCGGCTTCCAGGTACTGCAGGTGTATGGCTTCAATAATATCCGGGCGGGTTATGTTCAGCAGGTCGTTATTGCCTTTTAAATCATGGCCGTGGCTTTTGAATCTCTCGCCACGAAAGTCGTCCTCGCTTAGTTTATAGCGTTGAATCATAGTGCCCATGGCGCCATCCATTACCAGGATTCGCTTAGCGGCTAAATCATTTAATTGTTGTTTAACAGACATACCTATTTCTTCTTATTGAAGCCCTTCAATAACACTTATCAAGAAAACCTGTATTTAAGAGGAGAAAAATCTCAACTTATCTATCTCTGCATAAGCAGAGCAGGAGTTAGCACCTTGCCGTTTGGGCGGGTAGGTTGCTAAGACTTCAACGGGCCTGTCCCTCAGTCTTTCTTGATAAGAATTAAATCAAAGAGCTGATGCAAATATAGTATACCGCAATGTAAGTTGCAACATTAGTAACGCGGCTTTATGAGGTTAAGCCTAAAGGCAAGGTCCAGCGTAACCTGGTGAATGCCTCCGTGATCCTCAGAGTAATCGTTTGGCTTAAACCGGTAAAACGTGTAGGTGGGTGCAAGCATAAAGCAAAATCTGCGTACGGTAAATTCAAAACCCAGGCCTGCGGTTAGCGCAAGTTTCGACCTCTTTTTCAGAATTTCTTTGTAATAAACCTTTTTAACTGCCTCTCCGTTTGCATCATAATCAACTTTAGTTCCGGCAAAACTGCCTATACCGAAAAACGGAGTTGTGGCCATTAAACACTGCCCCCTGGCAGCTATCGGAATGGAGTATTCCATCAGGAAAAAGTGTGCAAACAAATTCCGGCGGCAATTTTGGGCAGAGTCTACATAATCGTCTACTCCCGGAGGGTTGTTATCCAAATCGCGCTTAAAGTTTTTATAGATACCATGCGTGTAGCTGAACTGGTAACCCATACGAAAGCCCTTTACACCAAAGAGTACTTCGCCTTTGGCCGGGATGGCGATGCCATTACTTAGAAGTGTAGCGTTGCCGGTAAAGCTGCCGTAATTGGTATTTATCTCACGATAGCGATAAAGGCTGGCTCCCACACCGCCACGAAGGCCGAGCAGGAATTCGTATTTGTTATAGGCTTGTGAAATTAAAGTACACAATAGCAGGGCCGGAACAAGAAATAGTCTTTTCATGCTGAACAATAATTTGATGACTCAAAAATAGGGGTTTCCGGGGCTGAATAGCCAATTGGCCTATCCCAAATCTGCCTAAATCTTACTGTTGCAGTAGTAGCTCTAACTTACACACTACTGCCACCTATTACTTTACTTATCGAAAGAATAGATGGCAGCGTTAACCAAAATCCACAAACTTTTATTTGCGCTTCACAAGGTTAACTCTCACTCCCACATCGCCACCTATAAGGTGCGCATATTGTTTCCAGTCGGCATTAAATTTATCTTGGCGGTTAAACATGTAGTAGTTAGGGCCAAACACAATTGAAACCTGGTTTATCTTGACCTCAGCATTAAGCTCTGCCCCAATAGTAAAGCGGTACTTTACAATATCGCTAAAGCGCACTTTGTTGCCGTTGGCATCCTTTACATAGCCCATATAGCCACCTATGGCTAAACCGGGGGTAAGTGCAAAATGCCTGGTGTTAACTATAGCAATTTCTAATACGCCATAATGCCCAAAGGTGTGCACGCTGGCCTTATCAAAATAGGCCGTCATACGGTCATAATCAATGGAGTTGTTTACAAGCGGATAGAATGTTTCCTGTCCTTTGTTTTTTGAATAGTTATACAGGAAACGGTATCCAAAACGGAAGCGTCCTAAGCCAACCAAAGCGTCTCCTTTGGCTGTAATTGACCAATTGCTCCTGTTGCCTAAAATATCACGCGTTCCCTCAGTGGTTGAAAATGAGCGAAGTTGATTCCGGGTTAACATAACTCCTGAACCGACGCGCATTCCCAGTAATACCTGTGGTTGGGCATATGTGTACATGCAAAACAAAAATGCCCCTATCATTAACATCAACTTTTTCATAACATCGCATTTTATTTTTCACTCTATTCATTTTTCCCTGTTTAATTCAGCTTACGCACTTACATTTGCTGCCCGATGAAAGTAACCGATCACTTAAGTAACGCCTCTTCCACACTTTTTAGTATTGAGGTTTTACCCCCTCAAAAAGGCAAAACCATTGACGATTTGTTAAGTGTTATTGAACCCTTAATGGAGTTCAAACCGCCTTTTATTGATGTCACTTATCATCGCGAAGAAATTATCTACAAGAAGCGCCCCGATGGATTGATGGAAGAAGTGCCATTGCGCAAAAGGCCCGGCACTGTGGGCATTTGTGCTGCTATTAAGGGCCGTTTTAATGTGGATACAGTTCCACATCTGGTTTGCGGGGGCTTTACGCCTGAGGAAACCGAGGATGCGCTGTTTACTTTGCATTATTTGGGCATTAACAACGTGCTTCTGTTACAAGGCGATTCTGACAAAAACCCCAAAAGCAGCGCGCCAAGTAAGTTTGGGCACCGCTATGCGAGCGACCTGGTAGCCCAGGTGGCTAACATGAACAAAGGCCGCTTTTTGCACGAAGAGACCGAGAATGAAATGAAAACCAATTTTTGTATTGGTGTAGCAGGTTACCCTGAGAAACACTTTGAAGCCCCTAACCTTGGTGCCGATTTGAAGTGGTTAAAGCATAAGGTGGATTGCGGCTCAGATTATATTGTAACGCAGATGTTTTTTGACAATCAAAAGTTTTTTGATTTTGTAAAACGCTGCCGCGAAATAGGTATTAATGTTCCGATTATACCGGGCATAAAACCCATTGCACAAAAAACGCAATTGAATACGCTTGCCAAAATATTCCATATTGATATACCTGAAGCGTTAGCCGAAGAGGTGGAAAAATGCAAGGATGATAAAGCTGTTAAGCGTGTTGGTATAGAATGGGCCATTCAGCAGTCAAAAGAATTGAAGGCTGCCAAAGTGCCTTGCCTGCACTATTACACTATGAGCCGTAGCGAGGCCACTATTGAAATTGCACGTGCAATTTTCTAAATTGTAATTCGTTTTTTCATCAATGAGCGACCGCAAACAAACGCCGCAGGAAGAAATAGCCAACGTTATAACCCACGGGGCAGGGGTTGTGTTTTGCCTGGTGGCCACGCCTTTTCTGATAATGCTTACGTCTAAAAATGAACCTGTCAATGGCATTTGGGCAGTGTCCATTTTCAGCTTCGGTATGTTGATGGTGTATTTGTCTTCTACCTTGTACCATGCAGCAAAAGGCGAGCGCGTAAAGAAGGCCCTGCGTGTTTGGGACCACATCAGCATTTTTTTACTGATTGCCGGAACCTACACACCTGTTGTTTACCGTTATACTGACCATTCTACATCAACAGTTTTTTTAACGGTGATGTGGAGCATAGTTGCCCTCGGTATTATTAAGAAGTTGTTTTTAACGGGTAAATATCAAACGCTTTCCCTTATACTTTACCTGGCATTGGGCTGGATGGCCGTGTTTATTATAAAGCCGTTGATACATAACGTGCCTAATGAAGTTTGGTATTGGCTGGCTATTGGTGGACTTTGTTACACCTCCGGCGTAATATTCTACCGTTGGAAGAAACTGCAATACCATCACGCTGTTTGGCACTGCTTTGTGCTTGCGGGTACCATTACCCACTACGTTGCTATTTTCAGAGGGGCAAGTTTACCGGTAGTTGCCGGGTAAAGCTCCCTTAAACAACCCCTGATTATACCCAAGTTACCGCACCACCAGTCCTTTCTATTCATAGCGCTAAAATGATAAGCTGCTCATTATTTGAGGCAGGCTCCGGCTAACTTGTTAAAAATGAATAGGCAATGGACTTCTTTAACAGCCTGAGGTATAGCATTTTTGAAGCAGTTGTATTTTATTTGGGCGTTCCTGAAGGGGAAACCGGGAAAGAAGAGAGCTGAAAGTTAGCTAATTTGCTGATTTTCATAGGGTAATTTTTGCAATTACCCTATACTTACCTGTAACCTTAGGGACCTGTTTCAAGTAAAAAGGAAGACGATTTTATATAAAACCCAAGGCATGAGATTACCGGGAATCTTTACCTGCATTATCGTTACAGTATTATCGTTTGTTGCGCTGCCAGTATTTGCACTGCCGGGCAACAACATTTTTTCGGGCATAGAAGAGGAATGCCAGAACGATGAAAGCTTTGATATTATGCAGTTGGCCAGTATGAAGGCTACTGATATTATCGACTCCTTTTACCGCAAGCGTGTAAAAAACGACCATTTTAACGGTGCTGTATTAGTTGCAAAAAATGGAGTGCCTTTGTATGAAAATGCTTTTGGTTTTGGCGATTTCGGTAAAGGCGAGGCCATGACCGTGCACTCACCCATTCAGTTAGCTTCTGTTTCTAAAACATTTACCGGTACTGCCGTAATGATGTTGGCTGAACAAGGTTTTCTTTCGCTGGATGATTCTATCCAAAAATTCTTTCCTGACTTTCCGTACAAGGGTATAACCGTTCGCTTATTGTTGTGCCACCGCACTGGCTTGCCTGACTATACCGTTTTTCCTAAGGAATATTTTACCAAAACGGCCGAGTATATCACCAACCAGGATGTAATAAACTATTTTACTGTAATGAAGCCAGCGGCCCGCTGCAAGCCCGACCATATGTTTATGTATTGCAATACAAATTATGTGTTGCTTGCTTCGATAATTGAGCAGGTTACTGCTATGAGCTATCACCAGTTTGTGCACGACTTTATTTTTGCGCCACTGGGTATGGATGATTCATTTGTTTATAACCCGCTTGACTCAACAGCACCACGCGGTACCACAAGTTATACCTCAAAAGGTACTGTATGGAAAGAGAATATTTATGACGGAGTGGTAGGAGACAAGGGTATTTATTCATCAGTGGAAGACATGCTGAAGTGGGATAACGCCCTGCGCAACGGGCAAGTTTTAAGCGCTGAAAGCCTGGAAGAGGCCTACAAACCGCGCAGTTTGGATAAATACAGCTTTGCCGGAGAAAAGGAAAAGAATTACGGCTACGGCTGGCGTATGAGTAGGCAGCCGGATAAAAGCTATATGATTTACCATAACGGCTTGTGGCATGGCAGCAATAACGTTTTTGCGCGCGACCTTGATGATGGTTACACAGTAATAGTATTAGGCAATAAGGCCAACAATAACAATTACTGGACCCAGCCCGTTTGGGAAGTGTTGAACCAGCTTAAAACGTTTGAGAACGTAGCTTCAGTTCAATAACACCTTACTGCTTTTTAGCAGCCGCAGCTTCTTTTGTTTTGGCAAAAAACAGTTTAACCCTTCCCCAAAAGCTGGTTTTGTCTTTTGCGCGGTTAAAATTCTCTAAGAATAGTTTGTAGTCGTTTTTGTTGAGCGCCTTCATATAAGCTTCGTAGTAGTAATTTACGGCTTCCCGGTATAAACCTTCAGCTTCGTGGGCCTGGCCTAAAAGGTTATACATAACGGCCTTACTAACGCCGGGCACTTGCATGGCTAAATCCACATGCTTTTGCAATTCCTGAAAACGGCCAAGGTAGTTTAAGAAGTTGCCGTAGTTTATCCAGGTAGCAGGATATTTAGGTGAAAATTTAAGCGCCAGTTTATAGTGATACTCGGCTTTCCGGTAATTATCCAGCTTATAATAGTACAGCCAGCCAATGTGATTATGTGCGCGTCCGCAGTCAGGCTCCATTTCCAGAATCTCTTCCAGAATTTTTCTGCCTTCGGCATATTCTCCATCGTCAAACAGGCGATCTGCCTGCAAAATCATATCATCAACATAAGTATCCATTATCTCTGCTTGTTTTTATTCTAAAAAAGTGTGTCGGCTATTATAGGCGTTTAATTAACGCTTTCGCAATACAGAATTAAGAATTTTTCGCCCCTTTAAAACAACGCAAACCTTGTGCCTATTGTAAGCCAGGGTTTTAAGAAAGTAACAGTTTTGTTAAAAGAGGCGAAGGCGGCGTTTTTGCCGCCCACGCCTTTTTTAGCCGGAAACCCCACCGGGTGTTGGAGCAATTGTTGTAACCGGCTCACCTGTAACCGGCTTGTTGTCGTAAGCCTGTTCATTGTAGTAACGAACAATAGCGGCAACGGCCCTGAAGGTTAATACCAGCAATGCGATAGTATAGGTTGTCATATAGTACCTCCTTTTCCTGCGGTGGGCTGCAGGTAAAGGAGTAGCCCATTAACCTGCTATAGCCCGCCGCCTTGTTTTTTTGTTTTTTCTTATCATTTTTTTGTTTAATTTGACGTATAACACTTTCCCGCCTGCCTCTCAATCCCCGCTGTAGAGCTTTTATCTCCGGAGCCTTAAACTCACTTTAGCAATTTTGATTGTTACAGTAAAAGGCCTGCTTCAAACAACCTTTGCTGCTTCTGTTTTTCAACACTTCTTATTATTTCAAACGATAACAAGCTGCTGATAATGCAGATAAGTTTTTTAGCGATACCGGGTATTGGGCCGGGCTGCTGCGATTTTGTAATTGTTTGCATAGCATTTGCATTAACTGTTACTGCTGCCGCTTGTTTGGCAACCGTTGCGGGTGGGCAACAAAAAACCCGACCGGTTGTTACGGGTCGGGTTTTTTGAACGCAAAGGGATTACCTATGCCGTGCAATTAAACCTGACCCCGATATTTATCGCAGAAACAATAAACCCATAGCACATGCGGGCAGTTAGGCCTGCATGTTGCTGCGCCTGGTTAGGTGCTCCTGTTTTGTTCAGCCAATTCATAACTTTCTGTTTTGTTGAGTTCTTACGCTTTATCGGGATACTGTGCATCTATTTCCCAAATTTTACTGTAAGGGCTGCAACCCACACCGGTTTCGTATATTTCATCAAAGCCGTTTTCTTTAACTATTAACGATTCACTGGCCTCAATAGAGCCGCGATATTTTTCACCATAGCTGCCTTCTACTTTTTTTGTAGCAGGGTTAACATCGCCAAATGCAGTCCTTGTATAGCCAATAGGCTCAACAAAGTACGTTCTGCCGGTGCGGAAAGAAGTTACTGTGAATCTTCCCGTGTCGTCGGTATTCGTTAAGAATAACTTTCTGAACTCTTCACTCTGTTTCATAGCAATGGTTTTTGTGGTTTATAAATTTATTCCTTATGCCGCCCGGCACGCGGTATAACGTTTTCAGAAATACCATTGCGCCATGGTGGCAATTATTTGATTAATAGCAACAAAAAAGCCCGGCTTACTGATGCCGGGCTTTCGATTATTCCACAAAGTTTTTGATTGTTCACCAACAACTTTGCCTTTTACGAAAGCCCCAAACACGGCCATTATCTCCCTTCAGCGAGGTGCCAAAGACCGGTAACTGGTATGCGTGTTTGCGATTCATCTTTTGTTTTTCTTTTGATTTTTAACGCGGCAAAGATAAGGATGGTTGTTTCATTCAACCAAACATTTCGCAATATATTTTTTTATTATCTCTTGAAACCCTTGCCTGGCAAGGTTTTCGGCTGTTAATTTAAAATTGTTCTAAAAATGTATTTTCCGAACGTGAAAAAAGTGGTTTTTATTCTTTTGGGGATATTGATAATCAGCGGTGTTTTGTTGTTGCTGGATAGAAAAGACATGCAAACCATTTTCCGGAAAAAGCCGGCACCGATTAAAGTGGATACCACTGATTTCCTGAATAAGGCGCTGTATCATTCATTAGATACATTTTTTACCAACCGAAGTTTAGAGAGTGGTTTTAGCGGCAGCGTGCTGATTTCGGTAAAAGGAGTGCCGGTGTTTGAAAAGTGCTACGGATACTGCGACTACCGCAACAAAAACCTGATGACGGATACCAATGCTTTTCAACTGGCTTCAGTTTCCAAAACTTTTACGGCCACTGCAACCTTATGGTGTATTGAGCATGGAGAATTAGCGCTTGACGACACGATAACTAAGTTTTTTCCGCAGTTACCTTATAAAGGGATAACGGTAGAGCAGCTATTGTGCCACCGTTCCGGCCTGCCTAATTATCTGTATTTCTGCAGTGGCAAATGCGATAAGGGAAAGTATTTGAACAACCAGCAGGTAATTGATTTAATGATTAAGGAGAAACCGGCTGCTTATGCCAAACCCGATAAAAAGTTTGAATACTGTAACACCAACTATCTTTTGCTGGCGTCAATTATCGAAAAAGTTACAGGCGAGCGGTTCCCTGATTTTATGCGCGAAACTTTTTTTGAGCCGCTGGGCATGCAGCATTCTTTTATTTATGACGTAACCGACAGCAGCCAACGTAAGATTGCCATTAGTTATAACAGCAAGTGGGAAATACAACACGATGATTGTTTTGATGGTGTTGTGGGCGATAAGGGTTTATACAGCACCGTGCATGATATGTTTTTGTGGGATAAAGCTTTTTACGACGGTAAGCTGCTTAGCCAGGAAATGATGCAGGAAGCTTATAAGCCACGAAGCTTTGAAAAGCCGGGAGTAAGAAATTATGGCTATGGATGGAGGTTAATGCAAAAGCCCGACAGCAGTTGGTTGGTTTACCACAACGGTTGGTGGCACGGAAACAACACGGTGTTTTACCGTAACATACAGGACACTACCTCTATTATCATACTCTCCAACAGGTTTAATAAATACGTTTACAATGTGCAGCCGCTCTGGAAAATTATATACGGCATAAAGCCCGATACCATTGGCTTTACCGAGGAATAAAAAAAATCCCCGGCAGGGCGCCGGGGATTATAAGGCACAAGGAAAAGAACGGGGCATTAACGGACAACCAATTTTATCGTTTGCGATGCTTTGTCCGTTTTTAGTTTAACGAAATATAAGCCGGCTTCGTTGCCTGTTAGCTTAATTTCGGTGGTTTGCAGGGTGCTTGTATATTGCTGAATAAGCTTGCCCTCTACATTGTAGATGCTTATTTCTGCTCTTTCTGCTTCAGGTAACTGAATGGTAAAGTTGCCGTTGCTCGGGTTAGGATATACCATTCCGTTTAAGGAGTTGCCATTCTCTTTAATACCTATTGAGGTTCCGTTTTTGTTGTAAACGTCTACCCCATAGCTTAGGTTACCTATCCAAAGGTTGCCGTCGGCATCAAGGTATAAGGAGGTAACAAAGTTAGAGCTAAGCGGAGAGTTATGAATGGTAAGGCTATCCCAGGTATTGTTCTCGTATTTCCAAATACCGTGCAGGTTATCGCTTACATACATAACGTTACCGTCAAAGGCAATATCGCTTACAAACTGGTTGCCTACGTTTTCCGGCAGCAGCAAAGTGCTGAAGCTGGTGCCGTCAAATTTTAATACGGCGCCATATACTGTGCCAAACCAAATGTTGTGTGAGGCATCTTCTTCAATAGCCTCTATAGCATCATAGTATTGCTGTATGCCGGGGGTGTTGTCGTTATAAAAATAAAGGCTGCCACCCTGTAATTTAAATATGCCATCGTAAGTGGCTACCCATACGGCATCGCGTGTTTGATCGTAGTGTACGGCACGGGTGTAAAGGTTGGTAGTAAAGTTAGCGTTGTTGTTATGGTCGTAAACAGTAATGTAGCTGCCATCGTATTTGGCTAAATATCCCGGGCCGGTAAACCAAATGTTGCCCTGGGCGTCGCTGGTTAAATGATCAACCTCAGCACTTGGCAGTGTTCCATTACCCAGTTGCTGCCAACCGTTGGCGGTGCTGTATTGGTATAGGTAGCTATAAGAAGTGCCTATATAGTATTTGCCGTTAACCTCAATAGCATCCTGTACGCTGAATGCAGGTAATGAAGGGAAGGCGTCCTCAAACAAATGAGTATCGTGATGGTATTTCACCAGTTTTTCGCCACCAACCAACAGCAGGTCGCCATTAGATGTAGGGTTAATACCGTGTATCCAGTTATCAGTGATAGTGCTACGGCGTATGCCGATTTTTTGAACCGGATTCTGAAGGTCGTTGATCATAAGTTTACCGCCATCTGTAATTGAACCGCCGCTAATGCTGTTGCCCTGCACTTTAAATGCAGAAACAATCTCGCCCATATCAATTACATTCCAGTTATTGTTGTTCAGTTCTAACAGCGTATCGTTACTAAGCACAACCAGTTTGCCATTGTGCATTTGTAAATCCATAGCCATAGCATAAAGCTCAAGTGTGTCGGTTTCGGTAGTGTCAGTAATAAAAGAAACCTGAGCGTGGTCGGTTGCAAAAACGAAATGGTTGCTGTCTACCACTAATACGCGCGACATGCCATAGGCAAATGCAGTAGTATTAATAACAGTGCTTGTTTGATCAGCAGGATTAAAAATGAATGGCTGTGAACCGCCGCATAAAATTCTGCCATCGGGTATAAGGTCAAAATCCCAGGGTGCGCCGTTCAAATAATCCAGGTAGGTGGTGAACACGTTGTTCTGATAGCGGTATAAGCCGGAAGTAGTGGCTGCCCATACAGCACCATCGCCGGCTATCTTCATTTCGTACAATTGCGCCTTTTTATCGGGGAAAGGAACGTGTGTCCATTGACCGTTGCTTAAAAAGGCAAGGCCATTATCGTAAGTGCCAATCCAGATATTGGCATTAAGAGGGCTTACGGCAACACGCTCTACAGAAAGAGAAGGTAGTTGGTCCACTCCTTTTGTAAAGAATGTTTTATCACCTGTTGTTGTATTATAAAGCACCAAGCCCCCTTTGCCCGATACCCATACTTCATTACCGTTGCGGGTAGTCAGAGAGGTTATTTCCATAAAGTTGGAGAAGTTAACCCAGTTGGCTGCAAAGCCCGCCAGCGCTAAACCCATCAGCGCCGCTGTTAATCCTAGTTGCTTAATCATGTTATTCATACAATCGATTTTATAAGCACAAAAAAACGCTATACCTTATATATGGACAACCAAATTTTACCCTATAAATTAAAAGTTTGATTGGAGGCCTGTTGATTCCCGGCTTAAAAGCCCCAATCCCCTTTTTTAGACGATTTTATACCTGTATTGGTTGTTTGGTAAAAATATTCCACCTTTACAGGGCGGCTAATAAATTAAAAGTCAATGAAGTTTTTTTCGGACGAATTACACCAATTAATCAGCAATTTAAGCCTTTCTGAGAAGAGATATTGCTCGCTGTACCTTAAAAAGCACTCTGCGGAGGGCGATAACCGTTACCTGCGGCTGTTCACCATTTTAAAGGAACAGGAGCAATACAATAGTGAAGCCGCCATTAAAAAACTGGGCTTAAGCAATAAGCCAACGCACTATTCTGTACTTAAAAAGCAATTATACGAGCAGTTGCTGGATGCCCTGCACCAGTATGATTTATTTACAAACCCCGAGCAGCAATTACAACGCGGTATACACCAATGCCACCTGCTGCTGCAAAAAGGCCTGTTTGTGCAGTGCGAAAAGCGCATAAAAGCTTTATGGGCCATGGCGCGGGATATGAACCAGTACGAAGCGCAATTGCAATTACAGAACCTTAAGATGATGATGAAGGCGCGGAAGTACTACCGCCAGGAAAGCGAGGAGGACTTAAAGAAATGGTGGGAAGAAACCAATGCCATATTAAACTCGCTGGCTACTACTAACCGCTTTAGATACATGGGCAGCATGGTTTATAAAATGCAATATGAAGCGGGCGGAAGGGGGCGGGAATCGGCTGAGCGGATGAAAAAAATTGTGTCGCAGCCGGAGTTTACGGATGAACATTTGGCCACTACACTGCGTTCACGGCTCGATTATTTACAGGTGCGTGCCTTATACCATTTTACCAACCTTGAAACGGAGTTAGCTGCCGAGCATAATGAACGTTTCCTGAAACTGCTGGATGAAAATCCGCTGACCATGCAAATGCACGCGGACCGCTATTTCTCTGTATTAAACAATTACCTTATTGATTGCCTGGTGCTACGTAAATACAAAACGCTAGAAGAAGGGCTGGAGAAGATGAGAGGGCTTTCGAAAATACCGGCCTTCAGGCGGTTAGGCAATTTTGACGCTAATGTGTTCAGGCTGGGTTACCTGTTGGAGATGAACTACATGATAACCACAGGTAATTTTAAACAGGCTTACACACGCATTAAGGATATTCAAAACGGTTTACAGGCTTTTGGCGATAAGATTGTAAAGCACAACCGGCTAACGCTGGAGTATCTGGCAGCTTATGTTTGCTTTGCCTTGGGCAAGTATGATGAGGCGTTGGATAACATATGGCCTATTTTGCAGGAGAAGGAGATAGCTGTTGCCGAGGATATACAATTGGCGGCACGCATGATGCAGTTGCTTTGCCATTTTGAAAAAGGCGACCGTATGCTGTTGGAAAGCCTCATAAAAGCCTTACGAAGGTTGCTGCGCAGGAAAGACGAATCTGCCGAAATACCTAAAACAATTGTGTCCTTTATCAATGTTTCGTTGCGTACCCAATACCTGCACCCGCAACAATGGATTGACTTGGACAAGAAGCTGGAAAAACTGGCCCAAAACAAATCCGTTGCAGGCAGCCTCAATCTTTTCAATTACCTGGTTTGGGTAAAAGTGCATACGCAGCAGAAAAAGTTTGCTGAATTATGGGGGTAGTTAGAAAAGAATTACGGAGTCGTAACCCTGCATTAAATGCAATGCTACTTTATCCTGCCGGGTTCGTTCAATCAAATAGTTCAAGTCTTCCTTAAGATTGCCGGCAACTTTGGGCAAGGCTTTAAGATGGTTACTAAGCGGTTTAAAGAAGTTATCCCAATGTATAGGAACTAACAATTGCGGATGCGGCCTCATCGCGTTTTCAGTGTAAAAGCTATCGCGGAAAGCAACCCCTTGCTTGCTTAAGGACGCAATACCCAAAAACATCACCTCTGCCTGTATGGTATCAAAGGCGTGCGGTATAAAGTTGGTGCTTGCTTTAACTAGTATGGAATGGCTACCATGCTTAATGAGCACATCATAAGCGCCGCCTTCAGTAAATGCTTCCGCCTTTGCGGGCTGATGCAAGGGGCTTTTAATTTCTTGCCCGAGGTCGTCGTTAGACTTGCCCATAAGCTTAAAAGGAGGAGTGTGCTTAGAGGTAAGAATCGTTACCGTAAATTTTCCGAAGTGTAACTCCTTTCCGGGCTTAAAGAGTTGCATTTGATTTTCCTGCAGGTGGCGGCCGCGGCCAATATTTAGGGTAGAGAGAGAACCATAGAGTGTAGCACCCGTTAAGCGGGCAATATCGGGTGCGTCTAAGGCATGGTCGTAATGGGAGTGTGCGGTAAATATGGCTGCAAGGCGATTAATGTTTAACTGCTGTATTGTCTGCCTGATTTTAGTGGTGTCAACTTCTATTTTACCGAAGGCCACCTTACCCAGTTTAGGGCGGCTTACAAAACCATCGGTAAGCAGTTGGGTTTCGCCATCATCAATAAGCAGTGTGGCTACACCCAGGTAGGTAACCTTAATTTTTCCGGAGGGAATAGTGCCGGAGTTGTTTTGAGGAAAGCGCAGGGCATCGTACTTCTTCATATTTGCCGAAGGGGCGCAGGCCTGCATTAAAAACAATGCCAGTGCCGGAATTATATAAAGCGCTAAGTTGCGTAGGCTGCACATTGTCCAAACTTTAAGAGGTGCCGTTCCATTCGTTATAAAATTGCTGTAAGTAATGCTCCATAAAGCGGTGGCGTTCCTCAGCCATTTTTTTACCCGTAGGGGTGTTCATTCGTTCCTTAAGCAAAAGCAGTTTTTCGTAGAAATGGTTGATGGTGGGCGCAGTGCCTTTCTTGTATTCTTCTTTTGACATATGCAGGTTGGGCGGAACATCGGGGTTGTAAAGTTCCCTGCCTTTAAACCCGCCATAGTTAAAGGCGCGGGCTATGCCAATAGCACCAATAGCATCAAGGCGGTCGGCATCCTGCACAATATCCAGTTCCCTGCTTTGGAAAGTACGCTCTTGCTTACCGCCTTTAAAGCTAATGTTGCGTATTATGTTTTCTACATGTTGTATTACTTCCGCATCTACATTTAAGCTTTCCAGAAACAGGCGGGCTTTGCGCGGGCCTATCTCTTCATCACCATTATGAAATTTGGAATCCGCTATATCGTGTAGCAGTGCGCTCAACTCTACAATAAGGGTGTTTACCTTTTCGCCTTGCGCAATTGTTTTGGCATTTCTCCATACTCTTTCTACATGGAACCAATCATGGCCGCCTTCGGCTTGTTGTAGTTCCTGCTTTACAAAAGCAATGGTGCTTTCTATTAGTTGCCCGTTGGTCATTAAATGCGGAGATAATGAAAACGATGGCTAAAGCAAAACAGATTAAAAAGATTATTTTGCCTAAACGCCATACATGAAAGCTGCGGCCTCTATCACAATTTTATTATTCGTTTTTAGCCTGAGCCCTGCCCAGCTTAGTGATGCCCGCTGGACAAAAGAACAGGCAAATACCTGGTATGCTAGCTATCCCTGGTTACGGGGATGCAACTTTATACCGAGTACCGCTGTTAACCAGTTGGAAATGTGGCAGGCTGAAACCTTTGACAGTGCTACTATAGATAAGGAGCTACAACTGGCAGAGGAGACGGGGTTTAATTGCATGCGTGTTTTTCTGCATCATGCAGCCTGGCAGGTAGATCCTGCCGGGTTTAAGTCGAGAGTAAATACCTACCTCAGCATTGCCCATAAGCACGGCATAGTGACCATGTTTGTGTTTTTTGATGATTGTTGGAATGCTGTTTACCAATCAGGCCGGCAGCCGGAACCTAAGCCAGGGGTACACAACAGTCAATGGGTGCGCGACCCCGGTAAATTGATCTATGAGCAACGGGATAGTCTTTACCCCGTATTGGAGAGATACGTAAAAGATATGTTGACCAGTTTCAACAGCGATAAACGTATTTTGATGTGGGACTTGTATAACGAACCCGGCAATAGCGGTAACGGCCCACGAACATTGCCTTTACTAAAAAAAGTTTTTGAATGGGCCCGCGAAGTACAACCACAGCAGCCTGTTACCGCAGGTGTATTTTTGAAACTGTTTGGCCGCTTGTCTGCTTTCCAGTTAAAGAATTCTGATATTGTTACTTACCATTGTTACTTCGGGCCCAAACAACATTTAGCAAGGGTTAAACAACTTAAGCGTTTTGGCCGGCCTTTGATTTGCACAGAGTACATGGCGCGCACTATGAACAGCACCTTTCAGAACATAATGCCTATTCTTAAAAAAGAACACGTTGGTGCCATAAACTGGGGGTTGGTAGCAGGCAAAAGCAATACGATATATGCATGGCTAACTCCCGTGCCTGATGGCCATGAGCCAAAACTTTGGTTCCACGATATATTCAGGAAGGATGGAACGGCCTATAAAGAGGAGGAAGTGAAATTTATAAAATCCTTAACAGGTAAATAAGCCTAGTTGTAAGCGCTTGCTTCAATCCATTTTACTACCATTTCGCGGTGCAGTATTTCTCCCAACACGCGATATTTAGAATCGTTAAGAGGATTGTGGCCTTTAAGCTTCTCCGATAACACCCCTACTTCGGGTTGGTAGTAACTGGAGTGCGTAAACCGCAACTGCCCTTTAATTTTTGAAACGAAGCCAACGTGGCAATCGAGCCCTACAATGTATAAACCGTCGGACTTACTACTAAAGCTGCTTTCAAACTCCTCTATGGATTTGTTTGAAAACCGTTTAACCGCGGGGTTTAGTTTCAGTATCATGGTTTCAGATGCCAGTTGAGCCCATGCTGTTGCAGGTATGTTGAAGCCCGCATCCTTCAATACTGTGGTAACAAAATAGCCACATGCGATAGTGCCGCACTGCGGCTTCTTAGTATTGCCGTAAAAGGCCCATGGGGTATTATACCAATGCTGAAAAACATCGCCGGTTATTTTGTAAAGCAGGTAGTGCCGCGCCTCGGTAATAAGCGAGTCCTTTACCGGCTTAGATGCATTGTTGTAAACGTTTTGATAGGCCAGCCTTGTCCTTGTTATCTCCGCCTTTAGCGAATCGTAAGGCTGCGTTATCACTTTATTATTATGAGTAGTACCCTGCGTTTGACCGTTACAGGAGCAGTTTGCCAGGGCGGTTGTAATTACAGCAAGGATGAATAAAGGGTGATAGTTAAGCACAGCTATTTCAAAACGAAAAACCGGCTTGCTTATTTTGAAGCCGCCCTGTCGCTTGGTTGGAAGTATCTGTATGCTACAGCAACTTTTGATTGGTAAATACCAACTTTTGTAACCGGGCGTGTCTGTAGCTTTGCGCAAAAAGGTTATGGAATACTCATGGCTCGATAAAGCGGAATATCCTTTCCGCTCAAATTACCTGAACGTTAATGGACACAAGCTGCATTATGTAGATGAAGGCAAGGGAGAAGTGGTTTTGTTTATACATGGCACGCCTTCCTGGAGTTTTGATTACAGAAATGTGATTAAGCCTTTAAGCAAAAGTTTCAGATGTATAGCAATTGACCACATCGGTTTTGGTTTATCTGATAAGCCGGAGCATTATGATTATTCTACACAAAACCATAGTGCTACATTGGAAAGCTTTGTACAGCACATGAACCTGCAGGACGTAACCCTTGTAGTTCATGATTTTGGCGGACCCATAGGTTTGAACTTCGCTATTAAAAATGCTGAACGGATAAAAAGACTAGTGGTATTAAACAGTTGGTTATGGAGTAGCGAAGCGGAACCTGAGTATATTAAACTTCGCAAAGTGCTTAAGAGCCCTGTTCTGCCTTTTCTGTATCGCTATCTGAATTTCTCCGCCCGTTTCGTACTGCCCTCTTCCTTTGGCCGGCATAAACTTTCCGGTAAGCTGTTAAAACAATATACGGCGCCCTTTGCTTACCGTACCCAACGAAACGGCACCTTGGCCTTCGCAAAGTCTCTGTTAAATGATCAGCAGTGGTTTGAGGAATTATGGCAGAGGAAAGAGGTAATTGCAATTAAACCAACCTTATTTATCTGGGGGATGAATGATCCTGTGATTAGCCCTAAATATTTAGATAAATTCATCTCTGGTTTTAGCAACAATACCGTTATTAAGCTGGAGGGGTGCGGTCACTTTCCGCAGGAAGAATGTGCGCAAGAGGTGGCGCATGCCATATCTGGTTTTGCAAAATAAATAGGAGGGCAGAACCGACAGGCAATCGATTTGCTGATTAACTTCCGCACATCAAAACATGGGAATATGGGAAAAACAGTGAGTGTATTTATGGATGATGCTTTAGGCAAATTGGATGCGACAGCCGTTGCAGAAGCCATTGCCAAAAAAGAAGTATCAGTTAAAGAAATAACGGAAGCAGCGATAGCACGCGCGGAAAAAGCCAATGGAGAGTTAAATGCTATTGTAATTAAGGCTTATGATGATGCCCGGAAAATTACCGGCAGCGACAAAGGCGCTTTTTACGGGGTGCCAACATTTATTAAGGATAATGATAATGTTAAAGGGTATCCTACACAGCTAGGTACAGGTTCGTTTAACGCAAAGGTGGCTAAGAAACACAGCCGTTTTGTTGAGCAATTGCTATCAACCGGGTTAAACTATGTAGGTAAAAGCAGCTTGCCGGAATTCGGTTTGATATGCAGTACAGAAAATGAACGTTGGGGAGTAACCCGTAACCCCTGGAATACAGATTACACTACGGGTGGTTCCAGTTCGGGTTCAGCTGCCTTGGTAGCCAGTGGTGTGGTGCCTATTGCTACTGCAAACGATGGCGCAGGCAGTACGCGCATACCTGCAGGTTGCTGTGGCTTGGTTGGCCTTAAACCCAGCCGCCATCGCCTTGTGCCTATGGATGGCAGCCAGTTAATGCCTTTACAAATAGTATATGAAGGCGTGCTTACACGCAGCGTGCGCGATACGGCCCTGTTTTATGCAGAAGCGGAGAAGTTCTTCCACAACCCTAAACTGCCTAAAATGGGTTTGGTGAAAGACCCTTTAAAACAACGATTGCGCATAGCCTTTTTCGCGAACCCCGCTAAAGGCAAATTGGGCCATCAGGATGAGGATACCCAGAGAGTGCAAAAGGAAACCGCCCGGTTGCTGGAAAACTTGGGGCACAAGGTGGAAGAAGTGCCGCTACCTTATGATATTGACCATATGGGGGTACATTATATTAACTATTATGGTTTTTTGGCATACATGGTTAGCCATTGGGGTAACCTGGTGGTAAAATCTAAGGTAGACCATAGCGTGCTGGAGCCATTTACCCTCGGCCTTAGCCAACAATTTAAGGCCAATGCCCTGCAAACACCACGCAGCATAGGTTTGCTGCGTAAGGTTGGGCGCGAGGCAGAGCAGCTATTTGAGAAGTATGATGTAATCATGAGTCCGGTGGTATCTCATGCAACGCCGCCTATCGGGCATTTTAGCCCTGAGTTGAGTTACGAGCAGGTTTGCCGTAGGGCACTGGAGTATGCCAGCTATGCAGGCTTACAAAATGTAACCGGCTCACCTGCTATTGCATTGCCTTTGGGCGAAGCGGGTAACGGTATGCCTTTGGGGGTACACTTTAGCGCTCCTTTCGGTAAGGATAGCTTACTTCTGGAACTGGCATTTGAATTGGAAGCCGCAAAGCCGTTTCAATTGTTGTTTGAAAAACAGCCTAATGAAGTAATGGCGTAAAGGCTGTGGTTTTAAAAGCTTTAGATAAAATAAAAAAGGCATTCCGGAGAATGCCTTTTTAAATGCTTTGCGGACCTTATTTCAGTAAGGTTTGCAGCTTCATGGCAATGCCCATGTCGCCTTTCACTTTTATTTTGCCGCTCATAAAGGCAGTCATCGGATTCAGTGAGCCGTTCATAAGGCCCAGCATATCATCCTGTGTTATGCTTATTACGCAATCAGCCTCTTTGTCGTCAGTAGAAATTACGTTGCTTGCTCCGGTGCCATCGATAAGAATCTTGTTGTCACCAAAATCAAACTTTAATGATTTGCCCAGTGCAGGGGCTCCTGATGCACGCTTGGTCAATTCTGCCAAAAGGGTGTCTAATGCCATGTTTGTAGTTTTTGTTTGAGTAGAAGAATTAGTTTTTGCTGTGGCTGCCTGGGGTTCGCTTTGTGCGTACTGTATGGTTAAGCCTTTGTTTTCGTATTTCTTATCGTCAATAATCATTTTGGCGATTATCTCGCGCATGATTTCGGACGAACCACCACCGATGGTCAAGATACGGCTATCGCGGAACATGCGCGCCATTTTGTATTCCTCCATGTAACCATAACCGCCAAAGTTTTGCAGGCACTGGTAGGCAACTTTATCACTTAGTTCCGTGGCAAGCAGTTTCGCCATGCTGCTTTCCTTAACTGCATATTCGCCATCGTTGTGCAGGCGGCAGCAGTGGTAAACAAAATGTTTGCAGCTTTCAATTTCAGCAGCCAGTTGCGCCATGCGGTGACGCAATACCTGGAAACGATCAATTGAGCGGCCAAACGCCTGCCGCTCGCTCATATACTGCAAAGTATATTCCATAGCGTTTTCGCAACCTGCTATGGCAGAGATTGCCCCGCTTAAACGCTCTAACTGCAAACCGCCCATCAGGTAAATAAAGCCCTGGCCTTCTTCACCTATCAGGTTTTCGGCAGGTACTTTTACATTATCGAAAAACAGTTCAGCGGTATCCGATGCATGCCAGCCCAGCTTCTTCAGCTTCTTGGCAGAAACACCGGGTGCATTGCGGTCTATTATTAACAGACTAACGCCCTCAAACCCTTTTGAGGCATCGGTTTTAACTACGGTTACAATGTAATCTCCGTAAACCGCGTTAGTTATAAACGTTTTAGAACCGTTTACTATATAATAATCGCCCTCGCGTACGGCGCGGGTTTTAATATTCTGCACATCGCTACCGGCGCCCGGCTCGGTAATGCCAATGCATGAAACCAATTCGCCCTTAATAGTAGGTACCAGGTATTTTTTCTTCAATAGCTCCGAAGCATGCTTATAGATATAAGGCGTGCTCATATACTGTATCACCAACGGGGTAACAGCAAAACCACCACTCCATACCTTAGCTACTTCTTCGCAAAAAATTACTGAATACCAAAAGTCTACCGCCTCTCCACCGTATTCGGCGCTGTAGTTCAGGCCCAGGTAACCCATCTCACCGAATTTCTTCCAAATCTCTTTGGGTATGCGTTGTTGCTCTTCCCACTCATCAATATGAGGCACAACTTCGCGCTGCAAAAATTCTTTTAGGCCCTGGCGGAACATTTCGTGCTCCTCGTTGAAATAATAACTTTTCATCTCTGATGGTGGATTTTCGGATGCCAAATATAACTTACCCTGTAATTCTGCAAACCCACTTTCCCTACCGTTGTTTGGTAAAAGCGCGGCAGGTTAACGTTAGGTTAAAGTGCTGTGGAGGGTGAAGTACTGCCCTATCTTTACATCGTAAAACTCAGCGTATGAAAAATGCAATTCTCTTTTTACTGCTGGCCCTTAGCGGCACAGGCAATGCCCAAACGCCTTATGAAATACCCAGGCGGCAGACCCCAACTGTTAAAGAACAAAGCATAAGCACAGCACAAAGTATTAACGACCTCACCCCTTTGTTATGGCAGGGTTTAAACCTTACTTCAGCCGAACGCTATTGGCTTACCGCCCGCCGTATAAATGAGGCCGGCCCGCAGGGCGATGGTTACCAATATCCTCAGCAAAAATATATGGAGTTGGTGGATGTGGTTTATACCGAAATTACCGCCACCGCCAACGGCAAAATACTTACAGCGCAAAGCAATAGCGAGAAGCTAAGTGCAGAACAAAAGACCTTACTAGCTTCCGCAACACCGGGCGCAGATATCACCCTTAAGTTGCGCTATATGTATAAGGATAAGCGCAAGGATAGTTATGGCAAGCGCGATTATGCCATAGAGGGCTCCACCAAACTAACCCTGTTGCCACAGGTAGAAGCGCAGTTTCCCGGAGGTAGAGAGGAACTAAATGCCTACTTTGCCGATAAGGTAATTTATAAACTGCCCGAAGTATCGCTTAAAGAAAGAGTAGAGCGCGCCATCGTTAAGTTTACCGTGGCCGAGGATGGCAAAGTAATTGACGCCCGCCTTGAGCGCAGCAGTGGCGACGAAGCCGTTGACCAACTGCTGATGCAGGCTTTGTACGCTATGCCGCAATGGCAGCCTGCCGTTAATGCCAACGGCGTAAGTATTAAGCAGGAGGTGCTTATTCCTTTCGGGTTTGAGGGTTGCTAGGGTTAGGATACAGGTAGGGGTAAAATATTTCATCAGGTGCAGCGTCCTTGTTGTTAAACGTTTTACCATGCTGTTGTTAACTGCCCTTGCCGGTATTGCCTGCTGGACCCTCGCCGAATATCTATTACACCGATTTTTGGGCCACGAGCACAAGGGCCATAACTTTTTTAAGAGCGAGCATGTGTTGCACCATTCCCGCGCCAACTACTTTGCCCCCGCTTATAAAAAGATGCTTTTGGCCTTAGCAGTATCAACAGTATTGCTGGCAGCGCTTAGCCTGTTGTTGCCATTTGCTATTGCCCTTGCTTTTATGGTGGGGTTTACGGCCATGTATAGTTTGTACGAAGTTACCCACCACCGCTATCACAGTAAGCAACCCCTTGCCGCCCCTTTTATAGCCCTGCGCAAACACCACTTTTATCATCACTTCCACAACCCCGGGAAAAACCACGGCGTTACCACCCGCTTTTGGGACCGCGTATTTGGCACCTACGTACCGGTTGAAACAGTAACCGTTCCCCGTAAATTATCTATGCAATGGCTGCTGGCCGGCGAGGATATCAGGGAGGAATACCAACCGCACTTTCGCCTGGCTGCATTACAAAAAACGAATAAGAGTTAGGCGGCCACAGCTTGCTGTTTAGGCTTAGCCACCTCATTATTATCGATGTCTGGCATAATGGGGGCTTAGGCCCCGGTCAAAAACTGTTAACAATCAGTTGACTGCTATGGAAAGCCGCCTTAGTTTTGCTCTGCAAATAAACAGCACCACTATGGAAAGGCTTTTACACCACACATTTGGTGTTTTTTTTCTGCTTTTGCTTTTGTTACCGGCAAGCGCTCAACAGGGTAAAGGTGCGGCGCTTATAAATGAAGATAAACCGGGTACTGGTAAGGTACACGGTTTAATTATAGGCATAAACGCTTATCAGGATTTTCCTGCCTTGCAATATGCCAATGCTGATGCACTTAATTTCTACCGATTGCTTTTATCGCCATCCATTGGTGCCGATTCAAACCATGTAGTGTTGTTGTTAAACGAAAAGGCCACTTCGCCCAACGTTTACGAGGCTTTGGAAAACCTGGTAACCTTTGCCAAGGCCGGCGATAGGGTGTTCATCTATTTCTCGGGCCACGGCGATGTAGAAAAAACCACTGTGCAGCAATTCGG
>CAZUHU010000014.1:32581-36059 GCA_964620645.1 uncultured Chitinophaga sp.
ATGGCCGATTTGGGTGGCAGGGGGTACGAAGACCTTTATATAGATTCCTTATCTGCACAACAACGCGCGGATTACGATAGCCTGTTGGCTTGTATTACGGCCAACAGGTTGCAGAAACCTACCGGTAAAAGCGCACGCGCTTATTACGAAAAATTAGTGGCAAGCGGCCTGCCTGAAGCGTTCAATTTGCTGGTTACACGCAAGCTGATAGCTGCCCTGCAAAAGAGAGGGCAGGAGGTATTGCATAACTTAATAGTGCTTGATGAAAACAGCAACCGCAGTTATAGGCTTGATGGTGAAATAGCCTCTAATCTTAAATACTCAGCCGATTTGTTGGGGAAGGAGCATTACCTGTACCAACCCACCCTGGCTAAATATTATTACTTTTTAAGCTATACCTATTATTTAAAGGATAGGTATGCCGAGGAT
Organism: uncultured Chitinophaga sp.; assembly: GCA_964620645.1. GTDB lineage: Bacteria > Bacteroidota > Bacteroidia > Chitinophagales > LD1 > Bog-950. Next base: position 33,011 of record CAZUHU010000014.1, read on the forward strand.
GATTCCTTACTTAACCTTGCGCTTAGTGCAGTTAATAAGGCTATTGCTATCGATTCTACCGTGGCGGAATTCTGGCGGGTTAAGGGGCTTTACCTGGGTATGCAGTACCGCGAGCTGGAAAGCCTGAGAGCTAAACTGAAGGCCCTATCGCTTGCGCCGGAACGTGCCAGCTTGTATGCAACCGTTGGTTTTCAGTATGCCCTGCTTAAGAATTACAACATGGCGCGCAGCTATCTGGATACGGCCATAATCAAAGACCCCGATAACCCCTGGGGTTATGAGTATATGGCCTATGTATATAAAAAACAGGAAAAGAACGAAGAGGCGTTGAAATGGATAAATAAAGCGCTTGCCATTGATAGCAGCAGCTATGCTAACTTTTGGGTTACCAAGGGAGAATTACTGAACCGCCTGGAACAATACCAGGAAGCTATTGCGTGTTACAGCAGGGCTATTGCTATTGAGCCCCGCCATAAATTATGGTACCAGGCAAAGGCATCTGCTTTTAACGATTACCTGCACGATTATAAATCGGGCCTGCTTTATATGGACAGCGCCTTGCTATTGGCGCCTGATGATGAACTTTTATTGCAGGGTAAGGCGCTTACCTATGGCTATTTGGGCGAAGGCATTAAGGGCCTTGAGGTGCTTGACAGAGCACTGCAGTTGCCCAAGCAGCAATATTCCTTTTTAAGCCATGGCCTAAAAGGAACCCTTTACAGTTCGATGGGCTTGTATGAAGAGGCGCTTAAACAATACGATACCGCCCTGCTACTGAACCCCGATTACGATACCCACCTTGACAAGGCCCAGGTGTTAATTCTTCTGCGCCGCTTCGACGAGGCCCTGCTGAGCACTCAAAAGGCCTTGCAGATAAACCCTAATAACGCTAATGCCTATTTAAGCAGGTCCTCCTGCTATGTGGGTTTAAAGAAGTATGAGGATGCCATTGCTGCCTTTGATAAAGCCGTTCAACTGGGCGCTGCCCCTACCTTTACTGATTATTATAATATGGGCTGTAGCTATAGCCTGCTTAACAATCAAAAGCAGGCTTTGGTGTATCTCGAAAAATCGCTACAAGCCGGCTGGAAGGACTTCGACTGGATTGATAAAGACAGCGATTGGAACAACATCCGCGAAACGGCAGGGTTTAAAACCTTAATTGCGAAGTATAAGAAGTAGAACACCTGCCCCGAGTACTCGGGGGGTCGAAGGGTTTAAGTATGGGTCCCTGAGCCTGTCGAAGTGCCCTGCATAGCGGTTCTTCCTTTAGGAAGTCAGTAGGCCGCCCAGCCCAACTGTCACCCTGAGCTTGTCGAAGGGTAATGGACCCGCTGTCACCCTGAGCTTGTTGAAGGGTATATAAGCAGACGTTCTTACTTCAACAACCCTATCTGCTGCATAATGGCGAGGTTATCCAGCAGGTTCCAGGTTTCAATCATCAGGCCGTCTTCGTTAAACAGGTGGAGGTCCCAAAAAGTGGCGGTTACTTTTTTGTTGGTGGGCGGCACGCCTAACACCGTTTGCGCATGGGTGGCGGTGGCTACGCTGCGGCCCATTACCCAATCCCCTTCGGCCACGCAATGCTCTACCGTAATTTCAATATCCGGCCAAGCCTGGTGTAAGCCTTCCAAAAACTTTTGTATGCCCTCGCGGCCCCTTTCACTTGGCTTGCTTTTTATGAGGTGGTCAGCCGCGTAATACTGCACGCACTCAGCCACCTTCTTTTGGTTAAAAAGCTCCTTAGCCTTAAGGTAGTTTGCTTTATTCCTGGCGGCCTTTTCCATTATACTCAACTCGTTCATGGGTAAATAGTTTGAGGTAAGATAAGTGATTTGGGTGGTGGCAGGTTTGGTTGGCTCAGATTCTCTGCTCAACATCCTCGTCGCCCGGCTAATGGCTGCGCGACAGGCGATGATGAGTTGGCGTATGGCAGCGGGGAAAAATTTTAGCCGTTGATTGTTATTTGGACAATCCAACATGAGGTAGCGAGTTGGACTATAGCGCTCCTTTTTTATATTGTTCAAATGACAATTTTACGAATTCTCTTTGTTTTGGATCTTCTATATAGGGACAAAAATGATTGGAAAAATTTTCGGGTGAGGCAAACAAAAACCATCGAAGTAAGGTGTGAGAAATTTTTAAATTGTTTACCTCCTCTTCTAGTTGCTGAAAAACGATTTTCATTGCCGCTGCGATTTTATCTTCCGGAATCATTCCTTTGACCACGAGGTCAAGAACTTGATTTATTTTATTTTTAATATTATAATGAACTGATTCCAACCGATTAAGTTTTAAGTAAGAGCGATTAAGATTACAGATTTTAACAGTTGTAGCTCCGCGGTTGTCAGAGTCTTTGCCTTGGATCTCAACACCGTCCTTTGTTGCAGAAATATTGAAGTCTAAATAATTTTTGGGGTCATCTATTTCAGGATGTAGGAGCATCGCTTGTTCATCAATCAGAGGGGTGTTGAGGGCTACCCATCTAGCCCTGTCAATTTTCTTAACACCATAAGTGGGTGAGTTAACTCTGTTTTTGGAAATAATTGGAAATTGATTTCCCTTTCCACCTTCGGTATTGCAGTATCTGCAGGAGGGAAGTAAATTTGACCATTCATAACACAACCAGTAATAACCTGGATGTGTTTTATCTTCATTTACTGCTTTTTTGGGTCTATAATGTTCAATTTCAGCCTTGCAATGCATTTCACAATAAGCACATTTCTCATAATAATATTCATTCAAGTATTCTCGAACTCTAGATTGTATCTTGCCTAACTTATCCTTGTATTCTCCTTTATAAATGGAGCTATCTATCAAACCTTTATTCGTTTTAAACTCAGCAAGCTTTGCTTTGCTTAAAATGAATTTTAAAGAGGGAGGTATCTTGTTTAAATCTTTTTTAACTAACCGCACCCCATCATTTTTTTAATAATTTCAAAAGATCCGAAGCATTCTTATCCGAAAAATATTGCTTGATTCGCTCTTCGGTCTCCACATTTTTCTCGATCTCGCTATATATGCTTTCCATCTTAACAAAGGTGTTCTC
>CAZUHU010000015.1:0-1723 GCA_964620645.1 uncultured Chitinophaga sp.
GCGCAAAAGGTAGAGCTGGTAAAGGAGTGGCTGGCCTATGGGGAATTAACGCTATCGCAAATGGCTGTTAAACTTGGCTATAGCAGCGTAGCCCATTTGAGCAACCAATTCAAACAAATAACGGGCTTTACGCCAAGCGCTTTTAAGCAGCTAAAACACCATAAGCGCAAGGGGCTGGATGAGCTTTAGCCTGTAATTCTGTAAACAGTTTCGCTTTATATGTAAACTACACCCGCTGTTTAAGCGCGAACTTAGCGCCATAGTAGCTTATTATGGAAAATGCAGTGAACAATGAAACGGTTAAAAAGAGCTTTCCGGTAACGGGTATGAGTTGCGCCTCCTGTGCAGTTAACTCCGAGAGTATGATAAAGGCGCAGGAAGGTGTTGTAAGCGCATCGGTTAATTTTGCCAACGCTACCTTATTAGTTGAGTACGATCCTCAAGTTATTGGCCCTAAGCAAATGCGCAGGGCACTGCAGGGCATTGGTTACGATTTAATTATTGAAGAGGAAAATGCCGATGTGCTAAAAGAAGAGGCGCGTGAAAAATACTATCGTGAACTGAAGCGTAAAACAATACTGGCTGCTTCTCTAACATTGCCCATGACAGCCGGTATGTTTTTGATGCATGTAAGCTGGATGAATTTTGTGGCTATGGCTTTAGCTACACCTATTGTGTTTTGGCTTGGCAGTGGCTTTTTTAAAAATGCGTGGATGCAGGCGAAGCATCGCAACGCCACTATGGATACGCTTGTGGCTTTGAGCACCTCAATTGCCTACTTTTATTCTGCCTTTGTTACGTTTTTTCCGCATGCATTAATTGTGGAAGGCAAGCACCCGGAGGTATATTTCGAAAGTGCGTCGTTTATCATCACCTTTATATTGTTGGGCAGGTTGTTGGAGGAAAGGGCCAAAGCAAAAACATCGGCCGCCTTAAAAAAGCTGGTTGGCTTGCAACCTAAAGAAGTTACCGTGCTTGAATTTGGCTTTGAGGAAAAGAAAGTTGCCGTGGAACTTTTAAGGGTAGCCGATATTATATTGGTAAAACCCGGTGAGAAGATTGCCGTTGACGGAACTATAGTGGAGGGCAATTCATTTGTTGATGAAAGCACTATAAGCGGAGAACCTATACCCGCAGAAAAGCAAAAAGGCGATAAAGTTTTTGCCGGAACCCTAAACCAAAAGGGAAGTTTTAAACTGAGAGCGGATAAAGTAGGTTCTAAAACTGTACTTGCCCAGATAATTAAAGTGGTGGAAGAGGCCCAAGGCAGTAAAGCACCGGTGCAAAAAATGGTAGATAAAGTTGCCGGCATTTTTGTGCCGGTGGTGGTAGGCCTTGCCCTGCTGAGTTTTGCGGTATGGATGTTTGTTGGCGGCCAGAGCGCCTTTGCACACGCTTTGTTAGCTTTGATAACTGTGTTGGTAATTGCCTGCCCATGCGCGCTTGGCCTTGCTACCCCAACAGCGATAATGGTAGGTGTGGGCAAAGCGGCAGAGGCCGGCATACTGGTTAAAGATGCTGAAAGCCTGGAGCTGGCGAAGAGTGTAAATGCCATTGTGCTGGATAAAACAGGAACGATAACCGAAGGTAAGCCCGTGCTTACCGGTATTGAATGGCATGTAAACGAAAGCGACACACTTGAAAAAGTGTTGCTGGCTATTGAGAAGCGAAGTGAACATCCCCTGGCGGAGGCCGTAGTTCACTACCTTAAAACCAGGATAAC
>CAZUHU010000015.1:1823-35882 GCA_964620645.1 uncultured Chitinophaga sp.
GATAAATACCGATTTATTAAAGAGTTGCAGCAACAAGGCAAAAGGGTGGCCATGGTAGGCGATGGTATTAATGATACACAGGCATTGGCGCAGGCCGATGTAAGTATTGCTATGGGCAAGGGAAGCGATATTGCCATTGATGTTGCGCGCATGACCATCGTATCAAGCGACCTTTTGAAAATACCTCAAGCGCTTCGTTTATCTAAAATGACGGTTAACACCATTCGGCAGAACCTGTTTTGGGCATTCATTTATAACCTGATTGGTATACCTATTGCCGCGGGTGTGCTTTACCCCTTCTTTGGTTTTATGCTTAGTCCTGCCATTGCGGGAGCGGCCATGGCCCTAAGCTCGGTGAGTGTGGTTAGCAACAGTTTGCGCCTGCGGTGGCAGAAGTTGTAAATGCTTAACTTTGCACTAAAGATACTTTATGGAAGAGCTAGAGGTTGAGAAGAAAGACTACGCTACAATACAATTAAAACCGCGGGGACCGGTTACCATTACGGGTAATTTTGAAGTTATACTTGAAGATGGCACCGTTATGGAAAAACGCGAAAAGCTTTCCATTTGCCGCTGTGGCATGAGCCAGAAAATGCCGATTTGCGATGGCGCCCACAAGGCACTGGCCAGTGTGCTTTAAGCACACCCTGCAACAAGTAATACCGCTTAGCAGGCTAATAATTGCCTGTCAATTTCTTCGGTTTAACTCTTATAGGCCAGCTTACCTAACCTTAACGAACTGCTTAGTATAAACTTTGCCTCCGGCATTAATACTTACAAAGTAAGTGCCTGCGGCAAAAGTTGAAATATCAGCTTCGGCATTGTAAAGGCCATACTGTGTTTGGTTACTGATATCCTTATATAATACTCTGCCATTAACGTCTGTAATCTGCAGTTGCACTTTAGCCGGTTGCGAAATGTAATACTGCACTTTTACCTCGTTTTCTGCCGGGTTAGGGTAGCAGCCCACAACTATAAGGTCGTTCTTAATTTCTTTTACAGCGCTGATAAATGGTGGCTGAATCGGCATACCGGTGCGCGGTGTTAATGGTCCGCCACATTGGGTTAAGTGGTTTGCCTGGTCGGCATCGCACCAACTGGCGCTAACTGAGGCCGTATAACTTTTGTTGGTAATGGTGCTCATGTGTATCCAATCACCCTGAACGCGCGCATCAGTAACGTCAAGCAACAGGTAACCTCTTTTTGAAAGGTCAGCATATTTAACGTTGGGGTTAAAAGCCTGTATTGCTGCTACCGGTACGGTAAAGGTTATAAAGCTACCGCTGGTAACACTGGTGCAAACATATTCTACCGCAATTGAACCTGCACCTGTTGAAGAGTTGTAGTTGCCAAGGTCCAGCGGTAAGTCGTTAGCCCACGAAGTATGTATATCGCCGGTTAAAACCACTACGTTGTTAATGTTGTTGCCGGATATATGCGTGAATATTTTGTTTCGTTCGGCAGGGTATCCGTCCCATTGGTCCTGGTTAACGGCCTGGCCCAAAATTTTAAGCGGAGACATCATTACCTGGTTGCCTATCAACTTCCATTTAGCAGTAGAGTTAGAAAGTTGTTGTTTGAACCAATCCAACTGCGTAGCGCCCAACATCGTACGGTTTGTATCAGTAACGGCAGAGCCGGTGGTGCCAATTTGCTGCTGGCGCCCTTCAAGGCGCGAGTCAATCAGAATTAAATCGGCCAGGTTACCCAGCGGAATTACACGATGGATTGTGTCAACGCTGTTGTGCACGTTGCGGATGGGCATCCACTCGAAATAGGCTTTACGGGCATATTCTTTACGGTCTGTCCAGTAGCCTTCTACACTATCGGTATGGTTTTGGGCTCCGCCACTCCAGCTATCGTTAGCGGTTTCATGGTCGTCCCACACGGTAATAAAAGGATACATCTGGTGAACGTATCTTAAATCGGGGTCAAGCTTGTATTGTGAGTGACGCATGCGGTAATCGGCCAGCGTCATAATTTCTGTTTGCGGTTCATGCAAACGCGATGAATCCACCCCCGGTGTAAAATCATCAATACCATATTCGTAATAGTAATCGCCCAGGTGTATTACGGCATCTACATCATTTTTTACTGCTATATCTTTATAGGCGTTAAAGTAGCCATCCTGATAATTGGAGCAGGCCACTACCGCAAAACGCAGGTTAGTGTTGTTGCCAATGGGTGCAGTGCGCGTTCTGCCAATGCAGGAATAAATATTATTGGTTTTAAAACGGTAGTAATACCAGCTATCCGACTGTAAGCCCGTAGCATCCACCTTTACACAAAAGTCTGTACTGCTATCCACGGTTACATTACCTGAGCTTACTACATTAGTGAAGGCAGTATCCGTAGCCACCTGCCAATCCACACTGGCCGATACATCGGTAGTGGTAACGCGGGTCCAAAGTATTACACGGTCGGCTAAGGGGTCGCCGGAAGCAACGCCATGATAGAAAGGCGCAAGGGCGCCGTCCAACAGAGAGCGGGAAGGGGACAGATGATCGTTTTGAGCGTGCAACAAGCTAACGGTTAGCGTAAAAAACAGGAGTAAGGTTTTTTTCATACCTGGGGTTTTGGGTGGCTAAATGTAAAATGAAAGAGAGGATTTTGAAATAGGATTATTTTAGATGCGGTTAATTAACAAATACATAGTGAAATGATAATAATTGCAGAGAGCGGTTCCACCAAAACAAACTGGTTAGCTGAGGACGGAAAACTGTATGAAACCATTGGGCTTAACCCGTTGTTTCATACCAGCGATTCCATATACAATGTATTGGTAAAGCACGAGCAGTTAAGTGCGCTGAAGGATAAGTTCAGCAGCGTGTTTTTTTACGGGGCCAGTTGCAGCAGCGACGACCGCAATAAAACGGTGAAAGATGCCCTGTTGCGTTTTTTTGATAAGGCTTCCTTGATTGAGGTTGACCATGACATGAACGCTGCGGCTATTGCTACTTACACCGGTAAGCCGGGTATAGCCTGCATATTAGGCACGGGATCCAACGCCTGCTTTTATGACGGCAAAGAAATACACCAGGAGGGCGCCCCGGGCTTAGGCTATGTTTTGGGCGATGAAGGAAGCGGCGCTTACTTCGGTAAAAAGCTACTAAGCCTTTATTTATATAATGAATTGCCGGCTGCTACTATGGCCGTTATGAGAGAGCAATACGGCTTAGAGAAAGAGATAATTATTGAGAACGTATATAAGAAGCCACATGCCAATATTTACCTGGCTTCCTTTGCTAAGTTAATGACTGATACGCCCGACCGCGACTTTATGCGCCAACTGGCCCGGGAAGGATTTACTGAGTTTTTTCAGCACCATGTACGGTGCTATAAAGATTACAAGAAATACCCCGTGCACTTTGTAGGCTCTATTGCTTACTTCTTTAAAGAGGATTTAAAAGCGGTGGCTGATTCGTTTGGTTGCGAGTTGGGAATTGTGGACCGCAACCCTGTTTACCGTTTGCTGGAGCACCACCTTAAGCAGCAGGCTTCGCAGTAGTTTTTTTGCCGGCAAGGTTCCAAACTATTATTACAAGCACCAACACAAATAACTGGGCCAGGCAGGTTTCTACCGTAGGGAATAGGCCGAGCAGTTCAATACGTGTAATTGTTAAGCCATGTATTGGCATGCGGCCGATTTCCTGCAGAGAGTGAACTCCCTTACCTGCCAACACTACAGCAAGCACCGCCATTACAATCGACGATATTTTGAATAGCTGCGGTATTGGCAGCTTAGTGGAGAAACGTAATACAACAAAGGCGAGTGTAAACACGAGCAGGAACGCAATAATTACGCCCAACACAATAGCCTCAGATTGTTTGCCCCCCGATTCGATATTTAAAGAAGAGAGAAATACTACGGATTCGAACACCTCGCGGAATACGACAAAGAAGGATAAAGAAGCCAGGCCCCAAAGGCTGCCTTCGCTAACAGCATTTTTAACCAGGCGGCTTACATACTCCTTCCATTTGCCGGCTTCGCTTTTGCCGTGAAGCCAAAAGCCCACATATAACAGCATGGCTACGGCCAGCAAAGAAATTATGGCTTCGATAAGTTCCATACTACTGCCAACAGGCATAAGTTTTGAACCCAGGAACCAGATTACAATGCCGCACAGCACTGCTGTTACCCAACCGGCATGTACCCAGCGCGGAGCATTAGGAATGTTAGCCGCTTTAAGTACGGATAGGATAACCATGATTACAAGGAATGCCTCAAGGCCTTCGCGCAACAGGATGGAGATGCTCATGAAAAAGGAAAGCCAGAAGGAATACTCTTTCTTTTCCAGTACGGCGCCCACCTCGCTGATGGTTTGTTTAGCAGCATTAATAGAGTCGTTAACCTCCGCAATGGGGCGGTTTTCATTAATGAGTTTACGTATGCGCTGTATTTGTTTTTCCAGTTTTTCGCTAAGCTCGGGGTCAGTAGCCTTTAGTTGTAATTCTATTGGCTCAATACCCTGCAGGTAAGCCAGTGAGGCCGATTGAAGTGCATCATCGGCGCGGGCATTGGTGTAATATAGGTTGGCGCGGTCAAGATACTCCACAGCGGTTTTCAAAAACAGGTCGTTACCGGTATGGGGTTGGTTAAGCCTTACTGCGGCTAATTGTTCCTGGCTTAGGTTGAATTCCTTACTCAATTCAATATCGGAGAGAACGGCAATTTTTTCCAACGGTATTTTCTGCAGCAACTCTTTGTCTTTTTCAGGCTCGGCGTTTTTATATCGTAGCGATATAACGTAAAAGGCAAGGTTCCAAACCTCTTCATCTTCTAAACCTACATGTGAGCGCATGCCGGTACCCTCAACCCCTAAACGGATGGTATTGAAAGCATGCGAAGGTGAAATGAATTTCAGCCTTTCGTTATCGTGAAAGTTGCGGGGTTTGGGGTCTAATACTAAGCCATCAGGGCCATCGCCAAAACCTTCGGGACCGTGGCATTTAGCACATTCGGTTAAGTATAGCTTTTTGCCGGCCTCCAGGTTAGGATAACTGGAAGGAAAGGTTTTAAGGCCCGTAATGGCTATAATTTTAAGCTTGGCTTCGGCTGATTTTTTGGCTACCAATTCGTAGCTGGCCTTGTTTTTAACCAGGGTTACCAGTTCTTCAATAAGACTGCCTACTGCAGCGGAATCAGCATCACTCCAATCAGAGGAAAATTCCCGGAAATACTTTTCGCCGTGTTCGCAAAATTCCTCCATTTCCTCATACTCATCTTCGTTTATAACCTTACCATCCTTAACCGCATTTTTATAATCCTGGCCCAGGTAATTAAGGGTATGAACCAAAATACGGGAGGCCTCGCCTTTGTTGGCATAGGCGCTAACCCCTAGGAGGAGAAACAGTGCTAAAATGTGTATCCTGCGCAAAGCGATTTGTTAAAACCAAGTTTAGACTAATTCTAAACAGCGTGCGAATGTAAAAGGTTCGTCGAGCTTTTTACAATGATTTTTGTTAGGATTTCCTTAGACCGGTAAGACGGCACCCCGAATGCATTTAGCGGGATTTAGCAGCTAGGGCGCTAAAGGCGCTATCGTAAGTATTAATGAGATTCTCCCAAGCGTACTTGGCCGCATATTGCTGCGTATCCATTACGCGGATGTATTTAACATCCCAAATGCGGCGTTGCAGCTTGTTAACGAAGTCCTCATTATCATAGAAATAGGTGGAATGGTATTCGGCCGGAAGATGTTCAGGATAGGCCAGGCGCCTGGGCAAGAAGGGCACGCAATTACAATACATGGCTTCTACCACGCTGCCGCCAAAAAAATCCTGGAAGGAGGTAACCGGCAGAATATCGGCAGTCCAAAGCCATTTGGCATATTCAGCAAAGCTATCGGCATAACCGAAGTGCAAAATTTTATCGGCCAGCTTTTCTTTAGCAAAGTCAAAAACCGGCGGGTATTTTTCATAACGTTCACCCAGTACCACTAACCTGAAATCTATTCCACGCTCGGCAATTTCAATCAAGGCTGTAAAAAATTGCTCCGGGTTTTTGTCATACTCCCATCGGTGGTTCCAAAGTATAACCGCCCGCATGGGCTTTTCAATTGCCACAGGCTTAAGTACGTCAAGCTTTTTCAGATCTATACCCAAGGGAAGCACCGAGCTTTTTTGTTTAATGGCTTCAATAGTTTCGGTGTTGTTATAATCAGGAAATGCTTTTAGAAAAGGAGGCAGCGCCTGAAAGAAAGACTGCAGGTGATAGTGCGAATTGAAAAATACTGCATCGGCACGCAAGGCGGCAGTATAATTGATAAAGGCATAGTGGTTATCGCGTTTCAATTTTACATCTTCATCCGTAGGGCTCCAGGGGTAGGTTAACTGGTTTTCGTGAAAGTAAAGCGCTACGGGAATTTTAGCAGACCAGGATGCTGTTAAGGATAGAAACAAGTTAAGGTCCACCATGTCGGTAGCTAAAATAAGGTCGCAGTTTTGCAATTCCTTTTTGCTGTTAGCCAGTTGGGCCAGTGTAACAGCCCCCCCGTGCATGCGCCATTTCCAATGATAACCGGGCAGTGAGAGAATTTCAACATGGTGGCTACTGAACTGCTTTAATTCTTCCGCCCACTTTTTGTGCGAGCCGGTGAGAAAAGGTTCTAGCAGCAGAATTTTCATAAACGCTTAGCGGTTGAATTGCAGGCGTTGGCCCTTTACTGATTCATCAAAAGTGCCGTTGTCATATGCCAGGTGTCCGCTTACAAAGGTTTTATTGATGGCGCCTGTAAACTCATAGTTTTCAAAAGGGCTCCAGGCACATTTGTAAAGAATATTCTCTTTGGTAACCATCCACTTTTTATTTACATCCACTATAGCCATATCCGCAAAGTAACCTTCGCGCAGGAAGCCTCGCTCCGCTATTTGAAAACAAACAGCGGGTTTGTGACACATCTTATCTACAATCTTTTCTAAAGAAATTTGGCCACGGTGATAAAACTCCAGCATTACGTTTAGCGTGTGTTGCAACAGCGGTAAACCGGACGGGGCTTTTAAGTAGGTCTGGTTCTTCTCGTCCATGGTGTGCGGTGCATGGTCAGTTGCTATTACATCAATTGTGTCATTTAACATAGCCTCAAACAACAGGGGCTTGTGGTGCGAATCTTTAATAGCAGGGTTGCATTTTATTTTGCTGCCCAATCGGGCGTAATCGCTTTTATCAAACCAAAGATGGTGCACACAAACTTCAGAAGTGATGCGCTTTTTCTCTAATGGTATTTCGTTAGTGAAGAGCGATATTTCATCGGCTGTTGAAATATGAAGTATATGCAGGCGGCTGTTATACTTTTTAGCCAACTGTACAGCTAAGGTTGAAGAGTTAAGGCAAACTTCTTCGTTGCGTATTTCAGGATGGCACTCAAAAGGAATGTTTTCACCATAGCGCGCTTTGTATTCGTCCGTACGTTGTTTTACAAGTTTATCGTCTTCGCAGTGGGTAGCAATCAAAATATCGGCACGTTCTCTAAAAATTCTTTCCAGCAAAATGGGGTCATCCACCAGCATATCGCCCGTAGAGGAACCCATGAATATCTTAATGCCGCAAACGTTGCGTTTATCTACCTTTAATAGCTCCGCTATGTTTTCATGGTTGGTGCCCATGTAAAACGAGTAATTAGCCAAAGAGCTTTGCGAAGCAATCTTGTATTTCTCCTCTAATAAAGTAACAGTGACACTGGGTGGATTAACGTTGGGCATTTCCATGTAGGATGTAACCCCGCCGGCAACGCCCGCGCGTGCTTCAGTATAAATGGTAGCCTTGTGTGTCAGACCCGGCTCGCGAAAATGCACCTGGTCATCAATAATGCCGGGCATAAGGTGCAGGCCCTCTGCATTTATTTCTGTTACCTTAAATTTTACACTAAAGCCTTTATCAATGCGCTCAATACGCTGGCCGCGCACCAAAATATCGGCATCAATTATTTTTCCTTCATTTATTACCTGTGCTCCTTTGATAAGATAATCTGCCATCTCCGCAATTTTGTTTGCAAAAATAAGCTTTTGATGTGGCAGATTTTACTGTTTTATATGGATTGTACCGCAGTAGCTGCGGGACTTAATAAAGTAAAAAACTCTGTCACCAAATGTTTCTTTCTCTAATGCCATTGCTGAGATTGTATATCCCAGATGTTTTGCACGACCCAGATTTATAAGAATATCCTGCCAGGAAACTTCCAATGAATCGGAATTGAAATCTGTGCTAGTTAACCACGAACCAGCATAGGTGCCGGATAATCCATTTCCATCTGTAGTTCCCGTTAATATAAGTTGAAGTGAATCATAAGCTAATAGTTTGTTGAATTTTATCACCAAATCGTTCCCGAATGCAATAGAGTCGGGAATCATAAAATTGTTTAGTTCGGGAAAGGTATCGTTAGTAATAAAGTTGAATGAAGGGATGTTATAAGAACCATTGCCCTCCACATACCAATGGATATAACCGCTGTCAGTAAAGTTTGGATGCCAAATCCAGGTGGTATATGTACTAAATGAAATATGCATTGGCCCCTCCGTATGCAACTCCTGACTGTTGCAAGTTACATTACCTATATAAGTGGTGTGTGAACAGTTTAGAAACCAGGCCTCCGCAGATGTAGAAAACGCCGTGTCAATGATTGTACCAGGCTTTATAGAATTTATTATTGTGGCGGTTAAAACTCCATCTGCATCACCAAGTGCGGGATAACAATCAGAAGCGGGCGTTTTGTATGGTTCATCTTTTCTGCAACCGGAGTGAACCAGAACGCCTAGAAGCAATGTAATGTATATATAGGTTTTCATATGCATAGTACCAATAAAGGTAAGATATTACCTTAATAAAAAAGCCACCCGCTAAGGGGTGGCTTTGAGCCCTGTAGTTTACATTATGCTGCAGCCTGTTTGTTTTGACTTGCTGTAAAGGTTAACTCGGCTCCGGATGAATCCACTATGATGGTATCGCCTTTTTGCGCTTCGCCGCTTAATATCATTTTAGATATACGGTTTACTATTTCTTTTTGAATAGTGCGTTTAAGCGGGCGTGCACCATATTGCGGATCGAAGCCCTGCTCGCCTAACCAATCCAATGCTGCACCGGTAATTTCAAGCTGCATTTCTTTTTGGCGAAGTAAATCCTGCAGGTTGTGTAATTGTAAGTCCACAATCTCGCGGATTTGTTTCTTCATCAGCGGGCGGAACATTACAATCTCATCAATACGGTTCAAAAACTCAGGGCGAACCATTTGTTTCAGACGTTCTACTACTTCCAGCTTCGTAGTTTCCAACACGGCGAACAGGTTTTCATCTTTTACATGTTCGAAGTTGCGTTGTATAATATCAGAGCCGATGTTGCTGGTCATAATAATTACTGTGTTCTTAAAGTTTACGGTGCGGCCTTTGTTATCCGTTAAGCGGCCATCGTCTAATACCTGCAACAGAATGTTGAATACATCAGGATGCGCCTTTTCAATTTCGTCGAAAAGAATAACGCTGTACGGGCGGCGGCGCACGGCCTCAGTTAATTGTCCGCCTTCATCATATCCCACATATCCCGGAGGGGAACCAACCAAACGGCTTACGGCATGCTTTTCCTGGTATTCACTCATATCAATGCGCACCATGGCGTGCTCATCATTAAACAATATGTAGCTTAATGCTTTGCTCAATTCTGTTTTACCTACGCCGGTAGTTCCCAGGAATAAGAACGAACCAATTGGCTTACGTTCATCCTGTAAACCGGCACGGCTGCGGCGTATGGCATCAGCAACTGCTTCAATAGCTTCGTCCTGGCCCTTTACACGCTCGCGTAGGCGATCTTCCAGGTGCAACAGTTTTTCTTTTTCACCTTCCAGCATACGTGTTACGGGTATGCCGGTCCATTTGGCTACTATGGCAGCAATGTCTTCGGCTGTAACTTCTTCCTGCAGCAAACGCTTCTCCGGTGAAATCTCAGCCAGCTTCTTGTCCAGTTCTTTTATATCCGTTTCGGCTTCTTTTATCTTGCCATAACGTATTTCTGCTACTTTGCCGTAGTCGCCTTCGCGCTCCAAACGCTCGGCGTCCTGTTTCATGTTTTCGATATCGCGGCGGCGGGCGGTAATCTTATCTACTATTTCTTTCTCGCTTTGCCACTTGGCTTTAAACTGGTTGCGGCTTTCTTTCAGATTAGCCAGTTCCTCGTTTAACTCCCGCAGCTTTTTCTCATCGTTCTCGCGCTTAATGGCTTCAATCTCGATTTCGATCTGCATTATGCGGCGTTCAATTTCATCCAGCTCTTCAGGTAGAGAGTCCATCTCCAAACGAAGTTTAGCTGCAGCTTCATCAATTAAGTCAATAGCTTTGTCCGGTAAAAAGCGCTCGGTAATATAGCGGTCACTTAAGGTTACAGCCGCTATAATAGCATCATCCTTTACCTTTACTTTATGGTGCGTTTCGTAACGCTCCTTTAAGCCACGAAGAATAGAGATAGCATCTTCAGGACTAGGCTCTTCAACCATTACCTTTTGGAAGCGGCGCTCCAGCGCTTTATCCTTCTCAAAGTATTTTTGGTACTCGTTCAATGTAGTGGCGCCAATAGCACGTAGTTCTCCACGGGCCAGTTCAGGCTTAATAATGTTGGCAGCGTCCATAGCCCCTTCAGTAGCGCCTGCGCCTACTAAGGTGTGTATCTCGTCAATGAACAGAATTATGCGGCCGTCGCTTTCCTTCACCTCTTTCACCACTGCCTTTAAGCGCTCTTCAAAATCGCCGCGGTATTTTGCACCGGCCATCAGTGCGCCCATATCCAGTGTGTAAATTACTTTGTTCTTCAGGTTCTCGGGCACATCGCCTTTAACTATGCGGTGGGCTATGCCTTCGGCAATGGCGGTTTTACCTACACCGGGCTCACCAACCAGTAAAGGGTTGTTTTTGGTTTTGCGGGAGAGGATGTGCATTACACGGCGTATCTCTTCATCGCGCCCGATTACAGGGTCCAGCTTTCCGCTTTTGGCCTGTGCATTTAAATTGATGGCGTATTTATCTAATGCATTGTAACGCGCATCAGCACTCTGCTCGTTTACTTTCGTGCCACGGCGTAATTCTAACATAGCCTGGCGCAGTTTCTTTTCTTCAAGGCCGGTTTCCTTCAGTAGTTTTGCGGAATCGTCGCCAATAGTAAGCATGGCCAATAGCAGAACTTCAACACTTACGTAGTTGTCGTCAAATTCCTTAATCAGCTTGTTGGCCTGCAGTAATAGTTTACCAAAAGCCTGCGATGGAACCAGGTCAGAAGCCTGCCCTGAAATTTTGGGCATCTTCTTTAAGCGCTCTTCCACCTTGCCTAAAAGTATATTGCGATTAACTCCCGCTTTTTCTAAAAGAAAAGGAAGTGAATCAGTATCGGCATCCAGCATGCCTTTAAGCATATGGATGGTTTCCAACTGCGGGTGGCCGTTATTAAAGGCTTCCTGTTGCGCATTGCTGAGCGCTTCAAGTGCCTTGGTTGTAAAATTATTTGCGTTCATATTTTGATGGTGTTAAGTACTGTGTTTAAGTTAAGTATATTAAGTAACCGGAACTAACTACTTAACGCGGCATATGGGGCAAAATGCTTTCCAAAACAGGTAAGGCAACAATTTGTCACCGACGGCGATGGAAAGGTGACAGTTAGGCAGAAAGAATTGGTTTTCAGCGGAAAATTTTTCAGTATCTTGTAGAGTAAAGCAGAAATATGAAAAGGGTGTACTTTTTTCTTGCTGCGTTTCTTTCAGTTGTTCTTGCCCACGGTCAAAGCGATTCCGTAATGTTTAATCTGGAATGGCAAAAGCAAAGTGCCCTGGTGCCTGCTCTAAGTTCAGTTTACGATGGTTATGACAGGCCTTACTTATATGTGGCTTCCAGAAACGGAGGGCTGCAGGTGTTTGATGTTTCCTCGCCTGATACCGGTATTGTTGTAAAAACAATGGCCGCCTCAGTTTTCAATAACCTGGAGGTGATGAATGTGTGCCAAAGAGGTAATTACCTTTTTCTGGCCCTGGGAAACTTCTTTGGTAATGCGGTACAGGCCCCGGGCCTTGCCATAGTTGATGTAAGTAATCCTACTACTGCTACACTAGCCGGCATTTGGGATTATGGCAGTGTTCAAAAAGGAACGACCTATGTTGCAGTAGAAGGTAATTACGCCTACCTGAGCGGGATGAGCAAGGGCATTTACATCTTAAATATTTCAGATACAGCTAATATTTTTCTGGAGGCAGAATATTTGCCGGACCCTAACTGGCCAAAGAACAACCCCAGTGCAGTAGAAACCCCTAATGCAAGAGGAATGGCGGTGAGGGGGGATATACTTTACCTTTGTTATGATGCCGGAGGTATTCGTGTGATTAACATAGCAGATAAGCAACATCCGCATGAGGTTTCGCATTACATAAATACCGCTGCTACCAACAAGCAGCAGGCTTTTAATCACATATACCTGAAAGGTGATACCGCCTTTGCCGGTGTGGACTATTGCGGTGTAGAGGTACTGGACATTTCGGATACCAACCAGATTGTGCAATTGGCCTGGTGGAACCCTTACAATTGCGAAAGTGCGGGTAACGTATGGACTAACAGCCCCGGCCATATAAACGAGATTAGGTACGACAGTGCACATCAACTATTGTTTGCTTCGGCAGGTGCCAGCGAAATAGTGGCAATTGATGTAAGTGATGCCGCGCATCCAAGACAAGCAGGCCTTTATGCACCTACTAATACACAAGCGGTATGGGGCATTACTATACACGGTCAAGAGGTTTTTGCGCATTACATCAATTCATTTGTGCCGTACTTCAGCGATTGGCAAGGGTTAAAAAGGTTCACTTGGGTAAAAACACCAACAGGTATTACATTTAACGGGAACATAGAACCCCGACAATTATACCCTAATCCTGCGGGTGAATTGTTGATGATGACTGATGCCGACTATGATAGCTACGTTACTGTTTATACTATTGGAGGTGAGACGGTGATGCGGGCAACTCTAAATGGCCAAAAATTAAATACCGGAACCCTGGGCCCCGGTATTTATATAGTAGAATTCAGTAAAAACAGGCAAAGCCTGTATGGTAAGTTTATTAAGGACTAATACCAAAAAGTTAAATCGGCATTATAGATATCGTAAGATGCATGGTATTTGTTATCGCAGGCGCCATTGCCAAAATCAACAATTACCGGTGTTGGGTCGTTATTGCTATGGATGGTTACTACCCCACTAACCAGGTAGCGGCAAGCCAGTTTCCAAACTATGTTATCTGACTGAGCAGTAAAGTTTTTGCCGTTAAATCCTATGCCCGAGCTGTTGCCCTGGCCGGTGTATTCATCATCCAATATGGCCAGTGTACCAAAACCACCTGTTTGGCTTGAACTGCGGATAGCATTCCAGGTGCAGGTTTTACCATCAACAGTAGTGGCTTTGCCGTTAGTAATAGTATCGGCAAAAGTTCTTGAGTTAGCGTTAGGGCTTGTGTTTGCCAGGTTGTAGATGCCTTCCAGCTTTACTGTATTAACGTAATAGTTATCAAAAGTAACCTGCACATGTGCGCCGGCGTTATGCAGGTAATCAGTAAACACGGCTATAACTTTGCCACGGCGGTTAACACCATACTGGTCCGTGCAGCCCAAGGTTCCAAAATCAACTGTTACTGTTTTAGGAAAGGTAACAAAGTCGTTAGGGCTAAGGGTAACGGTGGCACAAAGGGCTTGTGTGCCGCTGGCTCCATCGGTTTTACCGCTTAAGTTATTCTCAGCTGCAGCATCGTTAATTACTTTGCTTACATCTTTAAACAGGTTGTCGGAAGTGGAGTAGGAGTTAGCGGAATCTGCATCAAACTTGTTCTTTTTGATGCAGGCGCAAAGGATTAAACAGAACATAAGTATGGGCGTAAGGCTGGCAAGATGTTTAGTCTTCATAGTAGTGTTGCTTTGTTGTTGATATCAGTTTGGTTAAACAAGCCTTTATGATTTTGTAGGCTATTAAAGCATTGGCGATTCGATGTATATACGTACCTGACCTGTCGCATCCTTGCTATGATGTTTCATGTCGTTGTATTGTTCGGGCCTGTCGTAAATAACGAAGAAAAGGTAGGGGTCGTAAACTATACTCTTTTTAATATTAAAGTAAGGATCGCCCTCGTAGCCTGCCAACAAACTAACCTGCACACCGTGCTCTTTCCGGTACTTATATGCAGCGCCTTTAAGTAATTGTTTAGCACCATCCTGCGAGCCTACCAGCAGGGTAGGGTAAAGAATCTTGTCCGTTATTTTCAAAGCATCAATAAACTTAAAGAAGCCCTTTGGGTTTTGCAATTTAAGATGCATGTAATCGCCCCAGTTTATTATAAAACCTGCAGCATCCATATTGCCGGCTTTGTCAGGTATCATATAAACGCGGCTGGTAGGCGATGAACCGAAAATGCGGTTCAGCATATTGAAAAAGTTCTCTTCAGTATGTATCTGGTTAAAAACAAAATTGTTCCGAATGTCTTTGATACGGCTGTAATATTCACGAAGCGCCTCTTTGTTATCTGAAATATCGACCAGTTTTTGGGAAGCGCTTTTGCTGCCAAATATCATGTTGATATGCGTGTTAGTACGCATAGGGAATGTTTCGAAGTACTTACCGTGCCGCTGGCTATTCATTTTCAGCGCATCGTTAATGGCCTGGTTTTCGCGCCCCATGCTGGCATATACAAAATGGATGTCCTCTAAGGTTACTATATCCAGAAGTATGCTGAACATGGTTGTAAAAATGCGCTTGCGGCGGTAAATAGCTTTGCCATCCACCGTTTGTTCGCTAAGGCGCAGTACGTTGTAGTAGTAGCCCTTATGTAATTGCCCGTCGGGCGATGTAAAATCGATATGATTGGCATGTATATAACCAATCATGTTGTAATCGCGCTTGCTGCTGTCTGTTGATGTTTGCGGATGCAGGATTACCACAACTTTTGCATCATCAAAGAAGCTATTAACCGAATCGGGAAACTTATGGAAGTAACTCTGGAAGGTTAATTTACCTTCTCCTTTTTCGTTCATATGCTTCTCCGGTACGCTAACAACCTCCCTGCACTCACTATAAAAATATTCGGCATCATCACGCAGGTGAAAGTGGGAAAGCACCGCACTAATCTCGCTCAATAAGCTAATAGGGAAGGAGAGCATTACCAATTCTCCGTCAAATGCATCATCGCATTCAATCTGCCGGCGTGTATATTTTAACTGCGAAGGATTAGCCGGATCTTTTCCTTCTATATAATAGTAGTGACGTTGTTTCATGAAAGTATCAGGGTTAAAGTATTGGCTTAATGATGAATTATAATATCGCGGTTAAGCAGATCCAGTTTCTTACCTATTTTCTGGAATTTATCCACGATATAATCAAGGTGGTGATCTTCATGCGTAGCCATGTAACTGGTGCGCAGCATTTGCATACCCGGAGGAGTGGCAGGTGATATGAAAGCGTTTACAAATACGCCTTCTTCGTACAGCATTTTCCAGATGGCAAATGTCTTTTGGTCGTCGCCTATAATCACGGGTACGATAGCCGCCTCACCGTCAATTACGGTAAAGCCTGAGTCGCGCAGGCCTTTACGAACGCGCTCAGCATTTTTACGAACGCGGTCGGCCAGTTCGGGCTGTTCAATTAGTATATCCAGCGCAGCATCCGCGGCGGCAACTGAGGCAGGGGTAGGAGAGGCCGAGAAAATAAGGGCCGGCGATTTATGCTTCAGGTAGTTTATAACACGCTCCTCACCAACTACAAAGCCGCCTATGGAGGCCAGTGTTTTGCTGAAGGTGCAAACGATAAGATCTACATCTTTTTCGGCCCCAAAATGGTGAACGGTGCCTTTACCCAAAGGGCCTAAAACACCAAAGCCGTGGGCATCGTCAACTAAAACCTGTGCGCCGTATTTTTTAGCAAGTTCTACCAGGCCGGTCATATTAACAACCAGGCCGTGGGCGCTGAAAACCCCATCGGTAACAATCAGTTTATTGGCATCGGCAGGAATCTTCTCCAACCTACGCTCTAAATCCTGCATATCGTTATGCTTGTAACGCACGATATGGGCATGTAGAGAGGCGCTCATAAGGTTGCCCGCCACAATGCTGGCGTGGTTGTCTTTATCGCTAAGTACGTAATCGCCTTTGCTAATTAAAGGAAAGATAACCCCCTGGCCTGCCTGGTAACCGGTGCTGAACAGCAGAGCGGCTTCCTTACCCATAAATTTGGCAATCTTATGTTCCAGTTGTATGTGCAGGTCAATAGTACCGGTAAGAAAACGGGAGCCGGAGCAGCTTGTGCCGTATTTTTTAAGGGCGTTTATAGCCGCCTCTTTAACTTTTGGATGGGCTGTTAAGCCCAGGTAATTATTAGAACCTGCCATTACCACTTTGCGGCCCTCCATCATTACGGTTGGGCCCTCGCTTTCCTCAATTGGCCTGAAGTAAGGGTAAACCCCTTTCTCCTTAGTTATGTCGGCATCGTTCCAGTTATAACATTTATCGAATAAACTCATTCATCACATTTTCGTTAGTAATCGCTTCCGCAGCCGAGGTCAAAGATGAAACTTTCTGCGAAAATTTCGTTTTCGAGAACGGTTTGTGGAAAAATAAGAACTAAACGATAAAGTTTATAGCAGCGGGAACAACTTTAACTTTCATAGGTGAATAACCAACAAATTCGCCGTCCATATCAATAGGCAGGGGGCCTGCAGAAGATTGAATATGAAGCTCTTTACAGGTGTAATAATTAACCTGTGGGTGCGTAATTTTTTTGCCCTTTCGTATATCAGGCAGGTATTTCAGATAATCAAGAATACTTACATCACCTATGGCAACGGCGTTTAGCAGGCCATCATCAAGGCTTGAGTCGGGGCTAACGCCAAGGCCGCTACCGAGCCAGCTACCGTTGGCGGCAAAAAAGTTCATCATTTTCCCTTCGCAGGTAAACGACTCCGACGTAACAGTTATGGGGTGCTTTTCATAGCCTATAAGGCTGGTTACTATGGCATATTGATAGGCCGCCATTGCCCCGAATATTTTGGTGGTACGGTTAAGGCGCTCTACCGCCACGCCGCCCATGCCTACGTCGGTTATATTAATATAGTAGCGGCTGGTGTCCTTGCCATCGGTAGAAGTAAAACGCGCCAGGCCAAGGTCTATACGTTTGCTCTTGTTGTTTTCCATGGCCTTTTTTAGTTCAGCTACTGTTGAAGCGGATTTGATGGTTTTAATAAAATCGTTCCCCGAACCGTTAGGCAAAAGACCCAGCTTTATTTCCTCTTTATCGGCAAGGCCGCTTTGCATAATACCATTTGCACATTCGTTCAGGCTTCCATCGCCGCCGCAGCAAATGATATAGCTGTACCCTTCTAATACAGCCTGTTTGGCCAACTGCATAGAGTGGCCCGCATGGCGGGTAATAAGGAACTGCACCTTATAACGCTCGGAGAAATGCTGCAACACCTCCTGTTGCAGTTTTTCCTTGGAGCGCAGTTTACCATGTATAATGAAGGCAACCTTTTTCATGTGCAAGCCTTAAATGTATAACGGCGGCTGTAATACTTGTTGTGATATTTATCAACCGGCGGTTCTACTTTCCTTTTTTCACTTTCGTAATCCACTTGTTTACGAGCTCTTCAAGTGTAGTTAATGAAACAGCGCCGTTGGTTAGCACCACATCATGAAAGCCGCGGATATCGAACTTGCTTCCTAACTCTTTTTCTGCACGGTGGCGCAGCTCCAGTATTTTAAGCATCCCTATTTTATAACCGGTAGCCTGGCCCGGCCAAAGGAAATAACGCTCAATTTCTTTTTCAATATCGCCCTTGGCATTGGCGGTGTTTTTAGTAAAGTATTCAATGGCCTGTTCGCGTGTCCAGTGTTTTTGATGTATACCTACATCCACCACTAAGCGTGCCGCGCGGAAAATTTCCATAGATAATCTTCCGAAGTCGGAATAGGGGTCTTCGTATTTGCCTACATCTTTACCCAGTTGCTCAGCATATAAGCCCCATCCTTCAACATAAGCCGTAAAAAATTCGTGACGGCGGAACTTGGGCACATTCTTTAACTCCTGTGCAATGGATATTTGCATGTGGTGGCCCGGTATGGCTTCATGATAGGCCAGCGCTTCCATTTGATACTTTGGCTCATCATCCATGTTATACGTATTTACGTAGTAGCGGCCCGGGCGCGTGCCATCCTCGCTTGGGTCTTCGTAAAAAGCGCCCCCTGCACTTTTCTCGCGGAAGGGCTCAACCAGCTTTACTACTAAAGGCGCCTTTGGTAAAGTGCCGAACAACTCAGGCAGCTTAACGCGCATGCTATCAATATAGCGGTTGGCATCATCCACAATTTCTTTTCTGCCCTTATCATCGTTGGTGTATTTAAACTGTGGATCGTTGCGCACAAATTCAAAGAAGTCTAACAGCGAATCGTTCTTGTAGTTCACTTTTTTCATTATCGCACGCATTTCGTTTTGTATGCGCGCTACTTCTGCCTCCCCTGTTTTAAAAACTTCATCAGGCGTCATAGTGGTGGTAGTATGCCACTGCAAGGTGTAAGCGTAATAAGCATCACCATTTTTTAAACCCCAAACGCCGTTGCTGCCTCTTTCTTTGGCTTTAGGTTCTAACTGCTGCCAGTAATCCAGCAATTTTTGGTAGGATGCTTTAACCGTTGTTTTTAAAACGTTTGCAGCAGTGGCCTTAAGGCTGTCTTTTTGTGTTTTGTCAATATTTAGTGCTTCCACTTTATTGCTGAAATCATCCAGCAGTATGTTGGATGCATCTTTTTTATCCAGCCCTGCGATAAAGTTTTTTAAATCGTCCGTTACATAATGGAAGGTAAAGTACGGAGGTATAGCGCCCAGCTCCTCACTTTTCTTAAGGTCATCCAGGGTTTGGTTGAAGACGCCTTCCAGTTTTTGCAAACGGCTGATGTATGCCTCAGCATCGGTTAGCGAATCTATTTTGTGGACGTTGATTAAAAAGGCAGGTAAATCGTTATGCACGCCTTGCAACTGCGTAATTTCATAGGCGTAGTGACGCCATTTTAATCCTTCTTCGGCACGCTTTACGTCTTCCTCCAGCATTTTTATGCTTAAGGCCGTTTGCTCATCAACGGCATCCAGATTAAAGTTTTGCTTTAGTGAGTCTAGGTCGGCTTTTGCGAATGCCAGTTCGCGGTCGGCGGCAGCGTCGCTACGGTCGTCCCAACTATCGTATCCCGTTTTTAACCCAAGGCTTGAGGCTGATTCAGGATGGCGCGCTACCTGTTCATCGAACTTTTTATCGAGAAAGTCGTTCACCTTTTTTGATTCGGTGGCGACCTCTTCGGTTGTGTATGTTTTTTTTGTTTTCATGTTATTGCAGGCAGCAATGGACAAAAGAATAATGGGGACAATGAATTTTTTCATGGG
This sequence comes from uncultured Chitinophaga sp., assembly GCA_964620645.1. Classification (GTDB taxonomy): domain Bacteria; phylum Bacteroidota; class Bacteroidia; order Chitinophagales; family LD1; genus Bog-950. Next base: position 21,244 of record CAZUHU010000015.1, read on the forward strand.
TGCTGGGGAGCTGATTTATTAAACAGTTTTTGTGGCATTTATTTTACAAAGCCAGCCTAACTGACCGGCGTGGGTTGCTTCGTGGCGGATGGCGTGCTGTATAACTACTTTAATAGTATTGCCTGTTCCAAAATCGGCACCTATTAAGTTTTCTTTCATTAAGTCCTCATCGCTTATCGTGCGTATGTGTGCCATAGCTGCTTCGTGAATCACCTTACGCTGGTCTAAAAACGTTTTGATGTTCACTTCCGGTTGATGAAAAGTGCCATCGCTTCCCAAACGGTAGTGGTTCAGCCATTCTATATTTACTGCCGGGCCACCTGTACCAACCAGCAGCAAAAAATTTTCGCTCCAGCATAAGTGGGCAGCCATCCAGGCCACGCTATTCAATTTGGCACCATTTACTTCCCATATTTTGTAAGGGTCGGCTTCCTTTAATTTGCTCATGTAAAAACGAATAAGCCCATATGAAAATTCATAGGTATCGGCCAGGAGGTTTGCCTGAATGTTAGACATGGTTGTTTGATTTTGGAATTTAAAGATGGAGAATTTCGGCGGAAGAGATGAAGTAATTTTGAAGCAGAATCATCGATCTATTCAGCCTTGTAAACCTGCTTACCGTTAAGCCATGTTTGCAGCACCTTAATTTTAAACAGCTCTTCTTCGGGAGCGTTCATCAGGTCCTGCTCAAGCACAACAAAATCTGCAAACTTGCCGGGTTCAATACTGCCCTTTTCTTTTTCCTCAAAGTTGGCGTAGGCGGCCCAAATGGTCATGCCGCGTAAGGCCTGTTCGCGGCTTAGCGCGTTTTCTTTTTGAAAACCATTTTCAGGATAACCTTTTTGATCTTTACGACAAACCGCCGCATAAAAACCAAATAGTGGATTGATGCTCTCTACCGGAAAATCGCTACCGCAACTTGCCCATCCGTTTTGCATCACCAAATCTTTATAAGCATAGGCGCCCGCCATACGTTGAGTGCCCAGGCGGTCTGCCGCCCAGTACATGTCACTGGTGGCGTGCGTAGGTTGAATGGAGGGCACTACTGAAAATTTGCCGAACAGAAAAATATCGGACGTATCTACTACCTGGCAATGTTCAATACGCCACCGCTTGTCGTTTTTTGTTTTTAATACCTGCCCGTAAATTTTGAGCATAAGCGCATTAGCTGAATCACCAATGCAGTGAGTGTTCATTTGGAAGCCATGGGCAAGGCATTTTTGCGCTTCTTCTAAAAAGTAATCTTCACTACTCAGCAAAAAACCGGAGGTGGCTGCATCGCTGTATGGCAGTTTTAATTTTGCACCGCGCGAGCCCAAAGCGCCATCGGCATAATACTTAAAGCTGCATACGGTTAAAAAATCAGTTTTGTATTTGCCGTGCTCGTAGAAGTATTGCTTACTTGGTGTTGAATCTGCCACCATAGCATATATACGCATTTGCAGTTTGCCTTGTTTATGCAGTGTATCCAGCAAAAATATTTCCTCTTTGGTGAGCCCGGCATCGCTAACTGTAGTTAAGCCCACCGCAAAACAATTTTGCTGCGCCTGTTGCAACAGGCTAGTTGCAGTTTCAGTGTTTGTTTGCGGAATAATTTTGCGCACCAGTTCCATAGCATTATCAATCAATAAACCGGTGGGCGCAGGGTAAGGATAACCCATATGCACTATTTCTTTTTTCATGTTACCCGAAGTCCATTCATCCTCGCCGGGCACAAAATCAAAACGTATTTCTCCACCGCCTACCTTGGTATCCGCCGTAATGCCGGCAAGCTTTAAAGCGGTGCGATTGGCAATGGCGGCGTGGCCGTCAATGCGTAGTAAAAATACCGGCCTGTCCGGAAATAGCTTGTCCAATTCGTAGCGGCTCGGGAACTCCTTTTTGTTCCAATCGTTTTGATCCCAGCCTCTGCCAAACAGCCATCCATCCGGATGAAGCTTTGCATGCTCCTTTAATTTCTCCAAAGCTTCTGGCCATGATTTCGTACCGGTTAAATCGCACTTGTCCAGGTCAATAGCGTAACCATAAAAGTGGCAATGGCCATCAATAAAACCGGGGTACATGAATTTACCTTGCAGGTCAACTTCTTTAGCAGCTTCCAGTTTTTGCCTTGCTTCTTTCTCATCACCGGTAAACACAATCTTACCGTCTTTTGTAGCTACGCAATTAGCCTTACTGAACGTGGAGTCGATGGTATAAACTGTGCCATTAAAGAATAGCATATCTACCTTCTGTTTGGTATTACAGCCTAACAGCAATGCCAGGCAGCTAATTAAAACGGGAAGTTTTAAGCCGGAAAATTTCATGCTTAAACTTAGTATAGTGCCGCGCAAATAAAAAAGGCAGGGAATATGTCCCTGCCTTGTGCCGTATCTTAGAAATTGAAGTTACCTTAACAAGGTAACAGATCCTTTCTTCTTAATCTCTTCGCCGTTTAACAGTTTACCTGTAAGGATATAGCTGTAAACACCCATTTCGCATTTCTTACCATTGAAGTCGCCTGCCCATCCGTGGCCCTGGTTGTTCGATTCAAATACCTTTTGGCCCCAACGGTTATAAATCTGCATGCTGTATTCATCAAAGAAGTTGCCCGGAGGAATCGTAAATACGCGGAACACATCGTTTACACCGCTACCATCAGGGCTAAATGCACTTGGTACCAATACCTGCACGGCGCTGTCAGTGGTTATTACTCCTTCATTAAAGTAAGCAATTACTGTATCAGGCTGTTGCACATTAATAAATACTACCGATTGACTGGCGTTTGGCTGCGGAGTATGATAAATAAATTCGTAGTGGCTAAAGGTGTAATCATTTAAGCCGGTGGCTTCAAAGTCCACATTGGTACCTTCAGGGAAGTAGAACACATAAGGATACTGGTGGCTTGGCGGGGTAAAGCCTGCAACAGCAACATCGCCTGCAAAAATGTTTGGTTTTACGTTTACTACAATTGCGAAAGTATCCGGCGGTGCAATGCTGTAATAAGCATAAAGCGTGTCGGATTGGGTCATAGTAAAGTTAACCGGGTTAGCTGTGTTGTTAGGATTAAGCGTTTGGTAAACCAAATTCCAGTTGTTGAATAAAAAGCCTGTTGTTGGTGATTGGCTGGCGTTAACTACTGTATTCTCGGTTACCTGAATAGTGGTTGGGAAGCTGCTATACGTTGTACCGTTAACCACCATAGTGCCGGCGTTGGCGGGCACTGCCTGCAATACCAGGTCGTAAACATTTGGTATTACGGCATAGTTCGCAGTAAGCGTATCATCGGCGTGTATAATAAAGTTAGCTACTGCCGACGTATTGTTCGGGTTAAGGGCGTGGTTAAGTAATGTCCAGTTAGTAAAGTTGAAACCTGTATTTGGCGTTTCCGAAATGTTTATGGATGTACCATCAACAAACGATAGCGTAATAGGGTAACTGCTTAACAGGTTACCGTTAACCGTAACATTGCCGCCACCGGCAGGCGCTACCAGTACAGTAAGCTTAAATGTATCGGGGTTAACCGTAAAGTTGGCCATTAAGGTATCATCCTGTGTAATTACAAAACTGCCGGGGTTAGAGCCGTTGTTGATGCTAACGGTATGGTGCAACAGGCTCCAGTTATTGAATGAGTAGCCCGCAGTTGCAGCGGCTGAAATATTCAGTAAGGTGCCATCTACATATTGCAGCACTGTTGGGTAAGCCGCAGGCGTTGTGCCGTTAACGGTAACATTACCGCCACCTACCGGGTTAACCATTACCGTTAAATTAAAGGTATCCGGTGTTGGGTTAAGGGTAAAGTTAGCCAGCAAGGTATCGTCCTGTGTAATAGTAAAGCTGGCGTTAGGTGATGTATTATTAGGGTTAAGGGTGTGGTGCAGTATTACCCAGTTAGTAAATGTGTAACCGGTGTTTGCCAGTGCCTGCAGGTTAAGCAGGGTGCCATCAACAAATTGCAATACTGTAGGGTAGGCCGGAGGCGTAGTGCCGTTAACACTTACGTTGCCACCTGCAAGCGGATTAACCATTACCGTTAAGTTAAACGTATCCGGTACAGGGTTAGAAGTAAAGTTAGCAGTCAGCGTGTCATCCTGGGTTATGTTAAAGCTGGCGTTGGCTGATGTATTGTTGGGCGCCAAGGTGTGGTGCAGTATGCTCCAGTTGGTAAATGTGTAGCCTGTATTTGCTACTGCCTGCAGCGTAAGGGCTGTTCCGCTAACAAACTGCATAACCGTTGGGTAAGCAGGAGGAGTTACCCCGTTTACCGTAGCATTGCCACCACCGGCAGGCGTAACCATTACCGTTAAATTGAATGTATCAGGCGGCAGGAAGATGGCATACAGCGTATCGCGCTGGTTAAAGGTAAAGCTTGCCGTGGCGGAAGTATTATTAGGGCTGATGCTGTGGTGGAAGGTTTGCCAGTTGCTGAATGTGTAGCCTGCGTTTGGTGTAGCCACTAAGTTAAGCAGCGTGCCTGCGTTAACCGGTACAGTAACCGGCGAAATGGAAACAGGTATGCTGTTAATGGTTACAGCGCCGTAGGACGGTTGCTGGATAATAACGGTTAATGAATCAGGCGCTATCAGGCAATCATCAAACACTACTTTAAGCGTATCGTTCTCGCGGAAACACATGTAACCGGTTTCGGCAGTATCGTTAGGGTAAACCAAAGTGTGCTTAGGCTGCCATTGATAGAAGGTGCAACCGGGGACCGGTGTGGCCGTTACGTTTAGCTGTGTGCCTAAGGTGTAAGTATAAGTTTGATTATCTGCCACCGGTGTGCCGTTAATGGTAACAGCCCCGGGGTTAGTGCCGGTAATGTTTACATACAAAGTACCCGGTGTTGGGTTAACCTGTGTAAACACAGCCACTATGGAGTCGCCGGCATTGCTTAAGTCGAACCAGATACTATCAGCCGTGTTGTTTGGCGATGGAGTATGCGTCATTTGCCAATGGTCGAACTGCCAGCCCGGGGCCGGATTAGCCTGCAACGATTGGTTAACGCCGCCATAGTAATTGCCATGGAAAGGATACTCATCGGGGTTAAGTGAGTTTACGGTAACAGAGCCCGCGCAAGCCGGAAATACGTTAACTGCTACCGCGTAAGGCCCTGTTAGGTTATAGCAGGTTATAAGGCCACCGCTGATTGCATTGCAGCGCGCGCTTATTTGGTTACGCATAAAGTTAACGTTGTTCATCCAGGCTGTATAACTGCCGCTCCAACGGGTACACTGCCGCTGCATTTCGGGTTGTATGCGCGCTATCATGGTATCAAAGTGCGCCAGCATATTAGGGCAGGCAAACACAGTGTTTATCAAATCGGCATAGCGGTTAATATACATCTGCTCAAACTGCGGATTCTGCCTTAGTTTATTTAAAATAACTATGTGCCCTTCGTTAGGGCCAATGCTCGGGTTGTTATAGCCGGCCTGGTCCACATCGCAGGGGTCGTTAGTCATACCTGTGCCGTTAGGCCAACCGGTGTAGTTTTGGCCCAGGTTAAAGGTGTTATCCATATCCCACAGCCAGTATTTCCAGCGTACATTGTTTGGCATTTTGCGGCCGCGCCACCAGGCGGTATTCCAGTTTAACCAGTCGGTATTAACGGAGTAGGTGCTAAGCACCGTGGCATCAATCAAACTCATGGGGTCCAGGCGGTCTATCACATGTTGATAGGCTACAGGGTTAGTCATGCTATTGGCAACAACATAATTGTACAGGTTAACCCAGGCTGTATCACTGCCGTACTTAATGTTTAGGCCACCCCAGTATTGCAGGTCATCCACGTATTGTTCCTGCTGGTCGTAGTAGTAATCAAAATAGTCGGCATCTACACGCTCACGATATTCGTAAACGCCCCAGTACTGACCGTTAATGAAAAGCAGGGCATGGTCCATACGGCGCATGTCAACATCCAGGTTAAACTTCTCAGCCAATGTTTGAATGTATGCATCGCGGATGTGGGCTGCCGGGTGGTTGGCGGCGTTACCGGGAAAGTTATCTGAAGCAGCGGCCTTAAGAATTAACCACTTGAATTTTTTGCGTGGCGAGGTGTAGAACATCTTCTTCTGTATCTGGTCGCCTTGGCCATACTCATCTTCCACGTTAAAGTCAACACCTTTTTGCGGATAAGCCCAGCTATCGTTACCGTGCTTGTTGAAGTCACCCTCAATTTCAAACACCTGTTGGCCTGCGGTGCTGAAGAACTCCATGGTGCCTGTAATATCCTGACCTGTGTTAAACAGGTTGGTAAAGTTGCTGGAGGTTGCTGAAATAACAGGCAACGTATGTGTTTCGTTTATGAAATACGTATTGGTTTCAGTAAAGCTACCGGCATACTGGTTGTTGTTATCAAAAGCGCGCGCGCGTAGGGACGTAGTGGCTGATACAGAAATAGGGCCGCTGTATAGCGTAGAAGTTGTAGAAGGGATGGCTCCGTTAGTGGTATAACGTATGGTAACGTTACTTTGCGGGCACGATAAAGTAACTGACTGCGTGCCGCTGTAAAAACCTGCTGCCAGGCTAAACTGCACTTTAGGCACATAGTTTACATACGCAGTTTGTGTGGTATTGCTTGCATTAGGCGTAGGCGTTTGAAAAACTGCCCATGTGGCACCCCCGTTGGTTGAGCGCCCGCGCGATTGATCGGCACGGCACGGAAAAACTGTAGTTGAATCTACTATGGTACCACCGCTGTTGGTTAAAACCAAAAACTCTGCAGTGTCAGATTGCTCAATTTTGAAATTGGTGTGATACTGTGCACTGAATAAACCGCCACGGCCTGAGCAGTAAAAAATGCGGTAGCCATTAGCATTAACCGTAACCCCTGCCGGTACCTGCCACTTTAAAAGGTTGGCAGGGTCGTCGCTTAAATACCATCCGCCGATGTTAACCGCCGCGCCGGTTGGGTTGTAAACCTCAAACCAATCATAGTATTGGCCGCCGTTGGCAATGGTGGTTTTGTTTGCTGCGCTGTACTCGATAATTTTTAATTGAGCAAAGGCCTGCGTAAACAATATAGTAAGGGCAACTGTAACAGTTACCTTAAAACAAGAGTAAATGGTTTTCATGCTTAAATTTAAGTAACATGCTAATGTAAGAAATAAGGACGGATGTAGACAAACTCATAAGCCGCCCCTTTTTAAGACTGTTGATAACCACAAAAGGTTCCCCGGAAGGGCAAAAAAACACCCCTTGCCAATGCCATTTTCGGCCCGCCAGCACGAGCCGCCATATTTTTATATTTAATTGATTATTAAGGGGAAAAACTACCACCTTTTGCCGAAGTGGAATGCCAGGTAAAGGCCTATTTTATAGAAGCGGTTGGAGTTGTTTACCATGATTGGAATGCGCTTATAGTAGAGGTCTAACATTACGCCGGCCTCAAGGGCTTTAACAAATTCATCTTTTTTACCCCAGTCAAAGTCAAGACTGAACTTGCCGTGCAGGCCCGGCACAGGTTGTATTTGATTGAGTCCGTAGCGGATAGGCGCTGCTTCGGCAATAGAATCCAACGAAAGAAAACGAGATGCATTGGCCTCGCTGTAACGCTCGGCCAGTATCTGCGGATTGCCGCCATCGCTGGGTTGAATAAGATTAAGATAGTAAGGCTTTAGTAAACCTAAGGAAGCCCCGCCAAAAACGCTGAACGATAAACAAACGCCGTTGCGGGCCGCCTTATCGGCAATAACCCTCTTTATACCGTAGCTGAACCGAATGGCGTGGAAACGGTTCTGAACCCCAAAGGCAAAATCGCGACCGTTGGGTTGCAGGGCGTTTTGCTTCTTCTGGCGGTAATCAATAAAGTACTGATACTCCAATTGTATAAGGCGCGTTTTGTGGATGTCCTTAATCCAGCCATACTCCATATACATTCCAAAACCGCTGGTAAGAAGGCGTATGCCGCCGCTGGCCTCGTGCTTATAGGTATAATCGCGGGGGTCGTACACCTTAACCTGCTTTTGAGCAGTGGCTGCCAGTAAAAGCAGGGATAGAAAGAGAGAAAATGCGAAACGCTTACAAAACACTATCTCAAATTTAAGTAAAACATATTTAACCGCCTAAGGCACAAGCTAACCAACAGCATATGCCACATAAAAACGCGCCGAATTTGATTTAGGTTTGCCGCTGCACAAAAATATTTTGTATGACAGCCAAAGTTATTTACGAAGGCGAGCTGCGTTGCAGCATGACGCACATCTATTCAGGTAGCCAAATTGAAACCGATGCCCCGCTGGATAACCAGGGCCTGGCGCAACGCTTTTCGCCAACCGACCTTACAGCCACCAGCCTTGGGGCTTGTATGATGACGGTTATGGGCATTAAAGCCCGCGATATGAACCTGGACCTAAAGGGCACTGAAATAGAAGTAACCAAAGTAATGGCTGCCAACCCGCGGCGCATAAGCGAAATACACTGCAAGCTCACCTTCCCTAAAAATAACTTTAGCGATAAGGATAAGGCTGTATTGGAAAACACAGCGCGCACCTGCCCTGTGGCTCATTCCCTGCACCCTGATATCAAGCAACTGCTAACCTTTATATGGTAGGGCACTGCTAAAAAGGTTGACAGAAGTTGACACTTTTTTGGATGTCAACCTTTTTAAATAGCTGCCTAGCGTAACACAAAACGTAGGTAAATAGGCGCAGCACTGTTAAGGGCTGCTATATAACCACCCGGCGCAAGGTTGGTCGGTAAAGCAATAAATTCAGCTTCTGTTTGCGTTTCAAAAACCTTACGGCCGGTAATATCATATACCACAACATTCTTGTTTTTACCGGAGGAAATTACTCTCAGCATATTTCGGCCGGTTCCCTCATCATAATAACTTATCAGCTTTTCATTTCCGCCTAAAGTTTCTTTAATGCCAATGCTGTTTAACTGTAACAAGTTGGAGCGTGAACTGCTGTAGCTTGTTGTTTTTGCTGTAGGCACACAACCTGCCGGATTTACTACTTCAACTTGATAATACACCGGTGGCGCTGGCGGCGTTAAGTCGGTATAACTGGTATTAACGGAAGAAGTTTGATACAACAACGATAACTGACTTAATGAAGGCCCGCGATAGATGTAATACGTGCTGTAATTAAAACCTTCATAAGGGGTCCATATCAAATTAACTTCGTTATTAATACCCACATTAGAGGTAAGATGAATGGTTTTGTGCGGCGTGCTTAAACCGGATTCGCCGCAAATGTTTATCGTTGAAATTTTATAACGGTTACTTATTTGTTGCGGGTTTGAACCCGTATCAATAAAGGTGCTGAATTCTGCAAAGGCCTGTTCAGCAATAGCATCGTAAACACCGCTTACAGCGGTTTCGCGGTAAATAACAAAACTATCAATGCCGCCGCCGCTTTGCTTTTCCCAAACAATTTGGTTTTTGCCGCTAACGCTGTCCACTGTAACTATACATATTTATTGCCCTTGATATACGTTGTTTACGGTTACACTTACGGCATCATTATGTAAGCACCCATTGCCTTCGTTAACCGTTACTGCGTAGCTGCCGGCTTGTGTTACTATAATACTTTGGGTGTTGGCGCCGGTGCTCCATGCATAATTGCTAAAGCCGCTTCCTGCATCAAGGGTCACACTTCCTCCGTTGCAAAAAGTTAAAGGTCCTCCGGTATTTATTACAAAATTATTTACTGCGGGGGTATTGGCAGTAGCCGTTACAATGGCCGAGGTATCCTTACATCCAAATGTTGAGGTAACCTGAACGCTGTAACTACCTGCTTGAGAAACATAATAACTTTGCGAAGTAGCGCCGGCAATAGGTAAACCTCCTTGTAGCCACTGAAAAGTATTACCCGAAGCAAAAGTTGCAGTTATAACATTGCTATCGCCCTGACAAAAACTTAAGGCATTGCCTGGGGTAATATTCACATTTGGCGAGGGGTGAAGTGCTGTAACTGTGTAAATAGCTGAAGAGGAACAAGCGGTGTTATCAGTTACGGTAACCGAATAACTCCCTGCAGTTAGTCCATTTATTGTTGCTGTGTTTGCGCCGTTACTCCAACTATAAGTGTACGGCAAGGTGCCGTTTGCAGCAGTTACAGTAATACTGCCGTTTTGGCTTTCGGGGCAATTAACTGTGGTGCTGCTGCCGGTAAGGCTTAATCCGTTTACCGTTACTGAAGCGCCTACTTGCATACCGGTGCCTCCCGTAACAATTACACTATACACACCGGGCTGTAAATTGGTAATAGTTGCTGTAGTAGCGTTGTTATTCCAAAGGTAAGTAAAGGGCCCCGTTCCACTTGTAACTGTTACCGTGGCTGTGCCTGTTCCATTGCACCCGTTTGTTGAAGACATGGCTAAAACAGGAGGTGCAGAACATTGCCCGTTAGTAACGGGTAAAATCGTAATTGGAATATTCCCTGAGCTAAAACTACACCCTCCGCTATCAATAACAAGCAAAACATTATACTGGCCTGCGGCAGCATAGGTATTTACTCCATCTAACGCAAAGCTTGAATGACTGTCGCCATAAGTCCACGTATAATTCCATCCGTTAACCCGTTGCGACGTATTCGTAAACGTAATAGGTATAGTTGCACAGTGCGGGGCAGGTGGAACTGTAAAAGAGGCGATGTTTGTCAAGCCTCCCGGGAATTGTGCTGTTATTGTTGCGCTTGATGAACAGCCGGCACTATTGGTTACCGTTACGGAGTAATTACCGGGTTGTGAAACCGATTTACTGGTAAGGGTGCTTCCTGAATTGCCTGTACTCCAGTAATAAAATTTACCTGTGGTATATCCTGAAATTGCGGTGGTAATGGTGGCGGTGCTGCCGCAGTTTATAGTAAGGGGGTTACTGTTATTAATAGTAATATTTATACTACGGTTGGCCACTGTTACATTAGCGGTAGTAGTATTGTTTAATGCATCAGTAACTGTAACTGTAACAGATGCGTTGGAGGAGCCTAAAATCAATATAGGGTTAGCTGTGGTACCGTTTACAAAACTACCGGAACTTGTTGCCCATTGGTACGTAAACGGCGTGTTGGCTGAGCCATAAGCGCTGGCATGTAATTGTATTTGCTCCCCGGTGCAACCAAAACTGGAATCGGCGGTGGCGGTGGCACCAAAGTTTACCAGGCTGTTAAAGTATCCTGTTATCTCCCAGTTCTGTATGGGGAAGTTTTCGCAGGCACTGGTGGTAAACGAACCACTTGCGTCGCAGTCATAAAATATGTTTGAAGCGCCGGCATTTGAAAAATAACCGCTAAGGTTGGTGCCGGTTGGCGTTGTAATGTTCAGGTAATAAGCGCTGTTGTTACCGGCACGTGCCGCATCTGCATAGCATGCTTGGCTGCAATGGTCCCTATAGCCACTAACTAAATAAAACTTGTTCGCTGTGTCTCCGCTAAAGTCAACCCGCACTCCAAATGAGTTGCCTTGCGGAAGGCTTATGTGCGGTTGCATTACTAAACGCCTTACTGTATTGGCGGTAGCGGTTAACGAAGTAGAGGCTACTATAAAAGTATCCCATAATACAGGAGTGGTAAATGTGGCATTGGGGGCGCCGTAATTTGTAACTATTGCTGCACTGGTGTTAAAAACAGTAAAGTGGATGCTATCGGCTGCACCGCTTAGGTGCTGATGGGTAAAGTTAACCGCAAAGCTATCCATAGTTAATGTACACTGGCTTTTAGGATAATAGACCCCTGTTGGTGTATTAATAATAGTATCGAAAAATACAGCGGCATAGTCAAGCATTAAATTATCAGCATTGCCCCAGCGCTTGTTTATAGAGCTGAAAGTTTCATGATATAACTGGGATTGTTGGGTAGCATATTGCTGCTCCCAGTTGCTGTAATCAGTTGTTATGGGCACATTAATTTGGGTAAAGCCGCAGAATACGGCCATGCATAGCATTGCAGTAAATAGATGTTTCATAGTACTGGTTTGTAGTAAATGTAAGGGAAAATTTAAATAATAATTGTCATACGATTGTCATAAACGCATTAATTATTTAATGATTGTGCTTTACGTATGCCCTTACTCAACCACCACCCTGTAGGTATATTTCCTATGAGCTTTGCTGTTGCTATAAAATAATAAAGCCTCCGCGTCGGGAGGCTCTATGAACATATTGTTTCTTACACCCACTACTTAGGGCTCAGCTTTACCACCGGTATTATCATCTCTTCTAAACTGATCCCTCCGTGTTGGAAGGTGTTTTTATAGAAGTTAACGAAGTGGTTGTAGTTATTAGGATATACAAGGTACTTGTTCTCCTTGGCAAAAATATAAGTAGAGCTTAAGCGCGATTTCGGTAAACCGAATTGCTCAGGTTCGCGCACGGCAAACACATCGCGGTCTTCATAATTAAGGTTCTTGCCTGTTTTGTAGCGTATGTTGGTAGTGGTTTCGCGGTCGCCAATACAACGGCTTGGGTCTTTTACGCGCACAGTACCGTGGTCGGTGGTCAACAAAATATTAATGTCTTTCTCCGCCAGTTTCTTCATCGCATTTTGCAGTGGAGAGTGGTCGAACCAGCTTAGTGATAATGAGCGGTAAGCTGCTTCATCGCTGGCCAGTTCCTTCAGCACTTCCATTTCAGTGCGGGCGTGGCTAAGCATATCCACAAAGTTGTAAACTATAACCGTAAGCTTATTGTTAAGGTAGTTGGTTATGTTGTTCTCCAGCAACTCACCATCGCGGTGGTTGGTAATTTTTACATACTGGCTCTTAACAGGCTCGCGGAAGGTGCGTTTTAAAAACGCTTCCAGAAAATCAGCCTCATGCAGGTTTTTGCCGCCTTCATCATCATCGTTCTTCCACATATCAGGGAACTGCTGCGATATCTGCAGCGGTGTTAGGCCTGCAAAAATGGCGTTACGCGCATACTGCGTAGCAGTAGGCAACATGGCATAAAAAGTATCCTCTTCCTCCACGCGGAAGTTCTCCATCACCAGTGGCTGTATGGCCTTCCATTGGTCGTAGCGCAGGTTATCAATTACAATCAGGAAAGTGGGTTTGTTATCCTTTAGCAGTGGCACCAGCTTATTCTTAAGTAGGTTGTGGCTCATTATCGGGGCATTTGCGCCCGGTTCACTGTTTACCCATGTCTTGTAATTCTTAACTACAAACTTGTTGAACTCCTTATTGGCTTCTTCTTTTTGGGTATCAAAAACATCGGTCATAGTGCTACCGCTGCGGTTAAGCTCAATTTCCCAATACACCAGTTTTTTATAAAGGTCGGCCCATTGCTTGTAATCCAGGTTTTCCTGCAGGGTCATAAACAGCTTCTGAAACTCCTGCTGGTAGCTGCTGGTTGTTTTTTCGCTTACCAGGCGGTTGTTATCAATTATCTTTTTCAGCGTGCTCAATATCTGCTGTGGCTTAACCGGCTTAATAAGGTAATCCGCAATTTGCGACCCTATGGCATCTTCCATCAGGTTTTCTTCCTCATTCTTGGTAATCATTACCACCGGAACGTGGTTATCAATTTGTTTTATGCGTTGCAGGGTTTCAAGGCCTGTAAGTCCGGGCATGCTTTCATCTAAAAAAACTACATCTATGCCTTTTTGCGCTACACGGTCTATGGCATCCTTACCATTGGTTACCGGTATAAGGGTGTATCCCTTATTTTCCAGGAACATTATAGATGGCTTTAATAAATCAATTTCGTCGTCGGCCCAAAGGATAGTAATGTTGTTCATTGCCTGTTGTTTAAAGCCCGCAGGGGCAAAAGGTGATGTGTTGCTCATGCAAGTATAAAGATTAGCGCGCTTAAATATTGTGTGATGTTATAAATTGCAGCCGTTAAGAAACGTAAATACGGCCACCGGTATGAATAAGCGGAAGATTTTTAATGACCCGGTTCATGGTTTTATCACCATACCTCACCCTTTGGTGTTCGATGTTATTGAGCACCCGTATTTTCAGCGTTTGCGCCGTATAAAGCAGCTTGGCCTTAGCGATTATGTGTATCCGGGGGCTATTCATACCCGTTTTCACCATGCAATCGGGGCTTTTCATTTAATGCGCAAGGCCCTTTCCATCCTTAAAATTAAGGGTCATAAAATAACGGAGCAGGAAGAACTGGCCGCCTGCATCGCCATACTGCTGCACGATATTGGCCACGGACCGTTTTCGCATACGTTGGAAAAGTGCCTGATTTCCGGCGTTCACCACGAGGACCTCTCCCAAATATACATGCACCGCCTTAACCAGCATTTTAAAGGCAAGCTTAGTATGGCTATGGAGATTTTTACAGGCACTTACAAAAAGAAGTTCCTGCACCAGTTGGTTTCCTCGCAGTTGGATGTGGACCGCCTGGACTACCTCACCCGCGATTCCTTTTTTACCGGCGTTAACGAAGGGGTAATAAGCTACGAGCGCATTATTGAAATGATGAACGTGCATAAGGATGAGCTGGTAATAGAAGAGAAGGGCATTTATTCAATCGAGAGCTTTATAATAGCACGCCGCCTTATGTACTGGCAGGTTTACCTGCACAAAACAGTGTTATGTGTGGAGCAAATGATGGTAAAGGCCATTGACCGCGCCAAGTATTTATTGCAACAGGGCGAAAAGCTGGATGCTTCACCTGCGCTGGCTTACTTTTTAAATAATAAGGTGCAGTTAAAGGATTTTGAAAAGAAGCCCGAGGCGCTGGAATTCTATTCGCAATTAGATGATGTAGA
>CAZUHU010000016.1:0-28561 GCA_964620645.1 uncultured Chitinophaga sp.
AAAGATGCGTGGGACGACATGCAGCAGTTGAAGCAGCATTCTGCCTTGCCATTGTATGCTGATGAAGCCTGCCAAAGGCTAACTGATTTAGACAGGGTAGCGGAGGGTTTTAACGGGGTTAACATTAAACTGATGAAATGCGGCGGAGTTACAGAGGCTTACCAGATGATTTTAAAAGCGCGGCAGTTGGGCTTAAAAGTGCTTATAGGTTGCATGAGCGAATCTTCAGTGGGGTGTACTGCTGCGGCAACGCTTACGCCCTTGGCTGATTATGCTGATTTGGACGGACCTTATTTGATAGCCAATGATCCGTTTAGCGGTATGAAGATAGAAAAGGGAAAGGTGGCCCTTTACACTTTGAAGCAAGTTGCGGCTTTACCTACCGGGTACTGAACTGCACCTTCCAGCTAACTACAGGCACTATGCCCAGGTTGCGTTTAACTTCAATTTGCTGCGTTTCGGGATTGTAAACTTTCCGAGCAACGTTTTCGCGGTTAATTACGTTCTGCGCATCAAACGACAATACCCACGAATATTTCTTCTTGTTACGGCGGAAGCTGGCCCCGAAATCAATACGGAAGTAATCAGGAACCTTTTCGCTAAAAGCAGCACTGTTATTATACACGGTTTGCCCCTGCAGTTGCGATTCTGACAAGTTGATAGGAGTGGTGCGTTGGCCGCCCCGCCAGATAATTTTTGCGTTCAATGCTATAATGTTATTCTTCTTTTTGCCTACCACAAACTCCTTACCACCCAGGGCGTTCATAACGTAGTTTACATTGTAGGCCGTATTTCGCCATTGGTTATCCAGGGCCTTATAGCGTGAATCAAACAAGGAAGTGGTGAACATGAAGTAATAGCCGTGCGAGAAGAATTTTTCCAATGTAATCTCTAAGCCATAATTTATTCCGGTTCCCTTACTGCCTAAAGGCATGTTTACAAAACCATCGTCGTAATTCAATATGCTGTAAGTGCTGTGCGCTGAATCAATGCCGCTTGGTATGCTAAAGAGGTATTGCACATAGGCCTCTGCCTTAAAGCGGAAGTCGCGTAAAAAGTTGAGATTATACCCAACCACCCCATGAAGCCCTCTCGAAAAATCCAGCGATTTGTTGGGGTATTGCTTTTCGCTATTGGCGCTAACATAGGAGATGTAGGTGCTCATGGCGTCCATTCTGCTATGAATACCGGTACCGAAACTCAGGGTTTGTGTTGGGGTGATTTTCCATTCGCCGCTTAGGCGCGGTTCAATATAAAATTTGCCGTTTATACCGGCATAGGTTAAATGCGCGCCTGCATTAAGTTGTATGCGTTCGCTAAAGCGGTGCTTCCACTGCACATATGCCTGATATAAGGATGTATTACCCCGGTTATTTACATTAGTAAGCGTCTGATGTTGGTAAAAGGAATATTGCTCGCTAAACAGTTTGTAATTGATGTTGCTGTAGATGATTCCTGCCCTCACGGTGTTTTTAACGTCCAGCTTGCTGTTTACCATCATAGTTGCCCTTACGGTGCCGTATATAAACTGCTCGTTACTGATATTAAATTTATTGAAGTCGTAATCCAGGGTGTCCTCCAGGTAATCGTTATTGGTATAGCTGTAACTTAAAACAGTTTTTAAGTAGGTACGGTTATCCTTAAACAGGTATAAATGCGTTAGGCCTAATACACCTACGCGCTGGTTTTGATTGTACTCACTTTTATCGCTAAAGTTTTCCCATTTAGCGGTATCGCGCTTTGCTTTTTCGCCAAGGCTGCTTAACCCACCGATGCCAAACAAAGTAAAGTTGCCGGCCTTTTTAGTCGGGAGGTAAAAGTTAAAGGAGAGGTCCTGGTATTTGGGTAACACATTACCGCCAATTTTTAAACCCATTAGTGAAAGTATGTCCAGGGTGGAGTAGCGGTAGTTAATAAGGTAGGAGCCCCGGTATTTATAACTGAACGGCCCTTCAAGCGCAGCTTCAAGCCCAAGCACACCGGCCTGGAAAGTAAACTCGCGTTTATCGGCATTGCCTTTGCGCAGGTTTAAATCAAATACACCGCTTAATGCATTTCCAAATTCAGCAGGAAAGGCCCCGGAATAGAAATCAGTATTCGTTAGCATGTTGGAGCTTAGTATGCTCACCCCGCCCCCGGTGCTGCCTTCGCTACCGGCAAAGTGATTGGGGTTGGGTATTTCTATACCTTCCATACGCCACAGCAAACCACGGGGGGAGTTGCCCCTAACCACTATCTGGTTGTTTTCATCATTGGCGGTAACTACCCCGGCAAAGCTTTGTGCCATGCGGGCCGGGTCGTTCAAAGTGCCGGCATAGCGGTTCATTTCTTCTGCCGAAAAGGAGCGGGCGCTTACATTGGCAAAGTCGTTGTTTGCTTTTGATTTATCCTGTTTTGCCTCCACAACCACCTCGGCCATGGTAGTAACCTTCTCCGTCATTTCTATATTCAGCTCGGTTTGCTTGCCGGAACTTACCAGCACCTCGGCTACACTGGCATCCTCATAGCCTACATAGCTAAATTTTATGGTGTGCCTACCCACCCCTACGTTATCAATTTTGTAGGAGCCGTCTTCGGAAGTAGTTGCGCCAAGCGGTGGATTAGTGTTAAGAAGTATAATGTTTACGCCCCATAGCGGCTGTTTGCTATCCTTATCCATAACTTTGCCCTTAATGGTGGCGGTAGATTGTTGTGCAGCAGCCGATTGAAAAAGCGCTAAAACAATAAACAGAATGGCTAAACTGCGCATTAGGAGTTATAGTGAATGCTGAACGCCGAAAGTAGATTTTTGCCGCCATAATTTTAGATTTGTGCACTATGAAAATTCAGTGGATCGCCTTTTTGTGCTTGATCGTTTTTTCATTTTGGGTTGAGGGCTGCCAAAGGGCCTGTAAGGATGTTAACTGCCTTAACGGTGGCGAGTGTAGCAACGGCCAATGCCGTTGCACAGGCCGCTGGAGCGGCTCTAACTGCGATACGCTTTGCCCTATAGGGTTAGAAGGCCGTTATTGCGCTACGCCTTCATCTGTAAAGTTTATCCGCACCTGGCAGGCTACTACTTCTTCAACAGCCACAGGAACAGTAAATCATACCCTTACTATTACCCAGGGTTCCTTTTTGCAGGATTTGGTTATATCCAACTTTAATGGCGAGGGCTTTACCGTACACGCCAGCATATTGGATTATAATTCCTTTGAGATTTTACCGCAAAACGCCACCGGCAGCTATACAGGGTATGTGGAAGGCTCGGGCTATTTAAATGGCGATAACCTTGCCGTTAACCTTACCAAAGAAGGAGTAGATTACTTCGCGAATTGCAATAAATGAGAAATGTTCCGATAGAGGTGTTGTATGTAGATGAGGATATGTTGGTGGTTAATAAACCATCGGGCATAGCGGTAATACCTGAGCGCTTTAATACCGAAAAAAACAGCTTACAAAACCTGCTGGAAAAAGAATATGGCCGCCTGTTTATTGTGCACCGTATTGACCGCGGTACCAGTGGCGCGATTTGCTTTGCGCGTAACGAGGCAGCCCATAAAAACATCTCGCTGCAGTTTCAGGAGCATAAGGTTAAGAAGTATTACGTGGCAATTGTAACCGGCAGGCTAAAGGAGAGAAGCGGAACGGTTGACGCCCCAATTGGCGAAAGTAATTCGCGCAAGGGAAGCATGGTTATAAGCAAGCATGGCAAAGATGCTATAAGCCATTACGAGTTGGTGGAAGAGTTTAAGCATGCTTCGGTAGTTAAAGTTGAAATTGAAACCGGGCGTACGCACCAGGTTCGTGTGCACCTGGCCTATATCGGCAACCCGCTATTGGTAGATGAGCTGTACGGGCCGGCGCCTGCCTTTTATTTTTCGAGCATTAAACGCGGGTATAAGCACACTGATGAAGAGGAACGCCCCACTATTGCGCGCCTTACGCTGCATGCCTCTGAATTGAGCATACAACACCCCCTTAGTGGAGAAGTAAAGACTTTTACTGCCCCATTACCTAAAGATCTTGAAACGGTGCTTAAGCTACTGAGGAAATACGATAAGTAAATCAGGAGCGTTTTTTAGAGCCGAAGTTGTATTGCCAAACTTTAAGGATAAATGGCAGGCCTAATACAGTTATGGTAAGCAGTTTCCACCAAGGGAAGTAGCTCTCTCCTTTTAAAGTAATCGAAGCCCCCCATAAAGCTAACAGGCTAACAGCAAGTATAACAGCTCCAAATTTGGCCCATACAGTTTCAAACATGGTTACTGATGCTATAGGCTGTGTATCGTTTAGGGTGTTGTAGTTCTTTACCCGTTCTTCAATTAAGCCATTAAAGCGGCTAAATAAAGCCTGCTCTCCGGCATCGGTAGGTTTAACCGGTGAAAGGTTGAATTGCTTGGGTGCTACCTTAAGTTTAAAACTGCAAAAAGGACGGCCCTGGTATTCTTCCCTCCAGAAATTAAGGATGTCTCCGGTTTGTATGCTGAAGTTAGCCGGCGTTAAAAAGTTTGGGTTTATAAAGCTGAATCGGATTTCATTTTCATCAATGCTTACATCTACCTGGCGGCTTGCTTTAAGAACTAAGAAAAGAGGCGCAATTACACCAAACAATATTGCTGCGATAACAAGCGCAATAAGCCCGGAGTCGCCCAAATCATTACTGTATAGTGCTATTATAATAGCAGCGGGTATTACTGCCATTATTGGTAATAAGGCGCCGAAAATGGTTTTACGGTTTTCGGCGTATTTAAGCCGAAAGGTTTGCATTTAGTTAAGTTGAGATTTGTGTTCAGCCATGCGTTTCTGGATGTGCTCCAGTTCGCCTTTGGGTATTGCAGCAATCAGGTTCTTGGTGTATTCGCGTTGCGGATTGTTGTAGATCTCGTCGCTTATACCCATCTCCTCAATTTTGCCTTTGTTCATCACCACCATGCGGTCGCTCATGAATTTTACCACCGAAAGGTCATGCGATATAAAGATGTAGGTGAACTTAAACTCTTCGCGTAACTGAATCAACAGGTTCAATACCTGCGCCTGTACCGAAACGTCAAGCGCCGATACGGATTCATCGCATATGATAAACTTAGGGTTAAGCGCCAATGCGCGCGCTATACAAATACGTTGGCGCTGGCCACCGCTAAACTCGTGCGGGTAACGGTTAAAGTGTTCGGGGCGCATGTTAACCTTGCGCAACAGTTCAAGCACTTTTTCCTTGCGTTCTTTTTCGTTGGCATAAATGCCGTGCACGGTCATAGGCTCCATAATGGCGCTGCCTATAGTTATGCGCGGATTTAAAGAAGAGTA
Organism: uncultured Chitinophaga sp.; assembly: GCA_964620645.1. Taxonomy (GTDB): domain Bacteria; phylum Bacteroidota; class Bacteroidia; order Chitinophagales; family LD1; genus Bog-950. The sequence goes on from CAZUHU010000016.1 coordinate 5,287, forward strand.
GGGATCCTGGAAAATAATCTGCATGTGCTCGCGCATTTCTTTCATGCTATGGTTATCCAGGTTAAGTATGTTCTTGCCGTCGAAAATAATTTCGCCACCATGGGCCGGCACTAAGCGTAATATGGTTCTGCCAAGTGTTGTTTTACCGCAACCGGACTCACCCACAAGGCCAAGCGTTTCGCCCTCGTGCACATCAAAGCTTACATCATCTACCGCTTTTACGTAATCGGTGGTTTTGCCAAAGAAATTTTTTGCGGTGCTAAACCAGGTTTGCACGTTCTTTATCTGCAGTATAGGCTTACGGGCTAAAACCGTTTCGCGACGCTGCACTATTTCAGGCTCGCTGATTACAACGGCTTCAATAGCTTCTTTAACTGAGGTATGTTTTTCGATAACAGTTCCGTCTTCCTTTTCCTCCATAAAGTCTACCACAGTAGGTAGTTTACGCAAGCGTTTACCCAGTGGGGGGCGGCATGCAAGCAAACTCTTGGTATAGGGGTGTTGCGGGTTACCGAAAATTTCCAATACGGTTCCTTGCTCCACAATTTTGCCTTTATACATCACCAGTACGCGGTCGGCAATCTCGGCAATAACGCCAAGGTCGTGGGTAATAAACATGATTGAGCTGTCAATCTCACCCTTTAACTGCGCCATAAGGTCAAGTATGGTTTTCTGCACGGTAACATCCAGTGCAGTAGTAGGCTCGTCAGCAATAAGTATAGATGGATTGCAACTCATGGCCATTGCAATCATCACGCGTTGTTTTTGTCCGCCCGATAACTGGTGCGGATAAGCACTCAGGATACGTGCCGGATTAGGCAGGCGCACCTTTTCAAACATCTTAAGGGTTATTTCCTGTGCCTTCTCTTTGCTTACCTTTTGGTGCAGCATTATGGCTTCGCTTACCTGGTCGCCACAGGTAAATACAGGATTCAGAGAAGTCATCGGCTCCTGGAAAATCATAGCGATTTCGTTGCCGCGGTATTTGCGCATCTCATCCTCGCTTATTTTAGCCAGGTCTATAATCTTTCCATCCTTACCGTGGTAAAGTATCTCGCCGGAAGCTATGCGGCCCGGTGGGTCGGGTATAAGGCGCATTACAGAAAGGGAAGTAACAGACTTACCCGATCCGGATTCGCCCACTATACCAATTGTTTCGCCACGGTTTAATGTAAAGCTTATATCGTTTACCGCACGCACTACTCCGTCGTCGGTTTTAAATTCAGTTACCAGGTTCTTTACCTCTAACAGCAATTTTCCATTACTCATGTATTCTCTCTTTATGGAGCGGCTAAAAATATGGATTCAGGCGAAATTGGGGGAAGAAAAATATACCGCCCCTGTTTTACCATTTAACAAAGGCTTTTTGAAAGATATCATCCACCAACTGGCGGTTAATTTCGGCTATAAGGCCGTTTTCGACAGAATTGATGTTTTCGCTGGATGAAAACTGGGCATAACGGGTAAAGGTTTGCACCCATTTATCATTCTCATCTTTGGTGTTCTCATATTCAACCTGAACGGTTATAGTAAGCTTATTAAGGCCGCTGGTAGCACCGGCAACCGGGGCTTCATTGGTATACGTAAAGCCTACAATAGTACCGCTGAATTTAAGGTCGGCATCCTGGGTAACCTGCCTTAGGTTAGCCTCTGTCTGAAATTTCAACTTCAAGGCGTCAGTAAACGTTTGTGGCAGGCTTGGCGGGCCATTGTTTGCCCGGTTTTGAAAAAGCTCAATACTGAAATTACGTATGTCTGCAGGAATGCTGGCCCCGTTAAAGGAATACACCTTGCAGCCGGATAAAAACACCATGATGCCGGCCGCTAAGGCAACTATAGTGATGGAATATAGCCGGTTCAATCTCATTCGTTTAACCCGTTATGGTTTCTAAAAGAAACCTGTTCATTTTTAATGCTGCACGATAATAGGATAAAACCAACTCATCCAGTTTATCGCCGGTAACATCCTTACGGGTAAGGTTGGCATAATACCAAAACTGTTTATTGGCTATCAGGGGCTGTTCTTTTAAAAAGTCCTTGTATTCAGGCGGCAATATTTTGCTTTTGTCGCCTTGCAACGTCTTCCACTTATCCTTAAAGGCTTTATCATTTAACAGCTTACTGAACTCTTTATTGTTGTAATAGATCTCCTGCCGTATTTTGGCTATGTCCTCTTTTGTACAAAAATATTTTCCACCGCCAACCATAATCTCATCGGCACCAAAGTGCATGTAAAAGCCGGGGTAATTTTCTTCCTTTTTACCACCCGGCGAAAGCACCGCAGCCACGTTTATTTTATAAGGCGATTTATCTTTTGAAAAGCGCACATCGCGGTTTATGCGGAATATAGCTTTTGATGCATCGGTATTGATGTTCGGTATATCCTTAACCAATTTGCGGCTAACATCTTCTACCAGTTTTTTAAAGGGCGCTTTTACATCGTTTTCGTAACGGCCTTTATTTTTATCAAACCATTCCTTGTTGTTGTTATTCTTTAATTCATCAAAGAATTTAAAGAAAGCAGGAGAGAAGTACTTCATGAAATTTTAATTAAACAATAGTTAAGCAAGGGCAGCACCTTCGGTAGTTGCCTTATACTTTTCAATTTGGCGGTGCATTACTTTAAACCATAGGGGTGGAAAAAGTGATAGTACCATCATGCCGGGGTAACCCGTTGGCATTTGCGGGCTATGGTCAAAGTGCCTTAATACCTGGTATTTGCGCGATGCCATATAGTGGTGATCGGAATGGCGCGTTAACTCAAAAAGCATAATGCGGCCGATAGGATGGTTGCTGTTCCACGAATGAACCGGTAAAACCTTTTCGTAATAAGCGCCATCAATTTTTTTACGGCGCAGGCCATAGTGTTCAATGTAGTTTACCGTTTCCAATAACAGGAAGCCGATAACCGCAGCGCCAATAAAGCAAAGCATTACCTTCCAGCCCCACACCAATGCAATTGCGGCAACAAAGGCCAGCTGAATTAGCTGGTAAATCAGCATTTCGTTACTAAGGCTCCAGAATGATTTGCCATCCTTGCGCAATTGGTCCTGCTGCAAGTTCCATGCGCTTAACCAGCTATCCTTTACTGTGCGAAAGTAGAAAGCATAGATAGTTTCACCATAGCGCGAAGAAGCCGGGTCATCATCAGTTGATACATTTTTGTGGTGGCCGCGGTTGTGCTCAATAAAAAAGTGCATATACAGTGAGGTAAGCAAAAGCATTTTGCTCATTAACTGCTCGTGCCAGGTAACGCGATGCCCTAATTCGTGAGCCACATTTATACCTAATACGCCGCAGCTAACACCCATGGCGCCGATCATGCCTAAACGTTCCCACCATAACAAACTACCGTCGTCCATGCGGTTTAGAAAATAAAACAGTATGGCAAATTGCAGCGGAACAATGCTCCACACTATTACATCATACTTCCAGTCTTTCTTAGCCAGTTCTTCCTCTGCTTTGCTCATGTTTTCCGTACTGCCTTTAAAAAACAGTTCTATTAATGGAATTAAACCGAATACATACAGGGGGGCAATAAACACTGCTTTGCCGCCAACAATCAACGATAGCATGATGATGGCAATGCTGATGTAAACTGATGAATACTTGAAAATCCTTAAACTCATAGAGGGGCGGTTTTGTTCAAAGTTATAACTTTCAGTTTATAGTTTGAACTGCGAAAGTTTTACTTTTTGCTGCCATTTAATGGGCACATGATATTTGATGAAACAGAGGGTGCGCATCTTAATATCGCCTACTATGGAGAGCTCCGATTCTTTACTGCTGAGTAGTGCGCCAAAGATGGTCTTCAGATCTTCAAACAATGTTCCGCTGGGTTGTATCTTAATTCCTAAAGGAATAATAAAATCGCTTTTACGCTTTACCACAATGTCATCTTTTTCGCCCAGTGTGCCGATGAGTTTTTTATCCATTACCACATCTACGGCAATGTCGCTTACCTTAACTTTAATAAAGTTGGGGTTATGAAAAACGGCATCAACGCCAAGTTTAATGCCATTACCGTCCACCCTTTCAAACTTCAGGTTTTCCATCCGCTGAAAGGTAGGCACACCTATTCTACAGGAGGATAGCGCCAGGGCCAATAGAGCGACAAACCAAACTTGTTTCATGTTTTAAATCTGTAATTTAATTGAATCGTTTAAGTCCACTTTTATTGTACCACCGCCTGTAAAATTTTTATAAATGATCTCGCCTGTGATGTGCAGTGGTGCTGCGGTAGCTAATGTATCTCCGTTCATGGCCTTCTGTAAATCATCTTTTGAAAACCGAACGCTTACGGGGAAAGTAGTTGTCTTACGGCCCGATATTCCCTGGCTTAATTCAATTTCCAGCGAGGCTACCGTAAGGCCATTAATGCTATACTTTTCGTTAATAGATTGAATAGTGCTGGACAGCAAATTAGGATTATGAAGTGCCAGTGTTGAGCTTAATTCCAGCCCTTGACTACCTATAGGTGTTAAGGTATAGCCCCCTTGTTGCTCAAGTATAACTTCCTTTTTATTCAACAGCATTAAAACCAGCAAGGCAATAAACGCGATGCCGATTCCTATAAGGCGCTTTTTCATATGCCAAATCTATTCGTGTTTTTCACATCGCAGCATATTTTATTCACATAGCGGTGCAGCACTTTGCTATTCGCTTATTTTCACCTGAAATTGATGTAAGTTGAAGATAATAGGCATAACCGGCACACTGGGCGCCGGTAAAGGAACTATAGTTGATTACCTTACCAAGCATCATGGTTTCGTTCACTTTTCGGTGCGCGGTTACCTTACTAAAATTATACAGCAAAAAGGATTGGCTGTAAACCGCGATACTATGGTAGCCACTGCAAACGAATTGCGAGCGGCTAACTCGCCCAGCTTTATTGTAGAGGAACTTTATAAGGAGGCGCTTGAAAGCGGCAAAGACTGCATAATTGAGAGCATACGAACCGTAGGGGAGATTACCGCACTACGCGCAAAGGGGGGATTTACGCTTTTTGCGGTGGATGCCGACCAGAAATTACGTTACACCCGCATTGTTGAACGGGCATCGGAAACTGATAAAATTACGTTTGAGGTATTTGCCGATAATGAAAGACGTGAAATGGAATCAAACGACCCTAACAAACAGAATTTAAGCGCGTGTATGCAGTTGGCAGACTTTACCTTTCAAAACAATGAATCGTTCGATGAGTTGTACCGCCAGGTGGATGAGGCATTAACCAAATAATTTTCACGTTTTTGTTTCTGTGCTTTTGCTTACATTTAAAGTCCCTAAGGAAAAAAGGACGAATGGGCAAAACTCTCCTAATGCTAACTGTATTGGTTGCACCCGCCTGGCTATTTGCCCAGGAGATACACCCTTTTGAGTTTAAGCAACAATATGAACAGGCTTTTATATTGGCAAAAAACGGCAGACCTGAAAAGGCCCTTGAATTATTAACCGATTTAAAACAAAAAACAGATAAGCAGGATAGTATTCACCTGTTTGCTGTTATGCTTTCAGTAGAATTGAATAATGCCAACGACCATTTTGTAGCTGCAATTAAAGATTGCGAGGAGCTTATAAAACTGAAGCCTGAAGCGGAAGTTGACTGCCAACAAATTATAGGTAGGCAAAAGCAATATCTTGGAGATTTTGACGGAGCCGTGGCGGCTTTCAGGCGTATTATACAGTTAAAACCTACTGATAAGATTGTATACAGCAACCTGGCCTCTACCTATAGTTACGCAGGCAAGTATGAGGAGGCTATTAAAGCACTAAATGCCAACCCTAACAAGGTGCGGATGCCTAAAGAAGATTACTACTATGCCCTTGCTTACTATAAGCTAAATAAAATTGACAGCGCCCAACTGTATATAGACAAATACCTGGCGACAGAAGAAGGGGACAACAGCCAAACCGGGTTTATGTACGGCGCCCTGATATATGATGCCCTTAAAGACAAAGCAACGGCCTGTAATTACATTACTGCCGCCAACGATATTTTGGAGGAAAAGGATGTAGAAGCCAAGGCAGAAAAGTCTTCACCTGAAATGAAAGAGACCATCCTTTTCCGCAAATCGCAGGAAGAAACCAACACCATTAAGGAGTTAAAGCCGAAGCTTTGCCGCAAGTAATTCGGTTTATTGCTAAACTTGCAGTATGACAGATAAGAAAGAGGAACACTATGTGCGCCCCAGCTGGGACGAATACTTTATGGAAGTTATGGACGCCATCAGTAAGCGTGCTACCTGTGGACGGGGCCGCAGCGGTTGCGTTATTGCGCTTAATAACCAGTTGCTGGTAACCGGTTATGTAGGCTCACCTATAGGTTTACCGCATTGCGATGAAGTTGGCCACCAAATGAAGAAGGTAGTGCATGAAGACGGAACCATTACCGAACACTGTGTGCGCACGGTGCATGCCGAGCAAAATGCTATATGCCAGGCTGCAAAGCGGGGGGTGGCTCTTGAAGGCGCCACGCTTTACTGTCGTATGACCCCCTGCCGCGTTTGTGCTATGCTTATAATTAACTGCGGCATTAAAAGGGTGGTATGTCAACGCAAATATCACGCAGGTACCGAAAGTGAAGAAATGTTCAGGATAGCAGGTGTTAAGCTGGAATTCTTTCACGAAGAGTTACAGCAATACGAAGCGCATAAATAGGCGCTATATCTTTTCGATCTCTATAATGGCGTAGGATGTATCGCCCTGCGGGTAGGTGCCTTCAAATGCTTTTACATGGTTAGCATCGCTCTTAAATTCAAATTTATTGATGCCCGGCTTTTCAATGTCAAATTCTCCGTCAATATATTCTCCTAATTCAAGGTAAATGGTATTGTAGTTTACCAGCTTCCAGGTGCCGGCAGCAAAGGAGTTGGAGTTAAGACTATCGTACGTAAAATAATAAGCCAGCAATACGTCATTGTCCTGAAAGTCTAAACGGTATTCGCAGCAATCATTACCATCCGTAAAGTGCGGCAGATTATTCATTTGATTGGTGGTAAAAGTATCAATGTAAAGGGCGCTCATTTTCCAAAGCCCTTTGATGAATACATCTTCCCTTACCTTTTTGCAGGAACTAAGGCCGGCCCCAACAAAAACCATAAAGGCACTTAAAATAATCCAACGAGAAATTTGCATAGTAAACGGGTTATAAGCTTCAATTATTCTGATTCGTGCTTTCCTGCAAAAGTTCCTTCACTATTTGCTTAACGGGCCTAACCGATTTTACATATTCGATAGAAGGACCGGCGCACCACATAGTTTGATAAGTGGCACCAAATGCGGCTTTCTCAAGCGCTTTCATGCCTTTGTAGTACGTAATCATTTTGGTCCACTTCTTAATCTTCTTGTTGCTGTTTAAAAAGCGCTCAACCCAATTCTGTTGCGTGCCTATCTTTTGCACGTAAGGCGTATTAATAACGGTGCAGGGCGTGCCCGAAAGTTTGGTGGTCATTACAATATCCTTTGCTCCATAGCTTACACAGGCCATTTTATAGTCGCTGTTTACAGGGCTTTCGTCGCTGGCAATAAAAGGACTACCTACTGAAACGCCACAGGCGCCATATTCCAGCATCTTTTTCATTTGCGCAAAGTTGCCAACCCCACCGGCTGAAATTACGGGGATATGGACGTGCTTTTTTAAAGTGGTTATCAAATCGCGGGGGCCAATTTTACCGGCATGTCCGCCTGCCTCGTTGTTTACGGCAATCACTGCATCGGCGCCCATGGCCTCTACCTTTTTGGCATACTCCAGGTCAATAACATCGCAAAATACCTTTATGCCTGCAGGCTTACATTCATCAATAATACGCTGGGGCGAGCCAAGAGAGCTTATGATAAACCCCACCTTATACTCTACACAGGTTTTTAGCTGTTCCTCAAACTTAATGTTTGATTTATTGGCTATAAGGTTAATCCCGAAAGGCTTATCAGTAGCGCTGCGTATTTCATCCATAGCCGCCCTGAATTCCTTATCGCTACGGTAGTTAAGTGCAGGTATGGCCCCGGTAATACCGGCCTTGCAGGCCTCTATTACCATTTTTGCATTGCTTACCAAAAACATGGGAGCCATAATAATGGGGTATTGTATACCCAGCATGCGCGTTAAATCCGTTTCAATCTTTTCCATTCAATGTTATGTTGCCTTGCAAACATAAATAATAATAGATTGTTACAGCACTATTGCATTGGTAAACCGGGGATATAAAATTACCTTCATTGTCACAATAATGTCATAAATCAACAATTAAATAACACAAAGATAATAAGCACTTTAGCACCCCGTTTTTAGAGCGAAAAACAAGGCACAGGATTTTGGTTTCAGTGGACGCCTATTATGAAATCAAAATTTTGGAAAGTGGAAATAAAAGATATTTTTACGCCTCTTTTCCAGAAAAACTAAACCAAAAAATTCATCACAAAAACAGTATTAACATGAGTCAGGCAAAACCTCAGAAAAAAAGTAGTGGATTCCCATGGGCTATCGTTGTAATGGTAGTAGCTCTTGTCGTATCAATTTTAGTGTATAAGTTCGTTTTCGGTGACGTGAGCCACTTCCTTGACGCTGACCGTAAGGAGCCAAAACCCGGAGATTTCCTCGGTATAATTTACAAAGGGGGCCCAATCGTGCCTATCCTGATGTCCATGTTCCTTTTGGTTATCACTTTCTCAATCGAAAGGTTCCTTACCATTATGCGCGCTAAAGGTTCTGGCTCGTTAGAAGGGTTCCTACAAAAAACCAAAACCCTTTTACATAACAAAGATATTAACGGCGCTATCAGCGAGTGCAACCGTCAAAAAGGTGCAGTAGCTAACGTAGTTGTTGAAGGCCTGAAGAAATACCAGGAGATGGAAAACAACAGCGTACTTACGCATGAGCAGAAAGTACAAGCCATCCAACAGGAAATTGAAGAAGCTACAACACTTGAGCTTCCTAGCCTGCAGGAGAATATGCCAATTCTGGCTACCATCGCATCGGTTGCTACCCTCGTAGCGCTGTTGGGAACGGTAATCGGTATGATTAAGGCGTTTGCCGCCCTTGCAACAACCGGTAACCCGGATCCTGCCGCACTTGCTGCCGGTATATCTGAGGCGCTTATCAATACCGCTATCGGTATCGGTACTTCAGCTTTTGCCATCATCTTTTATAACGTGTTTACCACCCAGATCGATAGCCTTACTTATGGAATTGACGAGATCGGCTTCTCTATAGCTCAGACCTTCAATTCTACCCAGAAGAAGTAATTTTGTTAACTGATTAAAAGGGTGCATCATGCCAAGAATAGTTCCACCAAGAAAGAACCCCGTTGTTGATATGACAGCGATGTGTGACGTATCGTTCCTGTTACTCACCTTCTTCATATTAACAGCTAAGTTCAAACCACAACAGGCAGTTGCTGTGGATGTGCCTATTGCACATTCGCAAAAGACCTTTACCGATGCTATTACCATACTTGTTGATAAGGATGGTAAAGCTTATATATCGCTAAAGGAATCGCAAACCCGCTACGCCATGATAGATGAGCTGGTTACCCGTTTTGGCGATAAGTATCCTAACCTTAAAACGTTAACTGACGAACAGAAGAAGATCTTCTCTTTGACAGATACCTGGGGTACTTCTATCGAAAACACCAACACGGTGCTGGCTTTACCACCCAATGAGTTTAAAGCTTACCAGGAAAAGCAAATGCAGGGTATCCCGTTCGATTCTCTGCATAGCCAGATAGGCGATTGGGTGCAGGCAGCGCGCTATGCAACTGACGGCAATATTAAAATTGCTATTAAAAGCGATAAGAACACCAGCGTAAGCCACGTACAGCAAATTGTAAAGAGCTTAACGCAGCGTGATATTCACCGCTTTTTGCTGATAACCACGCTTAGCGGCGGTGGCGAAGGCGAAACTCCGGCTGAAGGTGGAGAACCAAAAACACCATAAGCGGAAACCATTATTAACGAAAACCAGGGAGGAATAAAATGGCAGATATAGATACCGGAGGGGGAGGAGGACATGGAAAACATGGCGGAGGAGTCCGTTCCAAAAAAATGTCTACCCGTGTGGACCTTACACCCATGGTGGACCTAGCGTTCCTGCTGATATCGTTCTTCATGCTTACTACTACCTTAAATAAACCCAAGGCAATGGAATTAAACATGCCTAAAAAGGTGGAGAATGAAGACGAGAAACAGGACGTTAGCGAATGCCAGGTAATGAGTGTGTTACTTGATACACTTGACCAGGTGTGGTACTACGAAGGCCTGCAGGTTGCAGGATTACAGAAAACTACTTTTGCCGGCGATGGTGGTATACGTAAACAAATCCTTAAGAAGATTACTGACGTACCTAAGAACTGCCCGCCAATGCGTAGCGGTAAGCCGCGCGAGGCTGTTATATTGATTAAAATGCTGAAAGGTGCCCGCTATAAAAACATGGTGGACATACTGGATGAAATGGATATAACAGGGGCTAAGATTTACGCCATACAGGACCCCGATCCCCTTGAAGAGGAAGCGGTAGCCAATGGCGGTAATGCCCGTGCTATTGAAGAGCGCGTAACGCAGTAAAAAAGTTTTGTGGAATTTTAGAAACCCGGCATCATAGGTTAAAACCTATGGCTGAAATAACTGAAAACACCGGCGGCCAGAACCGTTCTTTGAATAAACGGCCGCACAAAAAAACCGGAAACATCAGGGTAGATATGACCCCGATGGTAGATTTAGGCTTTCTGCTTATCACCTTTTTTATGTTAACCATGGTGCTGAGCCAGGCTAAATACTACGTTGGCCTTGATAAGAGAATTGAAAACCCACCTTCGGAAGTGGCAGATTGCCAGGTAATGAATGTGCTTATTGATTCGTTTGACAGGGTTTATGTGTATGATGGCCTGCAGGTAGCAAACCTGAAGGAAACCAGCTTTGACGGCGAAGACGGAATCAGGAAACTGATACTGGAAAAAAGCCGCCAGGTAAAAACCGAATGTCCGCTTACTTCAAAAGGAGAGAGCCGACAGATGGTTTGTCTGATTAAGCTAATGCCCGGTGCAACGTATAAAAACATGGTTGATATACTGGATGAAATGGAAATAACCCAAACCCAGTGTTACTCCATGCAGGACCCTTCGGCTGTTGAAGCCGAAGCGGTTAAACAACAAGAATTATTAGCAGTGGTGAAATAAAACCTAAAAGACAAGAGATGGCATCAACACCAAATTATTATTCATGGACGATGGATGACATCGTATTCGATGATAGAAACAAAGAATACGGTGGGTACCAGCTGCGCAAGCTTACGAAGCGTCACCTGCAGATAGGGCTATTAATAGCCGTGCTGCTGGCGCTGTTTTTTACTGCCGCAGCGTTTATCCCCTGGGATAAACTTTTCCCCGCTAAGGAAGAAGAAGCAACAAAAGAAACAGTGGTTAACCTGGTAGAGCCGCCACCATTAGATAAAAATGCTCCGCCACCACCACCACCGCCTCCTCCGCCACCGCCACAACGTCCAACTATCCGTTTCGTTGAAATGGTGGTGAAGAAGCAGGAAGAAGTTAGAGAAGAAGAACCTATTACCGAAGTTAAGCAGTTGGAAGATCAAACTATCTCCACTGAAACCAAGGAAGGTGATATTAATGCAAAGGAGCCGGTTGAAGAACCAGTAGCAGAAGCCCCGGTTGTAGAAGACCCGAAGGTGTTCCAGTTTGTGGAGCAGATGCCTGAGTTCCCTGGTGGTGAAGGTGAATTGATCAAGTTCATTACCAAGAACATTCAATACCCGCAAATGGAGCGTGATAACGATATCCAGGGCCGTGTAATGATTCGTTTCGTGGTTATGGAAGACGGTTCGGTAGCGGATGCCCAGGTATTACGTGGCGTAAGCCCCGGCCTTGATAAGGAAGCCGTTCGTGTGGTTAAAATGTTACCTAAGTTTAAACCCGGTAAACAACAGGGTAAAGCGGTGCGCGTACAGTACACCCTGCCTGTAATGTTTAAACTGCAATAAAAGGCGTATTTTCGAAACAACTATAGCAAAATCATAATCATTCCTTGCGAGTGGTTATGATTTTGCAGTTTAAGGGAGATGGATAAATTGAATGAGTTCTTCAGAGTTATTTACAGCAACCCCATGCTGATATGGAAAGCAGGTGCCGGTATAATATTTATTGGCTTTGCTTTAGCGTTGTTCTTTATGCCATCTCTTAGCAGCGGCCTGGGCGAGGGCACGGCCCGCTTGTTTGCAGGGCTGCTGTTATTATACGGCCTTTACCGGCTGTTTACCTTTTACGCAGATTATAAAAACATAAGAGATGGCAAATAACTGGAGATTATTTGTTTGCGGCGGTTTATTGAGTAGCCTTCTTTTGACCAATAGTTGTGCTAATAAAACCAGCAACAACGAAGCCGTACAGCAAGGCAAGAACAAGACCTATAAGGGTGAGCTATATGTTGGCTGCGATGCCGGCCTTGAGCCTGTTATTAAGCAGGAAATTGAGGTGTTCAGCTATTCTAACGATAGCGTAGCTATTACCCCCGTTTACGAAGGGGAAGAAGCTCTTTTTAATGATTTCCGCAGTGGCAGGGTTTCAGTAATGATACTGCCACGCCAACTGGAGCAGGCGGAGAAAGACAGATTTAAAGATCGCGACACCATTTATACCCGCGAGATTGTAATTGCTTACGATGCCGTTGCCCTTATTGGCAGTAAAAAGTTTGATGATAGCCAGTTGAACGAAAACACCTTGCGCCGTTATTTAACCGGTAATGGAGGCGGAGCCTCGCCAAAACTGGTATTTGATAGCCGCAATGCCGGAATGGTAAAAGAAGTTTTAAAGGCTTTAGGCTATACCGGAGAAAAAGCTGTAAACGTTTATGCGTTAGACTCAACGGAGCAGGTAATAAGCTATGTAGAAGGCGAAACCAACGCAATTGGTTTTGTGCCATTTGCTTTTGTTAGCGATACAGATGATGACCGCGTGAAAAAGATTTTGCACCGCGTAAAAATTTTAAGTTTGCGCGCTAAAGATCAGGAAGGTAAGCCGGTAGCTGTAAGTGCCAATCAATCGGATATAGCAGAAGGAACCTACCCCCTGAAAAGAACCATAACGGCTGTTACCCGTTTCCGTTACGAGGATAACCTGGAATGGCTGTTTGTGAACTTTATGTATAAGGAAAGAGGGGCGAAAATCTTTTTAAAAGCCGGTTTAATACCCGCAAAGATGCCCGTACGTGAAATAAATGTTAATACGGGGCCTATTAAAGGAGGCAGTTAAACTTTGGCACTTAGTTTTAATTCAAACAGATATAATTCTAAAATTAAAAGAAGAGAATGAGAAGGTTAGTTTTAATAGCACTGGTTGCTTTTGTTTCGGTAAGTGCTTTTGCCCAAACCCTGCAGGACGCCCAGAAGGAGATTGTAAACGAGAATTACTTTAAGGCGAAAAATATCCTGTATAAGTTGCTGAAGGACCCTGCTGCAAGCAAGCCCGATGTGTACTATTACCTGGGTAATGCCTACCTGAAAAACGATGAGCTGGATAGCGCCAAAGTTTTTTATAAACTGGTATTTGACCCCAACACAAAAACTGCACTGGGTTATGTAGCTAATGGCCGCTTATCATTATTGGCTAAAAATACCGCTGATGCCAAGCTGAATTTTGACCGTGCTACGCAAATTACCAAAAGCAAAAATGCTTCCGTGTTTTTTGAAATTGGCACAGCCTATGCTGAAATTGAACCTGCCGACTTAAAAGCGGCTGAAACTAATTTAGAGCAGGCCTTTAATCTGGATAATAAAAACTTTGCCATTGTAAATGCCCAGGGCGATGTTTACAATGCCCAAAGCTTAGCCGGTGATGGCGCTGCCGGTGGTAAGGCAATGAATAAATACCAGTATGCCTCAGATCTTGATGCGAAGGCTTCATTACCGCACATTAAGCAAGGCCGTATCTGGTTAAATGGTAAGGTATATGCCAGCGCTATTGAGGAATTTCAAAAAGCCTTAAGTATTGACCCCGCAAACGCCAACGTTTATAAGGAGTTAGGTACTGCTTACTACTTAAGCAAGCAATACGACAAAATGCTGGAGAACTTTAAGAAGTATCTTGATTTAAGCCCCGGCGACTGCCGTGCCCGCTTAAGCATTATACTGGTTTACTGGAAGAATAAGGACTACGAAAAGGTAGCTGAAGAAGCTGCTAAGGGCCTTACCTGCGACCCTAACAACTTTGTGTTTGAACGTTACCTGTATTACAGCCAATACGAGCTTAAGCGCTACAAGGAAGGTTACGAGGCGATGACCAAATTCTGGCAAATGCAGAACATTGAAACCCGCCCGACTGACTTTACTTACTCGGCTAAGCTGGCTTCGCAGGTTGGTGATACCGCAGCAGCTATGAACTACTTTGCTACTGCTTTAAAGGACGACTCAATGAACTGCGACCTGCTTGGCGATTATGGAAAAATTTTATTCCAGGCTAAGCGTTACCCGGATGCCATCCGCCAGTATAACCTTAAGCGTGCTAACTGCAACAAGTTCAGCAATATTGACCTGTATTACTTAGGCCGTGCTTACATAAGCGTGCAGGACTCAGTAAATGCTGACTCAACCTTTGCCACGTATATGACCCAGTACCCAACCACTATTGATGGTTACTATTGGAGAGCACAGGTAAACGTGCGTTTTAAAGTAAGCAAAGAAGATTACGCCGCTTATCCTATCTACCAAAAGCTGATAGAACTGGCTGAGAAAAATCCACAGGCTAACAAGAGCAAACTGGTGGAAGCTTACCAGTACTCTGCCATTTACCTGGTAGAAAAGCAGAAAGACACTGCAGGCGCCAAAGCCTACCTGCAAAAGGCATTGGAGTTGGACCCCAACGACCAGCTATCGCAGGATATGATGAAGCAATTGCAATAAGAACAGGCATAAGTTATATGGAACGCCCCGCATAATGCGGGGCGTTTTGCTTTTAGGGCCTATACGTTTATGACAAAACTATGACATTGTTAACGTATGGAAATCCTGTGTAATCTCATTATAGAGGTAAATCATATCGTATGAACACTGACTATCGCAACACCTCCATGCTCGACATTGTTTTCGAGAACCGCAACAAAAACTACGGCGCTTACCAATTGCGCCAAACACAGGACCGCTATTTACAAATAGGCATGTTTGCTACTCTTGTATTTGTTTCCTTACTGGTAGGCGGCAACATTCTGCGCGAAAAACTGCAACACAGCGCAACTTCAACATACACTACCGGCGATATAATTTTAACCGATGTGGTACTACCGACCCCGCCTGTAACACCACCACCAACCCCTAAGCCGGTAGAACAAGTTGCCGCTGTTCAAACCCAAAAAGATGTGGAAATGAAAGTAGTGGACAACAGCCAGGCCAAGGCAGACTCTATTATTGAGAATAAAGATTTGCTTGCTGAAGCCGGCTTAACCACTAACCTGAGCAACAATACAAACCCCTTAGGCACTACTGATGGAAAAGGCAATAAAGACGATGTGTTTGAGGTAAAACAGGTAATTGAAACGCCAACTGCCCCTGTAAACGTAGCAGAGATAATGCCGGAATACCCCGGTGGCGAAGCGGCACTGCTGCGCTTTGTGCAACAACAAACGGTTTACCCCAGAGCAGAACTGGACCTTGGTATAGAAGGGAAAGCCTTTATCCGTTTTGTGGTTAACGAGGATGGCTCAGTAAGTAATGCAACCATATTAAAAAGTGCAAGCCCCGGCTTTGGCAAGGAAGGTGTAAGAGTGGTAAACACCCTTGCGAAATTTAAACCGGGTATGCAACACGGGCGTGCGGTAAAGGTGTATTATACCTTGCCTTTCCAGTTTAGCACGCGCGATTAAGATTAGCGTTCTTTTCCCCTTTTTATGCTGCTGACCGGTCGGTGATTTCATCGGCCGGTTTTTCATTTAAGCGAAAAGTAAAAAGCAGGGCTGCAACCACTAACGTACCCGCTGCGCTGAATAAGAACATTGCAAGAGGCGAAATGTAGGTCCATAATAAACCGGCAAACGTGCTTGCAAACAATGCTGCAACCGAACTTAAGCCGGCAAAAGTGCCAATGGCAGAGGCTGTTTCGCTTTTAGGAACAATGTTACTTACCAGGGCTTTTGCTACTCCTTCGGTAGCGGCCATGTAAAGCCCGTAGATGGCATAAAGGCCAATGAAAAAGTAGATGGATGTGCTGAACCCAAAACCTGCATATACTGCAGCAAAAATCAACAGCCCGAAGATTAGGGTGTTCTTTAATCCGAATTTGTCCGCCATTTGCCCTAAGGGGAAGGAGGCCAGGGCATACACCAGGTTAAACAGTATATAGCTGCCGATAACGTATTTATCCTCGTGCAGGGCTGCTTTTATTTTAAGCAGTAGAAACAGATCAGAGCTATTGAAGATGGCGAACAGCAGCAGCAGGGTAATCAGCTTTTTGTAATCAGCAGAACACGTTTCCAGGTAGTCGAATATCTGGGATAGTTTAAACGTGGATTTAGGTTTACTGCCCGGGGCACTCTTTTGTTTAATGAGGAAAGTGAGGCCCACGGCAATCATTGCCGGTATAAAGGTTAGCAGAAAAAGGTGTTTGTATTTTTCAGGAAAGTAGAAAAGATAAAGCAGCGCCAAAGCAGGCCCTATTGCTGCACCAAGCGTATCCATTGCGCGGTGAAAGCCAAACACCTTACCCTTATTTTCTGCCGTAGCCTCATCGCTAAGCAGGGCATCGCGCGCAGCGGTTCGCACCCCTTTGCCCAGTTTATCCATGCTACGGGCTGTAAAAATCCACAAGGCAAATGTAAATACGGCCAGCATGGCTTTTGAAACGGCACTGAGAAAGTAGCCAAAGCTGATATAGGGCATGCGCTTGCCGCTGGCATCAGAAAGGCGGCCGAAGTATCCTTTGCTTAGGCCTGCTATTGCTTCCGCGCAGCCTTCCAATACCCCAATAAACAAGGAGGAGAAGCCAACGCTGGCCAGGAACAACGGCATTATGGGGTATAGCATCTCGCTGCTTATGTCGTTAAACAGGCTTACGAGGGAAAGTATCCAGATATTTCGGGTTAAATACTTCATGCAGCAGCTCAAGATTACAGCATAATGGGCAAATTCTCATTTTTGCAGCATGAATTTGAAGGAAAGAAATTTTGAGAGTGAGTTGCAGTTCCGCACCTCGCGCAGTGGCGGCAAGGGTGGGCAAAACGTAAACAAAACCGAAACCAAGGTTGAACTGATATTCGATTTGTTGCATTCCAACATACTTAATGAAGAGGAGAAGGAGATGGTTTTGAAGCGCTGGAAAAACCGCGTTAATGCGGCGGGCGAGTTCCTTATTTGCAGCAGCGCTGAGCGCAGTCAGGCGGCCAATAAAGAAAAAACGGTAAACAAGTTTTACGCTATGATGGAAAAGGCGCTTACCCCTGAAAAAAAGCGCATTGCTACTAAAGTGCCTAAGGATATTAAGGAAACCATATTGAAGAAAAAGAAAGAACATGGCAAGAAGAAGGCCGACCGAAGGCTGAATACCCGTGATTTTTTGTAATACCATTCGCGGCGATATTCCATATTACCTTAACCCTCCTATATTCGCCACGCTATGCAGGCACCTACGCACTTGTTGGTCGGCGTTATTATCCAAAAACTTTTTGACTGGAAAAAGTACCGGGCCGTTAGCTTTATACTGGTTGCGGTAATTGCTTTTTTATCGCATGGCATATTAGATAAACTGGCACGCTTAACTTACCACCCACCTGATGCCGCTCCCACTGACCCGTTTTGGTTGGCTTTTCACCTGGTGGTGTTGCTTACCACTATTACCATGCTTTACGTTTACTGGAGCACGGCAAAGTGGGGGATTATATTTGCCCTTTTGCCTGACTTTGATTGGATTTTTATTGACGGGCAGGCCGCCTTCCATGTAGATATACCTTTTTACAAAACGCCCTATATCCATAATTTTCTGCACCTGATATACGATAACCTGCCTCCGTTCTCTTATATCGATATGTTGCCGGACTGGCGCTATAACTATTGGGCTTGCCTGGTGGATGTGGCCCTTATAGCCTTGTTGCTCTTGATTATCCGCGCGCTATTCAACCAGCGCCGGAATATTCATTTTTAAAATACAGTGATACTGTGCATGTAAAGAGGTTACTCACGCATGAGCAACTGTATAGTAGTGCGCGACATTTGACGCAGCAGTATATCCTTATCGCGTGTAAGCTTATCTATTATGCCGGGGTTGTAGTGCCGTATGGTAAGCAGGCTTAGGTTGTCATTACGCGTAATGCTGAAATCATTTTGCAACTGCTCAATGATGTTCTCAATTTTCTCCTTCTTAAAATCTACAGCAATGGAGAAACTGATGGCCGCATTTTGCATAAGGTTAATACGCAGGCGGTTTTCAGCAAAGGTGGCAAATACCTTGCTCAGGTGTTCTTCTGCAATAAAACTGAAATCTTTGGCAGAGAAGGAGAGGAGTACCTGGCCGCGTTTCCAGATAATTACCGGTGGTAAAAAGCTGGTGTTGGCATTGGCCGAAATTACAGAGCCACGTTTGCTGTAGTTTACAAAAGAACGAACCTCAAGCGGGATGTTCTTATTCTGTATAGGCTTAATAGTTTTGGGGTGTATAACACTGGCGCCATAATAAGTCATTTCAATAGCCTCGTGGTAGGTTATCTCACTTAAAAATTGCGCATCGGGGAACTCTTTAGGGTCTGCATTCATAATACCCTCAACATCCTTCCACACGGTCATGCGTTCCGCATTTAGTGAATAAGCAAAAATGGAGGCCGTATAGTCCGAACCTTCGCGGCCAAGCGTAGTAGCAAAGCCTTCCGGCGTGCAGCCCACAAAACCCTGCGTTATAACAAAGCCGCTTTTAACCAGTTCACTTACTTTTTTGTTTATAGCAGTTTCACTCTTTTTAAAATCAACTTTACCTTCGGTGTAAGCATTGTCTGTAAACAATACCTGCTTCACATCAAGCAAGGTGTTTTTTAAGCCCAGGTTATTGGCGTAGTCGCTAACAATGGTGGTAGAGATATATTCACCCAGCGATACTACCTGGTCGTAAATGTAGTTGTAGTTTCTGCTGCTGTTTTCTTTTAAAAATTTACGGGTGGCTTCAATCAGCAACTTAACATCTTCAATAGCTTTGTCCTTACCGCCATCAGCATAAAGGGCATTGATTATTAGCAGGTGCTTATCAAATATTCCGTTAAGGGCCTTTTCCCATTCAGCTTTACCGGCATAGTATAGGTTAATAACATTCTCTAACTCGTTAGTGGTTTTGCCCATGGCGGATATTACTACCACCTTTTCGTAAAAGTTGTTCTCCTTTAAAATAGCTGTGACGTTTCTTACTGCATCGGCATCTTTAACTGATGCACCGCCAAATTTGTAAACCTGCATAGGGGGGAAGAGTTATATGTTTAATGTTGTTTTTAAGGTATATGTGCGTGCAGGCCTGCAACATGGTCTGCAATTTGTTCTTTAGTCATTTTGCAATTAATCCACTCCGGGTCAAACTCCACACCAAGGGTTTTGTAAAACTCAATAGCCGGTGTATTCCATTCCAATACCTGCCAGCGTATTTGGTTAACCCCATCGTGATTGGCCTGCTTAAGCACCTCGTTAAGTAGTTTGCGGCCAATGCCGTAGCGGCGCCATTTATCGGTTACTACAAGGTCGTCCAGGTATAATATACGGCCCTTCCAGGTGCTGTAAGCTGTGTAATAAAGCGCAATGCCTATAATCTCCTCGGTAGCGGCATCCTCTGCTACAAACACACTGTAAATTGAGTTTTTGCCAAAGCCATCTTCAGCCAGCAGTTTTTCAGTATTAACCACCGCTTCAGGAGCGCGTTCAAAAAGGGCTAATTCCTTAATTAATTTAAAAATGCCGGGCACATCATTTCTATCGCCTTTACGGATAATAAAACTCATAATCGCTGCTTAAGGGCGACAAAGATATTCAGCAGCGTGAATTAGTAAAGCGACTTTGCCTTGTATCAGGCCTTGCCGTGTTTTGCACGTTGATGCTTTTAAGCGAAAAACCCCGATATTTTTCACACTTTCGCGCTTCAATGAAATTTGAGGAAAGCGACATAAACAGGCTGAAGGAGATTGTAGAGAAACCGGCTAAAATGGTGATAGTAACCCACCGTAACCCCGACGGGGATGCATTGGGCTCATCACTGGGCCTTAAACTGGTTTTGGAAAAGAAGGGGCATGCCGTAGACTTTATTTCGCCAACACCGTTTACTGATAACCTGAAGTGGATTAACGGCACTGCCGACGTAATGGTGTATGAGAATGAAATGGGCAAAAAGCTGTGCGATGCCCGTATTGCCGGCGCCGATGTTATATGGTGCCTTGATTTTAATGCCCTTACCCGTTTAGAAAGCCTTGGTGAAAGTATAATACAAAGCAAGGCTATAAAAGTAATGGTGGACCACCACCAGCAGCCCGAAGATTTTGCGCAGATAGCCTTTAGCAATACCGCTTATTGCGCTACGGCTGAAATGGTGTATGACCTGCTTATGGATATGGGCTATGGCGATTTGATTGACCAGCCGGTCGCGGAGAATCTGTACGTTGGCCTGGCTACGGATAACGGCTTCTTTCAGTTTAATAATACCACCCCCAATGCCCTAATGGTAGCTGCCGGTTTGGTGGCTAAGGGCGCCCGGCCCGATTATGTAAGCGAGAAGATAAACAACATCTTCCGCGAAACCAGGCTGCGTTTTTTTGGCTATTGTCTTAACGAAAAGTTAAAACTTACGCCAAACAAAAAAGTGGCATATATGATGCTTACACAAGCTGAAATCAAAAGATTTAATTTGCAAAGCGGCGACAGTGAAGGCCTGGTTAACTACCCGTTTAAGATTGAAGGGGTGATGATGACGGCCTACTTTAGCGAGGAAGCGGATAAGATAAAGGTATCGTTCCGCAGCAGGGGAGAGGTAGATGTAAATACCTTTGCGCGCACTTATTTTGAGGGGGGCGGCCACCGGAATGCCAGCGGGGGAAAGAGCAACCTTAATTTGGCGCAAACCGAAAAAAAGTTCCTTGATGCGCTGGCGTCTATTAAATTTTAAAAAACACGCTTATTTCGTCAATCAATAAAAACCATACACATGAATAAAGGTAAATCTATATTGTTAACCCTTACGCTGTTTGCCGGCCTGTTTAGCGCCTGCAATGCCAACAGCAACAAAACAAACGAAGAACCAGTGGCATCTAATCCTGAAGCACCGGCCCAACCGGCCACCCTACCCGATAACCCTAACTGGAAAAACGAACCGGGTATTTATGCTGAATTTAATACTGACAAAGGCATTATTGTATGCCAGTTGGAATATCAAAAGGTGCCTATGACGGTAGGTAACTTTGTAGCCCTTTGCGAAGGCAAGCAGGAAAACAGCGGCAAGCCCGTTGGCACTCCTTTTTACGACGGAATAGCTTTCCACCGTGTTATTGCCAACTTTATGATACAAGGCGGCGACGTTGCAGGTAATGGCAGCGGTGCAGGTACGAAGTATACCTTCCCCGATGAGTTTGATCCAACCTTACGCCACAGTGGCCCCGGTATTTTATCAATGGCTAATGCAGGCCCGGGCACCAACCAAACGCAATTCTTTATTACCCACGTGGCCACCCCTTGGTTAAATGACAAGCACAGCGTGTTTGGCCATGTAGTAGTAGGTCAGGATGTGGTAAACAAAATTGCCCAGGGTGATAAAATGAACACTGTGCGCATTATCCGCGTTGGTAAGGAAGCTGAGGCTTTTGACGCTATGAAAGCTTACAAAGATGGTGTAGCTACTATAACTAAGAAGAAAGAAGAAGCAGCAAAGCTTATAACCATGAGCGCTGATGAACTGGTGAAGAAGCAGTATCCTAAAGCCAAGAAAACGGCCAGCGGTCTTTACATTTTAGTAGAGAAGGAAGGTACAGGTGCACAGGCTGTTAACGGTAAAACCGTATCAGTACACTACACCGGTACTTTGGCCGATGGTAAGAAGTTTGACAGCAGCTACGACCGTAACCAACCTATATCATTTGTATTAGGCCAGGGCCAGGTTATTAAAGGTTGGGACGAAGGTATTGCCACTATGAAAGTGGGCGGCAAAGCCAAGTTGATCATCCCTGCTAGCCTGGGCTATGGTTCAGCCGGTGCAGGTGGTGTAATACCTCCAAACGCAACACTTATTTTCGATACTGAACTGGTAGAGGTTAAGTAATTGTATTGTAATATTTATGCAAAAGGCCCTTAACGGGGCCTTTTGTGTTTATGCAAACCAATATATTCGCGCAAAATTATGTTGATGAAAAAGCTGTTAGCCGTTAGTGTGGTTCTGCTCTCGTTATATAGCTGCCAGCCTATGATGGAACGCTGGAGCGAAAGGCGCATTAAAAGCAAAGAGGATTATATACTTGCCCAGGTTAAAAGAGGCGTAGTGGATAGCGCCGGGGTGGTACAACTGCTTAACGCTTACGAAAGCTTTGCTGATAAATACCCGGCTAACTCTCAAAGTGTAGGCTACCTGTATAAGGCTGCTGATTTTTATGTAAGCATGGGTAAGCCCCTGCGTGGAATTACGCTTTATCAAAAGATATACGATAACTACCCCAATAGCGAGAAAAGAGCCTACGCCCTTTTTGTGCAGGGCTATGTGTTTGAAGATAAGGCACATAACTACGAGAATGCCCAGTTGAAATATCACCAGTTTTTGAGGGAATACCCCAACCATCCTTTAGCAAAGGACGTTACCCTAAGCCTGATGAATTTGGGTAAAACGCCGGAACAAATGGTTGCGGAATTTGAAGCCCGCCAACAACAGCAGGATAGCCTGCAACAGGTTGGAGGCCCGCAATAGCGCTTGCGGAATTAATAAGGTGGGGCTTGAACGCGTTGTCCGGCAGGCCATTATTTATATGAAAGTAAGAGCATTTTGCCGCAAGTGCTGCAAACGAATTATGATGCTGAAGTGGCACTTATGATAATAGACGTAGCTGCTGATAAAGAAAATGGTTAGTGAATTTTTTTAACCGGCGCACTGTTGTTTAGTTCCTGCACAATTGGGGTAATAAGTAATTGCTGAAATTCAGCATCACTGGTAATTTCAATTTTCCCTTTTTCAAGGGCAACTAATCTCTTGAATGTAAGCTCGCGGGCTACAGGTTGTTTATGCGCAATTACATCCGGGTAATCGTCTATCAGGTAAATCAATATCAACTCAGTCGCTAAGTAAAGGTTACC
>CAZUHU010000016.1:28571-30865 GCA_964620645.1 uncultured Chitinophaga sp.
TATAGGGTATAAAAAACAATTCTTGCACCGGGGTAGTAGGCATGCATTAGATTTATAAATTAATCTATGCGGTAAATGTATGGCCTATGGCTTAGCTATAGGTATGACTTCTATCAGCGTGTCCAAAGCTATTGTACTGCCTGCATAATCTTAACAGCTTCAGCGGCTTCCTTCACATCATGCACGCGTAAAAGCTTTGCCCCTTTAAGCAGGGCTATAGTGTTTGCCGAAGTGGTGGCATTTAATGCCTTGCTGCTATCGCTGCCAAGCAGTTTGTATAACATGCCCTTACGGCTGAGGCCCGCCAGTAGAGGAACGTTCAGCTGTTTAAAGTATTGGAGATTGCGAAGCAGGGTGTAGTTGTGTTCAATGGTTTTACCGAAGCCAAAACCGGGGTCAATAATAACATCAGTAATGCCTGCTTTATGGCAGGCCGCTACACGCCGGGCCAAAAAGTCCATTACTTCCGTTGTCACATTTTTGTATCGCGGCTTTTGCTGCATGTTATGGGGCAGGCCCTTCATATGCATGGCAATAAAGGGGGCGTTGAAGCCTGCTACCGTGCGCAGCATCTTTTTGTCGTAAGTGCCGGCGGAGATATCGTTAATAATGTGCGCTCCCTCCTGCAGGCACCGTTCAGCTACCGATGAATGTATAGTGTCAATAGAAAGGATAGCGTTTGGGAAATGCTTTAGCAGGTTCCTGAGGTGCGGCAGAACGCGCTGCAGTTCAACCCGCTCCGAAACTATTTTAGCGCCGGGCCGGCTGCTCATTCCTCCCAGGTCCAGTATCAAGGCACCATCGGCCAGCATTTTACGGGCGCGTTTTATCAATTGCTTTTCGCCGCTTATGCGGCTGGCTTTATGGAAGGAGTCCGGCGTAAGGTTCAATATGCCCATTACTACCGGCGTTGAAAGGTCTATTAGTTTTCCGCGACAATTAAGTGTCATAAGCAAATTACCACAAGGGTAGCGTTGATATTTCTACTGCGCAAATTACCATTCATTTCTATTTTTGAAACCAATGGCCAATAATACTTCCGCACAGTTTGACGAACAGATAAAACGCTGCCGCGACATTTTTCAGAAGAAAACGCATGATTACGGCACCAGTTGGCGGGTGCTTAGGCCAAAGTCGCTTACCGATCAGCTGTTTATTAAAGCGCAACGTATTCAAACCCTTGAAGAGAAGAAGACCCAAATGGTGGATGAGGGCGTAGAGTCTGAGTTTATAGGCATAATAAACTACGCCATTATGGGCCTTATACAATTGACGTTAAAAGATGATAAGCGGTTTGAACTTAGCGAGCAGGAAGCCGTAACCTTGTACGACCAACAGGTGAAGTTGATTAAGGAGCTGATGCTTGCGAAGAATCATGATTACGGCGAAGCCTGGCGCGATATGCGGGTTAGTTCTTTTACCGATTTGATATTGATGAAACTGCTGCGTATTAAGCAGATTGAGGATAATGAAGGTAAAACCCTGATAAGCGAAGGTATTGATGCCGGCTACCAGGATATAGTAAACTACTCGGTATTTGCGCTTATTAAACTGAGCGAGAAAAATTAAAAGATTAACTACAACATGCCACCGTTGCGGCATGAACTTAGGTAGTAAAATTATACTGCTATGACTGTTTATACAATCTTTTTATTGATGGGCATTGCGGCCCTTGTGCTTAGCCTGCTGCGTTATTTTGTATTTCAGCAAAAGGAAGTAATCATTCCTTTTTTGCAGCACTTTGTCGGGTCGCTGTTTGTTTTCTCAGGTTTTGTAAAGGCTATTGACCCCTTAGGCACCAGTTACAAAATGCATGAGTATTTTGAAGCTTTTGCCGGGGAGAATATCTACTTTCTTTCTGCCACTATGAATGAAAAGCTCCGCGCCTTATGGGAGTTTATCGGCAACTTTAGCACACCCATGGCTATTATTATGATAGCTGCGGAGATGTTTTTCGGCATTATGCTTATTGTGGGCTGGCGGCCAAGGCTTACCGTGGCCGTTGTATGGTTCCTTACGTTGTTCTTCACCTTTCTTACCGGTTACACCTATTTAAGCGGCTTTGGTATTACCCATAAGTTTTTAGCGGTTGCAGGCCTTGTAATGTTGTTATATGCGCTTATTGCGGTTACTAAAAACCCACGCACCCGCAGCATTTTGCTGGTTAGCGCTACCGTACTGCTGGTAGTAATGCTGGGGCTTATAAAATTCAGCAACATCTTTTTTACGAAGGAGTTTGTAGAAAGCGGCATGAAGGTTACTGACTGCGGTTGCTTTGGTGATTTCATTAAACT
>CAZUHU010000016.1:30965-35228 GCA_964620645.1 uncultured Chitinophaga sp.
AATAAAACCGGCCAAAACAAAAGTTTTTCAGAAGATGATGTGATGCACGGCAAGTGGGACTATACTGAATACGATAGTTTGGTGGAGCGCAAGGACGTAGTGCTTGACCCCGGTATACCGGCTAAAATTGTAAACCTGTTTATTGAAGATGACGAAGGACAGGAGATAACCGATAGCCTTTTGAGCGACCCGAACTACTCGCTGATGGTGGTTAGCTGGAGGTTATCTACCACCCATACCGATGCGTTTAAGGAGTTAAATGCTATTGCCCAACAGTGCGATAAAGCAGGAGTGAAGTTCTATGCAGTAGTAATGAACGACGGCCATGTAGAGGAGTTCCGCCACAGGTACCAAACGGCTTACCCTTTTTACCATAATGATGAAACTGCCCTTAAAACTATGCTGCGCAGTAACCCCGGCTTAATGCTGTTGAAAAACGGTGTAGTAATAAATAAGTGGCATTACCGACATTTACCTACGTTTGAAGAGTTAAATGCAACCTACTTCAGCAAGAAGTAAGCTATGGAGATTATAAAGTTTATTGTAAAGCGCCTGCTGAACGGCATACTGGTTATGCTGGGGGTAGTGCTGTTGGTATTCGGGTTGTTTAATATACTGCCCGTTAACAGTGCGCGCTTAACACTTGGCCAGCGCGCTGATGTAGCTACTGTTGCTGCCATTGAAAAGGAGTTTCGTTTGAACCTGCCCTGGTACCACAGGCTTATGCTATACTTTAATGACCTTTCCCCTGTGTCGTTCAATAATCAAAAAGATGCCGATGCCCCATCGCACCTTAACCCGGATGAAGTAAGCTTTACCGAGCTTTTCAGCATTGGAGAGATAAGCATAGTGGTAAAGGCGCCTTACCTGGGTAAGAGTTTTCAAACAAGAGAGAAAGTAAGCAGCATACTGGCCAGCAAGCTTTTTGCCACTTTTATTTTGGCCATCATCTCAATGATAATTGCCAGTATTATAGGTATAGTTATGGGGGTATTTGCGGCCATTAAGCAGGCCAGTTTTTGGGATAACCTTATACTTGTGTTTTCCACTTTCGGCAACTCGCAGCCGGCCTACTTTTCGGCTATGTTATTGGCTATGATTTTTGGCTACTACCTTGCCGACTATACGGGCCTTAATGTGCACGGCTCGTTAACGGTTGTAGATGATTACGGAAATGATTACTACGCCTGGCAGAATTTGATTTTACCCGTATTGGCATTGAGTGTTAGGCCGGTAGCTATTATTACCCAATTAACCCGCAGCAGCATGCTGGATGCGCTTAGCCAGGATTATATACGCACAGCCAGGGCCAAAGGCTTAGGTTACTACACCGTAGTATTTAAGCACGCTTTACGCAATGCTATGAACCCGGTGGTAACGTCAATCAGTGGTTGGTTAGCGGCGTTACTTACAGGAGCTTTCTTCATAGAGCGGGTGTTCTCTTATGATGGACTTGGGTTAAAAACCATTCAATCACTTCTTTCTTTCGACTTTCCGGTGGTAATGGGTGGCGTGCTTTTGGTGGCGCTTATCTTCGTTATCATGAACATACTTACCGATATACTGTATTCGGTGCTTGACCCACGCGTTGCGGTTAAGGCTTAAGCCTTAAATTTTGTTGTATAGTGGCCGGTTAAGGCTGCTACAGGCTGCTTTAAAAAAATCCCTCTTTCTTTGCAGCGTGGTAAATACAATTTTTCTTGTTGGCTTTATGGGCTCAGGTAAAACAACCCTGGGCAAAAAGCTGGCTGCAAAACTTAAAATGCAGTTTGTTGATTTAGACGCAGCAATTTGTGAACGGTTTGAAGCAGAGAGTATAAGGAAGCTTATTGCTGAACATGGATTTGAGTTCTTCCGTAAGGCGGAGTGCGAAACACTTAGAGGTATAGACATTGAAAAGAAGGTAATAGCTACCGGTGGGGGAACGCCTTGCTTTTATAATAACATGGATTGGATGCTGGCCAACGGCACCGTGGTTTTTATTGAGGTAGACGAGAAAACGATTTACAACCGCCTGAAAGATACCGATAGGAATGAACGGCCCTTATTGGCAGGGTTAGATGACGATGGCCTGCGCAGCTTTATTGACGGTAACCTTGCCGAACGAACACCTTTTTACAAAAGAGCACAAATAAGTTTTAGCCCTTTAAAGCAAAAGATAGAGGAACTGGCTGAGCAACTTAGTTAGTAAGGTAGGCTTCGCCATTACCCTTGCCATCAAACTCTACAAGTATGTGTTCCTGTAAAGTAGTATTGAGGGAAAGGCCAACAAAATCTGCCGTTACGGGGAATAGCTTATGCTGCCTATCCACTAAAACGGCGGCCTGCACTTTGCGCGGGCTGTATTCCATTATAGGTTTTAAGGCGTAGTAGAGGGTTTTACCTGTATTGGCCACATCGTCAACTATAAGAACAGCCTTTTTATCCAGCGATAGCTTACCTAACTCCACGTTAATCTCCTCGGACAATGGCTTTTGTTTGTTGAGCTTTAACTCAAGCAGGGTAATCTTTATACCGTCAATGGCTTCAATTTCTTTCTTCAACTGCTCGGCATATTCAAAGCCGTTGGGCTTAATCCCAATCATCACCAGTTCTTTTTCTTCGTAATTATCCTCCAGCACCTGGTAGGCTATACGACGTGTTTTCTGCTTTATCTCCTCGGTGTTTAAAATCAATGTCTTCTTCATACCATTTAATTAGCGGTTACTGTATAACCAGCTTACCTGTTTTTACTTTTTTACTGTCCAGTTCAAGCACGTAATAATAAATGCCTTTTTGCAGTTTGTTGTTACGGTACGTAAACTGTGTAATTCCTTTTCCTACGGTTATAACATCTGCAAGAGCCCCTAACTGGTTAGTAACTTTAATTTCCGCCTGCTGATACTCGTAGCCATTTGTAATAATGGCGAAGGTGGTTTGATTGCTGAAGGGGTTTGGCATAACCTTAACCGAAACAAAATCATCGGCAATGTTTTTTATGCCGGTGTAAGTGCAGCTACCATCGCTAATATTGGCGTTGGGATTATAGTTATCCGCAGTGCTATCAGTGCAGCCATATACTTTGGCTACGCAACTGCCCGAATCTACATTGGCTAAAGGGTTATAGTTAATACAGGCCGTGTCAGTAGCACCAAAGGTGATGCAGGCAAGGTCGTAGGTCATGGCATGAAAGGCCGATACTTTTCCATTGCCATACTCATTATTAGCTACCGGGCCGGTGTAACCATCTTTTACAGCCGTGCAAATAAGGGCGTGCTTAATCTCGTTCCAGGTAGCTGTAGGGCGTTTTTGCAGATACAAGGCAGCAATGCCTGCTACTATAGGCGATGCCATTGAAGTGCCGCCATTGCGCAGGTGATAGCCTGTTACTGAAACTTTAAAGCGGTTGCAGCCGCCGTTAGCATGCACTTTCAGGTAAATGTCGTTGCCATCGCCGGTGCAAATAGTGGTACTGCCTGTTGCCATAATATCGGGCTTAAGGCGGTTATCACGCGTGGGGCCAAAACTGGACGTTTTAAAACGGCGGCCAACCACTTCATCGTAAACCACAGGGCCAACTACTCCGCATTCGTTTTGTATGGTATTGGTTACATCAAAAATGTTGTGGTTGTAATCCTCATAACTAGCACGGTTGCTGTAGTTACCTACTGTAATAATCTTATCGCTGCACTGCCAGCTTGATACGATTGTTTTATTGATATCAGCATGATGATAGCCCGGATATTGAATATAAACGTGCTGACCACCTACGGAAACTGAATCCACTATATCGGCCGAACCAATAAGGCCGCTGTGGCTCCATAAATCAAAGGTGCCGCTGCCGCTTGTTTGCAGTCTCCACAGGTTTTTGGTGTTGGCAGGTGTTATCAGAAACTCAACATGGTAACGGTCTTCATCCAGCGTGGCCTGCATACTTATTTGGCCCAGAAGGGTGGTGCCGTTAAACAGGTTGCGGTTAAGTATTACGCCATTGCCTTGTGTTGGGGCAAAGTCAGTTGGCACATTAAGATAGTTAATGCGGCCCAGGTTGTTGCCTGAGGTATCGTTACAGCCAACGGCAAACAGAGCATTGGCAAAGTCAGCCGTATCAGCCCATAGATCAAAGTAAACTTCCTGCGCTGCTGCGTTATATTTAAAGAAGGTATAGGCGGAATCAGCGGGAATAACATAGCCTACGTGGTGCGGTATATTGCCGGCATTACCACCTGCTGCTACCAGCACACGGCCGTTGCGTTCATCCAAAAGTTGTTCAATGGCGTAAGT
>CAZUHU010000017.1:0-15505 GCA_964620645.1 uncultured Chitinophaga sp.
GTACGTAACGGACAGCGAGTTAATGGCAGAAGACCGCAGCACGCGCAGGCCGGCAACTGCACAACTGTATAAAATGTATTGCGACCGTTGCTTTAAAGCCGGCGCTATGGATTTTGACGATCTGCTGCTGAATACGCACGTTATTTTCGAAAAATTTCCTGATGCACTTTACAAGTACCAACATAAGTTCAGGTATGTGCTTATTGATGAGTTTCAGGATACCAACTACCTGCAATATGCTATAGTAAAACGCATTGCAGATGTGTTTCAAAACATAACGGTGGTAGGCGACGATGCGCAAAGTATATATGCCTTCCGAGGGGCTACCATTGATAACATTCTGAATTTTGAGAAGGATTTCCCCGAACTGAAGGTTTACAAGCTGGAGCAAAACTACCGCAGCACTCAAAACATTGTTAAAGCGGCCAACGAATTAATACACCGCAACAAGAATCAGTTAAAGAAGGAGATTTGGACAGAGAACGACCGCGGTGAGGATATAAAAATTGTGCGCACGCCAAGCGATAACGAGGAAGGAAGATGGGTGGCTGATTCCATGATGGAATTGAAAATGCGCGAGCATTACAAAAACAGCGACTTCGCTATACTATACCGCACCAATGCCCAAAGCCGTGCATTTGAAGAGGCCTTAAGAAGGCAGAATATACCTTACCGTATTTATGGCGGCATGAGTTTTTACCAGCGTAAGGAAATTAAGGACCTGTTGGCTTACCTAAAGCTCACCGTAAACCCTTATGATGAAGAAGCGCTGAAGCGCATCATCAATTACCCGGCACGTGGCATAGGCCAAACTACTATTGATAAGATAATCATAACTGCTAATAATGAGAACAAACGCCCCTGGGATGTTTTAAATGAGGTGCAGTATTATGATATACCAACCCGCACTAAGAACGCGGTTGAGGAGTTTGTGCTGATGATAAAAAGTTTTGGTGCGCAGGCTACTAAGCTAAATGCCTATGATTTGGCGAAGCATATTGGCAGCACCACCAAAATGGTGAGCGAGTTGTATAATGATAAAACTGTTGAAGGTGTTAGCCGTTACGAGAACGTGCAGGAGTTACTGAACTCAATTAAAGAGTTTGTGGAAGAAGACGTAGTGCAGGACGACGAAGTGCTTCGCACGGATAAAGGCCTGGGCTCCTTTTTGCAAAATGTTACACTGCTTACCGGCGATGAAAAGGATGCAGTAAATGCCGACAGCGTTAAGTTAATGACGGTGCATGCTGCCAAAGGGCTTGAATTTAAAGTGGTGTATGTAGTGGGCATGGAGGAAAACCTTTTCCCCGGCCAACAGAGCTTATACAGCCTTGAAGATTTAGAAGAAGAACGGCGATTGTTTTATGTGGCTATAACCCGGGCAGAGAGGCGATTGTATTTAACCTATGCCAGCACACGCTATAAATTCGGGCAACTGAATTATTGCGATCCCAGTCGTTTTCTACAGGAGGTTCCTGAAAATGTTGTGTCGCACCACGGCGATGTGCGGAAGGCTAAAATACACAGCAGCCATAGCCCTACCGAAGGGTTTACCAAAAGTGTTTATCCTAAGCCATCGGTAGCGCCGGCCCCTAAGCCACCGGTAACGGAGAACTCGGAACCCTTTGTGGCAGATGATGCCAGTACTTTGCAAACCGGTATGGAGGTGTTACACGAAAAATTCGGCGAGGGCAAAGTAGTATCTATAGAAGGAAGCGGCGTTAACCGCATTGCATCAATCTTTTTTACAGCTTACGGCGTTAAGAAGATCATGCTGAAGTTTGCGCGCGTTAAAATCATAAAAGGCATTTAAAGCGCTCTTTCCAGAAAGTAGGTTTTCATCTGCCCTTTTCCTTTTATTGCTATTACTCCTCTTTCAGTAAACTCAAAACTATTCCCCTTTATAGCGCTGTAAAAATCATCGCTTATGTGAATTTTGCCTGTTTCTCCGTGGCTTTCCATACGGCTGGCAGTATTAACCGCATCGCCCCACAAGTCATAAGCAAACTTGGTTTCGCCTATAATGCCTGCTACCGCATGGCCTGTGTGCAGGCCTATTCTTATCTGCAGGCCATTTTGTTGCGTTTGTGCTTTCATGGTTTCTTTAACTTCCAGGGCAAAGTTTGCTGCGCGTATGGCGTGGTCAGCCATTGGCACGGGCACCCCCGCCACGGCCATGTAAGCATCACCAATCGTTTTAATTTTTTCAAGCCCATGCTTTTTAGCAATGCGGTCAAACTCAGAAAACAGATTGTTGAGCAGGCTTACCAACTGATGCGGTGATATGTTTTGCGAAAGAGCTGTAAAGCCCACTATGTCTGAAAAGAAAACGGAAACCCCTTCACAGTAATCTGCAATGCTTTTTTCGCCGTTCAAAATGCGTTCAGCAATTTGGGCCGGCAGTATGTTCAGCAGTATTTTTTCCTGTTCGTGGAACCGTGCCAACTTTACCTGCCTGTCACGCTCACTGTCCTCAATTTTTCTGCGGTACTCCATCATCTCTGCCTGCCTGGTAGATTCCTCCGTTTTCATTTTTGTGTTTATCTCCACAGCCTTTTCGAGATGTTCAAGGGCGGATTGCCAATTTTGTTGACGGCGAAACAGTTCATACAACGCCTCATTGGCATCCATGGCAACTTTGGGTACGCCCAGCAGTTCGCTTGCTTTAATGGCCTCTTCCAGTTTTTGCACAGCAAGTCCTATGTCTGCGTTTTTGTTTTCCGGATGGCCATAAATTAAACCCAGGCCTAATAGCCAATGCGCTTTTGGGTATTGGTGCCGGCCATCTTCGGTATAGGTTAAGGCTTTATGCATAGTGTCCAGTGCATCCTGAAAGCGATGCATGGACTCATACGTGTTGGCGAGATTGCCATAAAGCAGGCAAAGATCATATTTGGAATTGTGCAGCTCGGCCAGTTTTAAGCCCTTACTAAAATATTCCAACGAAACTTCATGGTTGCCGGTTTTGCTATAGGCACTGGCAATATTTGTCAGGCATTTAATTTCGCTTTTTTGGTTATTGGTTTCGTGCGCAATTTCCAGGGCTTTGTCAAAATAGGCTAGTGCCTTTTCATAATCTCCCAATAAGGCATATATGGATCCGGCATTATCATAGGTATGGCTCAATCCTTTTTTATTGTCCGTTTGCTGATAAGCAGCCTTTGCACCTTCCAGATTTTCTAAAGCGTGCTGATAATCGCCTATCATGGTATACACTATAGAAATGTTCATTAGGTTTCGGCTAAGCTGTGCAATTGCATTTGTCTCCCTGCAAAGCTCAATGGAGCGTAAAAAGTGTTTTACGGCCGCTACGTATTGCGCCATGTCCATGTAAACCCTGCCTAAAATGCTGCTGGCTTTAATTATCAGCTTAACGTCTCTGTTTGTTTCGGCCAGGCCCAGGGCCGTAATTGCATCCAGTTCCGCTTCCTTAAATAAGCCCTGCCTTTCCTTTAACCTTGCTGAAACACAGAAGGCCCTGGCCTTAAGCAGCAATAAATCTTCCCCTACATGGTTGTTCAATAATTCAATGGACTGTTGAATGGTAGCATCCCCGTCTGTAAATTGATTATCCTTAAGTTGTGCTTCTGCCCGCTGAATAAGCACTGAAATTTCTTCAATCGCGGTATGCTGTTTAATGGGCTGCATGAAAGGATGTTGAGCTGAGGAAAGATAGGATTTAAAGCACAATTCAGGAAATACGCAAACAGCAACTTCCTTGCCCCGCTTTATGGGTGTTTTGATTGTTCAGAAAAAACATTCATCTTCGTAACATCAACTGCCATTAAGTTGCAAGCGTTAACGCACCTTCCTGTTAATTCGTAAGCAGCCAATCCCAATCGCAGTATTCAGTTTTGCTTTACAGCATTTTAGTTAACTACTTATTGAATAATTCCATTTTATATGGCCCAGTATAATACCGTTAGAAACAAATTAGTATTAAAAGAATACGGCAGGCACGTGCAGCGCATTGTAGAAAACTGCCTTAAGGAAAAGGATCCTGAAAAGCGTAATATCTTTTCTAAAGAGATTATTGAGTTGATGGGTCAGCTAAACCCGCAACTGCGCAACGTGGAGGACTTCCGCCACAAGTTGTGGGACCACCTTTTTATAATGAGCGATTACCAATTAAAGGTGGAATCCCCCTATCCTATTAAGAAGCGTGAAGAAATTGAACGCAAGCCGGAAAGATTGCCTTATCCGCAAAGCCGTATACGTTACAAGCACTATGGCAAAAACGTGGAGAAGCTGGTGAAGAAAGCGGTTGAAACCGAGGACGTAGAAAAGCAGGCCGGCTTTACTTCCTGTATAGGTAACTTTATGAAACTGGTTTACCAAAACTGGAGCAAGGAGCAGGTAAACGATGAGATTATCAAGAACGACTTGCGCTTGCTTTCAAAGGGAGCGCTAATTGTAGCCGATGATCACGACTTAAACTCCCTGGCGCGTGCTAACAAACAACGTGTTGGCGAGGGCAAGCCCTTCCAACAGCACAAGCACAAAGGCGGTGGCGGCAAGTTTCGCCATGGCGGTGGTGGCGGCGGGCAAAACCGCAATAAGAATTTCAAGAAACGTCGCTAAACAAGCGGAGCGGGCACCGTAAAGTGCCCGTTTTTTATTTCAGTTTCTGTCCTATCCAGCTTGCGAAGTTAAAGCCTCGGGTAAGGTTTCTTTCAAAAGGGTTTTTAGCAAGCTCCTCCATATTTGTTTTTAATGTATGCAGGTATCGCCTCATTTCAGCCTCGTTTATTTTTTCAGGCAGGTGCTTTATTCCGTTCAGTACGGCCTGTTCAAATGGAAAAAGTTTACCATGTTGACGCAAGTAGCGCTTAGTGTTAGTTATAAGATACTCAATCAGCAAATAGTTTTTTAGTTCGTAGTGTGTAAGTATGCCTAACAGCCGGGCTTGTGTTTGTACAACCGTTTGCTGAAAACTCTCTTTGTCAGATAAAATCTCATCAAGTACACTTAAGGTTTCCTTGTATTCGCCCTTTCTAAAGCAACTATAGGCAAGGTCCATAAGGCCAAGGCTTATAACCGGTGTTGTGCCTTTTTGACTAATAAAATAATCATAGGTAACCTGCCGCCTCTCCGGTGTAGCCTCAGGCCAATCATATACGGCATTTATGGCGCTAAAGGCAAAATGTAACAACAGCCTGCTGCGGGTATCGGTCTTCCCTTGGCACAATTCTTCAAGGTCTTTAAAGTGTTTTAAAGCTTCAGGGCGCCGCTGGGTGTGCAGGCTTGAGTTAATAAGCAGTTCAAAGGTGCTTAACTTATAGCTGAAGATGGGCTGCAGCTCCTTCTCATTTGCTTGTATACAACGTAAGCGCTGATGGGCAAAGTCGTAACTGCGTTCAAAATTGCCCAACATAAAATTGTAGTAGTAGAAAAAATTGAAGTAAAAAATGCGGGCTGCGGGGCTATAAACCTGGTTCTCGTTCTTAAAAGGCATCTGTTTGCCAATTCTTTTCAACTCAGTCAGCGATGAACGCTCGCGAATCGGAAATTTCTCAGAATAAAATCGCACTAATATTCTGAACTGGGTTTGTATTTCCATTCTGTTAAGGAAGGCGCGCAGGGTTTGCTGCAGGCGGCCTTCATATTGTTCAAGCAAAAACGGATTGCTGATGCGTTGTGCGTATTTAATTATGTTATCCAGGGCAGTGAGCTCATATTGCGGATTGGAGTTTTTTTCTGCCTCTGCCAACTGCTCCTCGTATAGTTGAAGGGCATTCTTATGAAAGCCACGCTCAAAAAGCAAGTCGGCATCTGTGTTCATTTGCCGCATCTTCCAGGCTGTGGTGGGCGTGCCTTTGTTAACCCTTAGAAACAGCATCAACTGCTCGTACAAATAGCTTTTTAAGGAAGGCAAATGAACATGTACCTTCATTCGTTCAAGGCCTGCACGTAGCTTTTGTTTGTTGTAATGCTTCATGCCGGCCAACAGGTCGAAGAGCACCAGGTAGGCTGTACTGCTTCGGGCATTGGTGTTAAAACGCTTAAAAAGCATTTTTTCGGTTGCAGTAAGTCCCCGCACTAAAGTATGTAAATCAGCCTCATTAAACCGCATACTAAGCCCTTATTTTTATGTTGATTTTTATTGGTAAATATAAATTTATATACCCTCCTAAGCCCTAATTTTTTAAAAATAAGGCTCGTATAACGGATGCCCTTCAGGCAGTTTTGCATCAACAAAAACAAAAAGACATGAAAAACTCAGTTACCCAACTCTGTTTATGGTTTTTAGCGGTGCTTGTTACAGGCCCGTTATTGGCCCAACAGCAACCTAATTTTGATTACGCAAAGCCGTTTACGGTTAAAGCAAAAGACAAGAGTATTTATAGCGGCAAAACCCTTTGCCAGGATGATAGCGGTTATGTCTATATGGCCTTTACTGTTATGGATACTGCTGACCTTGACCCTAATGCAGGAACATTTACTTGTATACCACAGCCCGGTAACTACGCGGTAACATCATTGGCTAAATATACCCCTGAGGGCGACCTTGTTTGGGCTAAAAACCTGACTGTTGATGTATACATGTCGGCGGTTAAATTGGTAATACATGAAGGAGCACTGTATCTGTTTGGTCAATATCGCAACAATGCAGATTTTGACCCAAGTGCAGCAACCGCCTATTTAACAGGTAACGGAGGAGGCAACACTCCGTTTGTTGCAAAATACACCCTTAATGGTGACTATGTTTTTGCAAAGAATATGGCAGCTACAACCGGGGATGTTTACATTTCTGATGTTGCCATCACTACTTACCATACTTTTGTAGTAGTTGGGGCATTTTCAAGGCCAACTGACTTTGACCCAAGCTCCGGCACATACACGATTAACCCCGTGCAGGATGGTTACTACGATGGCTATATAGCATCATATGACAGCAATTTTACATCTGTTGCGGCTTATCGTCTTTCCGGTGCTGCCGGTACTACTGCCTGGGATTATGTGGAAAATGTAGAGATAGATAACAACAACAATATTTATCTGGCGGGGTATTCAAGCAGTTCTACTTTTTACACTGATCTCTTTAGTACATCAAGCGGTCAACTTAATCCTAACGCCGCAGGTAATGCATTTATACTAAAGTATAACTACCTGCTACAACGCCAGTGGGGCTACTTGTTTACAAGCACTGCTTTTACAGATGTATACGATTTGCTGGTAAGCTACACTAACCTGTATGCGTTGGTACGTTGCGATGGCGATTTTGTTGATTTTGATTTTAGCGCAAATACGGCTAACACCAACTTTAACAGCAATCCGGGTTACGCCCTGGTTAAACTTGATGAAAACGGAGCTTATGGTTTTCACAAAGCCTGGCAAACACCAACGGCCAACAGCTTTATTGAGTTCAATAAGGTTCAGCTAAGTGCTAACGGCATTTTGGTTAGCGGTAGCTATAGGGGCAGCATTGATGTTGACCCCGATGTAATGACGGTAAATACACCGCCTACGGCCAGCATGGGAACAAACGGCATTTTTGCTCTTTTGAATTTTTCGGGCAATTTGCTTCGCCACAAAGAAATTACCGGTAGCGCAAACAGAATAGAGAGTATTACATTTCAGAACACAAACAGCCAGTACGTTTACGTTACAGGCACTTATAGCGATACTGCAAACTTTGGAACAGATACTAAGCCCGAGACACTATTTGCAGATAAGACGGACCAGTTTTCTTACAACGCTTACCTGGCTAAGTATGATTTTTTTGATGAGGCACCCGATACCGCTTCAAAAGCTATGGTTTTTACCGATGTAACTGATACCACAATGAGGGTTTCTTTTACCAAAGGTAACGGCACCAAACGTATAGTAATAGCCCGCGAGGCATCGCCCGTTAATGCTCAACCCACCGATGGTGTGTATCATTACTCGGATACTGTGTTTGGTATGGGTAACAATTTTGGCGGACAGTATGCAGTTTATAACGATACCGGTAGCAGTTTTACTATTACCGGACTGTCGCCTAATACTGTTTATCATTATGCTGTTTTTGAGTACAATGGATTTTCCTCGCAAATAAATTATCTGACCTCATCGGTTTTAACGGGCAGCAAAAAAACTACGTTAAACGGTGTTTCGCCAACGGCAATCAATAATCCTGTAGTTGATAATGCCTGGCGTGTTTATCCAAACCCGGCCAACAACTTCCTTACTGTTGAAAGTGTGGCAGTGCCCGGAAACAATGTAACGATATTTATAACAGATGTTTCAGGCAAGTTGATTTTGCAGAAGGATATGGGTATTGCGCAGCG
Source organism: uncultured Chitinophaga sp. (assembly GCA_964620645.1). Lineage (GTDB taxonomy): Bacteria > Bacteroidota > Bacteroidia > Chitinophagales > LD1 > Bog-950. The sequence continues at coordinate 8,271 of CAZUHU010000017.1, forward strand.
CTCAGTAATTGATATAAGCAGTTTGAATGCGGGTATTTATGTGGTAGCAGTGCAAAGTAATGAAGGGGTATATAAAGCCAGGCTAATGAAATGCAATTAGGACAGGCGACCTGTATGATGGCAGGATTGGTGTAGGCAAGGGGGCTTACTTCCGGTCAGGCAAATCATACAACCCGATTTGGGTAACCGGCCCCGAGGGTAAAGGCAAATGCCTGCATCTGAGGGGCTTTACTTTTTAGCCACTCCACAGGCTGTTGTTTATAGCTTCTAAGGCTAAATCTTCTTTGCGCATGTGGCTATTGCGTTATTAGCTTAAGGTAGTTTGTGTGCTGTTATCAAAGCTACCGCATTGTTGAATTTTCAAATTAAGAAGATGCCGAACTCATTTGAAGTTATAGGTGGAAAAAAATTAAAGGGAGAAATTATCCCGCAAGGCGCTAAGAACGAAGCACTACAGATTTTATGTGCTGTGTTGCTTACCCCCCAAAAAGTAACAATAAGCAACATACCTGCCATACGCGATGTGCTGGCCCTTATAGATATTTTGAAGGACCTCGGGGTTAAAGTGAACAAGAGGAGCGAGGACACTTACGAGTTTCAAGCGGACGATATAAATCTTGAATACTTAAAGACTGATACCTACAAAAAGAAAGGGGCTGCCTTACGCGGTTCAATAATGATAATGGGCCCGCTGTTAACCCGCTTTAAAAAGGCCTACATGCCTAAGCCCGGAGGAGATAAGATTGGCCGCCGCCGTTTGGATACGCACTTTTTAGGGTTCGAAAAACTGGGCGCAAAATTTAACTACGATAGCAACGAAAGCTTTTACAGTGTTGAAGCCAGCAACCTGCGCGGCACTTATATTTTGCTGGATGAGCCATCGGTTACCGGCACTGCCAACATTGTAATGACAGCTGTAATGGCGCAAGGCACTACTACCATTTTTAACGCTGCCTGCGAACCTTACCTGCAACAACTATGCGCCATGCTTAACCGCATGGGTGCCAAAATTACAGGCGTGGGTTCCAATCTGCTGAAGATTGACGGCGTAGAATCTTTGGGCGGTACAGACCATCGCATGCTACCCGATATGATTGAGATTGGTTCTTTCATTGGTATGGCGGCTATGACCCAAAGCGAATTGACTATTAAAAACTGCCGCATTGATATGCTGGGAAATATATTACCCGTATTTGAAAAGTTGGGCATACAAATGCAGGTTAAAGGCGACGATATTTATGTGCCTGCCCAAGAAAAGTACGAGATACAACGTTTTATTGACGGCTCAATATTGACTATTGCCGATGGCCCCTGGCCATTGTTTACGCCGGACCTTCTTTCGATTGTTTTAGTGGTGGCAACACAGGCCGGCGGCAGTGTGTTGATACACCAGAAGATGTTTGAAAGCCGCTTGTTTTTCGTAGATAAATTAATTGATATGGGTGCGCAAATCATACTTTGCGACCCGCACCGCGCTACCGTAATAGGTATTAACCGCCAATACAAATTGCGCGGCATAACTATGAGTTCGCCGGATATAAGGGCTGGGGTATCCTTGCTTATTGCGGCTATGAGTGCTGACGGTAAATCGGTAATCAATAATAGCGACCAGATAGACCGCGGTTACCAGCGGATTGATGAGCGCTTAAACGCTTTGGGCGGCGATATAAAAAGGGTTTAATTACACTCCAAATTGCTCAAGGTGATGAATGAGATGCGTATACATCATACGCGCCCAGTTAGCATCACTAAAATTTCCCAGGAAAGGATGAACCGCTAATGTTTGTTTTGCCGGAAAACTCTCTACCGCTTTAATCAAATCCTTTTGCAACTGTTCAAAGTTACCAGGATCAATTCCTCGCTCAACCATGTTTAATTCGGGGTAGGTTGGTGTTTTTTCTTTGGGAGCCTGCACATCAGTATGCAGTATGAAAAAGCGCACCATCTTGTTATGGAACCAACCGGTTTTCTTCGGGGTAACTTTTACGTCTCCATAAGCAACGGCTATTCCATCCGTACAGTGCTTCAGCATTTGGTTTACATTCATTTTGCCCCAAAGATTTTTGCTGTCAGGCTTTAACCTGCTTATGCGTTGAATCAATTCCTGTTTTGCCTGGGTGTCCAACAGATTTTTCTTCATAACTGATTGATTGTAAACTGTAAAATAGGCAATTTTAGAAAGCTGCCATATTTTCCCGTCCTTTTCCCACCTGACGCAAAATCATGTAAATGAGGCTTTAATGCGTCAATTTGACCTAAAACAATAAAAGGGCAGGCATTTTGAGATATTCGCCGCGTAAAACAATGCTGGCATTATGGAGGAGAATAAAAACAACGAAAAGGAAAATCTGAAAGACCGCGTAGAGGACTTAAAGAACACGATTAACGAAAAGGCAGAAGAACTCGGCAAATCAGCCAAGGAAAAGGCTGAAAGTTTTGCAGATAAAACTATTGGCGCCGCTGAAAAACTGGTTAACGACCTGCTGGGTAAAAAGCCGGAGGATGTTAACTATGAGGAAGAAAAAACAGACCCCAAGGACGTTGAGATAGCTGAGCTGAAAAGAGAGATGGAAGAACTGCGCGATAAATATGTGCGCCTGTATGCTGATTTTGATAACTACAAGAAAAGGACAGCAAAACAGAATCTTGAAATAATACAAACCGCAAGTAAAGATGTGGTAAAGGATGTACTACCGGTGTTGGATGATTTTGAACGGGCGCTGAAAGCTTCTGATGTTTCATCAAAGGAAGGGGTGCAATTAATTTATAACAAGCTGGTGAGCACCTTAACTTCAAAAGGGTTGAAGGCTATGGAAACCATAGGCCAGGAGTTTGATGCCGATAAGCATGAAGCCATTACTGAAATACCGGCGCCTACGCCCGATTTAGCCGGTAAAGTGGTTGACGAGGTAGAAAAAGGTTATTACCTGAATGATAAAATAATTCGTTTCGCTAAAGTGGTAGTGGGTAAGTAACATGAGCAAGAAAGATTATTACGAAATACTGGAAGTGCCCAAAACGGCAACGGCGGAGGAAATCAAAAAAGCCTATCGTAAGGTAGCTTTAAAGTATCACCCTGACCGTAACCAGGGAGATAAAAAGGCCGAAGAACGCTTTAAGGAAGCCGCAGAGGCCTACGAGGTTTTAAGCGATGAGCAGAAGAAAAAAATGTACGATCAATACGGCCATGCCGGTGTAAACGGGCAAGGTGGTTTTGGTGGTCATGGTGGGTTTAGCGGAGAAGGCATGAACATGGAAGACATCTTCCGCAACTTCGGCGATATCTTCGGCGGCGGTGGAAGCGGTGGTGGCTTCGACCCGTTTGAATCGTTTTTTGGTAGTGGCGGTGGACGCGGCACCCGCACACGCGGTAAGCGGGGCAGCAACCTGCGCATAAAGGTTAAGTTAACCATGCAGGAGGTGGCCCACGGTGCGCACAAAACTATAAAGGTTAAAAAGCAGGTGCAGTGCCATACCTGCCACGGCAGCGGAGCGAAGGATGCCAGCTCGGTAGGTAAGTGTACCGTTTGTGGCGGTAATGGTGTGTTGCGCAAAACAACCAATACTATTCTGGGGCAAATGCAAACCACTACTACCTGTTACCAGTGTAATGGTACAGGCCAGCAAATTACTAAGAAGTGCGCCACCTGTAACGGTTTGGGGGTAGAATACGGAGAAGAGTCTTTAACTATTGATATACCTGCAGGTGTGCAGGAAGGCATGCAATTGAGCATGAGCGGTAAGGGTAACGCCGGTGAGCAGGGTGGCCCTGCGGGAGATTTGATAATCGCTATTGAAGTAGAGAAAAGCCCTGACCTGGAAATTGACGGTCAGAATGTGATTTACAACCTGCACATCAGCTTTGTGGATGCGGCTTTAGGAACTACCGTTGAAGTGTCTACTATTGAAGGTAAGGCCAAGTTTAAAATTCCGGCCGGCACGCAGGCGGGTAAGGTTTTCCGCCTGAGTGGTAAGGGTGTACCTGCTGTAAACAGCTATGGACGTGGCGACCAGCTAATACTGATAAATGTATTTACCCCTACTGAGCTTACTTCAGAGGAGAAGAAGATACTTGAAAACCTGCGCGAGCATCCGAACTTTAAACCGAAGCCGGGAACAAAAACCGAAAAAGGTTTCTTTGACCGGATGAAAGATTTCTTTGGCGACTAATAAACTACTTTTCATATCCCCGCTTCGGCGGGGAGTTTTTTTACATTCGTTACTATAAGCCTGTAAATGTCTCTTCTTTCATTACAACATATCGTTAAGCAGTACGGCACCTATGTTGCTTCGGATGATGTAAGCTTTACCATTCCGAAGGGGAAGATTTTTGGCATGCTGGGCCCTAACGGCGCGGGTAAAACCACGCTTATACGGATGATTACCCGTATACTTTATCCTGACAAAGGCACTATCCTTTTCGATGGCCAGGAGTTATCAGATAAACATACCGAGTGCATAGGCTATATGCCTGAAGAGCGGGGCCTTTATAAAAAAATGAAGGTGGGCGAGCACCTGATTTATTTGGGAAGGCTTAAGGGCCTTACCAAATCAAAGGCTAAAGAAAACGTACAGTACTGGTTAAGCCGCTTTAACATTCAAAGCTGGGAGAATAAAACCATAGAGGAACTTTCAAAAGGGATGAGCCAGAAAATACAGTTTATTGCCACTGTACTGCACGACCCCAAGTTGCTGATATTAGATGAGCCTTTCAGCGGCCTTGACCCTATTAACAGTAAACTGATTGAAGACGAAATACACGAGTTAAGTAATAAAGGCAAGACGATTATTTTTTCTACCCACCGTATGGAACAGGTAGAAGAGATATGTGATGATATTGTGCTGGTGAATAAGGGCCGGGTTATTTTGGACGGAAGCGTAAAGGAGTTAAAGCACCGCTTTAAGGAAAATAAATTCCATATACTTTTTAACGGGGAGGTAAACGGAGCTTTTTTGGAAAAGCTGAATGTAATTGAACGCGCTCCGGGTGAGTTAACCGTGAAATTTGAAGAAGAACATAAAGGAAATGAGTTGCTGCGCCTGTTTGTAGAAAACAATGTTGAAGTGCACTCCTTTAATGAAGTACTACCTACTATTAACGACATTTTCATACGCCAGGTACAACTGAACTAATGGGCAAAATCTGGATTATCATACAGCGCGAATACATTACCCGGGTACGGCGTAAAGCGTTTTTTATTACCACGCTGCTGGCCCCCCTTGGGTTCTTGTTGTTTATGGTTTCCAGCGTTTTAATCTCTACTTACAACCGCAGCACCACTCATATTGCAGTAGTGGATGAAAGCGGCCTGTTCAAAAAGTTTGATGTTTCGATACCTGATGAAAGCGATGGCACCTTGTACTTCCACCTAGTGGATGATAAGTATGAGGATGTAGTGAGCAAAATGCCAAAGAAGAAAGAGGAAGAAAGTAAATACCAGGGCATACTGTTCATTTCGCGTGACTTCGATATTAATAATCCTCAGAAATCGCCTATTGCCTTCCGCTTTGTAAAAGCACCGGGCATGGCAAAGTATCAGGTTATAAGCCAACGGATGAACGATGCCTACCAACGGCTGCGCATGCGCATGTTGAACATAGATGAGCGGCAGATTGACGAAATGCAGCGTAAGATCACCCTTAACTACGATTCGCTGGTAAACCAAAATGAAAAGCGCGGCTTTACGCTGGCGGCCTCGGCTATGGGTATGCTTATGGGTTTTGCTATTTATATCTCCCTGTTTTTTTATGGCACTATGATTATGAAAGGGGTGCAGGAGGAAAAGAGTAACCGCGTGGTAGAAATTCTTACCTCTTCGGTTAAGCCTTTTCAATTACTGATGGGCAAAATTTTAGGCGTTGGCGCAGTAGGCCTTACCCAATTTATCCTCTGGATTGTTTTTATAACCTTAATAAATGTTTTAGTGCTGCCTATATTGGGCATGAACATGAGCGATTATTCTCCCCCTGGTGGTGGCATGAGCGCATCCGATGTGGACCCCGATAGCATGCTGGAAATAGTGCAGGGTTTTAAGCAACTGCCTTTTACGCAAATAGCGCTCATATTCCCTTTACTGTTTCTTGGTGGCTTTCTGCTTTACGGTTCATTGTTTGCTGCGGTGGGTGCTGCCATGGGCGAAGATGGCGACCAGCAATCGCTGATGATACCGATAACGGTTCCTATAGTAGTGTCAATCCTGATTGCCATAAATGTTATTAATAACCCCGATAGTTCACTTGCATTTTGGGGCTCTATAATACCCTTTACGTCGCCGGTAGTGCTTAGCGCAAGGTTACCTTTTTTGCACGATTGGAAACAAATTGCATTGTCGTTAACGCTGCTGTTTGCAGGGTTTTTGTTTACAGCCTTTATAGCCGGCCGCATTTACCGTATCGGTATTTTAATGTATGGCAAAAAGATAAAAATGAAGGAGCTACTCTCCTGGATTTTCTCAAAAGGATAAAACAATATCAATATAAACTATGATTAGGATAATCACAATTCTGGCAGCAGTAGTAGCTGCAACTTCAGTTTTCGGGCAAGGCAAAATTTTTGTTGAAGAGGCTCCAAGAGCTATGAGCAAGGGCTCACAACCGTCATTTTTGGTTGATATACCTGAAGCAAAGCTAAAAACAATAGAAAAGGACTGGACTAAATACCTGGAGAAGAGTTCTAAAAACAAGATAGAGCAGCTAAATGGAGAAACTGTAATTAAAGGCAGCACTGTAAAAAATATCTCTACACTGCCGCTTACCATTTACAGTACTCTGCTTGAAACAAACGAGGGTGTAAGGCTTACCGTTTGGGTTGCCGAACAGGACTCCGTTTTTATTTCTGATAAAATGAACAACGATAAAAACCTCGCTTCCATTAAGTATGTAAAGGATTTTGCGAATGCTGAATATCGGGACATTGTAAAGGCCGAGCTGGAAACTGAGAAAAACAAACTGGATAAGTTGAATGATGAGCTTAAAAAGCTGATTACTATTGAGGAAAAGGCTAAGAGCACGATAAAAGAGAATCTGCGCTCAATTGACCGCAATAAGAATGACATAAAATTGAATGAGGCTGATCAAAAACGCAAAATAGAGCAGATAACTGCCCAAAAGGCCGTGGTGGAAACCACAAAAGCAAGTGGAGGCGATGCCTATAAAGAAGCGCTAAAGGCGTTGGATAACTTGAATGGCGAAAAGGAAAAGCTGGAAAAAGACAATGAAAAGTTGAACAAGCAGAT
>CAZUHU010000017.1:15605-27200 GCA_964620645.1 uncultured Chitinophaga sp.
CAGATAATGCCCATTTACGATAAGCCGATGATTTATTATCCGCTATCGGTTTTAATGAAGGCCGGCATTAACGAAATTCTGATTATTTCTACCCCTACTGACCTGCCTAACTTTGAAAGACTATTGGGCGATGGGAAAAAGTATGGCTGTAATTTTCAGTATAAAATACAGGAAGTGCCCAATGGGTTGGCCCAGGCTTTTGTACTGGGGGCCGAGTTTATAGGTAAGGAAAAGGCTGCTTTGATTTTGGGCGACAATATATTTTATGGTACCGGCCTGGACAGCCTGCTGAAATCCAATGCTGACCCTAATGGCGGTGTGGTGTTTGCTTACCATGTTAGCGATCCTGAACGTTACGGCGTAGTGGAATTCGATAAGAACGGGAAAGCGATTTCAATAGAGGAAAAACCAAAACAACCTAAGTCGCACTATGCGGTGCCCGGCCTTTACTTTTATGATAACAGTGTAGTGGAAATAGCCCGTAATCTGCAACCCAGTGCGCGTGGCGAATACGAAATTACCGATGTAAATAAGGAGTACCTTAAGCAGGGCAAACTGCAGGTAGGTATTTTAGATAGAGGAACTGCATGGTTGGATACCGGAACCTTTGATTCGCTGATGCAGGCTTCGCAGTTTGTGCAGGTTATTGAGCAACGCCAGGGCCTTAAGGTAGGTTGTATTGAAGAAGAAGCATGGCGCCAGGGCTTTATAAGCACTGAACAACTGCGTGCACTTGCTGAGCCGTTAATGAAAAGCGGCTATGGAAAATATTTGATGGAATTAATTGCATAGTGTATGTCAAGAACTATACTCGTAACCGGTGGTGCAGGCTTTGTTGGAAGTTGCTTAGTTGATAAGCTGCTCGAAGACAAAGAGAACTTTGTGGTAATTGTAGACAACCTCTCAACGGGTAATATCCGCCGACTGCCTGAAAAAAATGACGGCAACTGGAAGTTTATTAAGTGTAACTGCAATGAGTATCGCGATATTTCTGCGGTAATGTCTTCCTATAAATTCGACTACGTTTTTCATTATGCCGCAGTGGTGGGTGTTAAACGCACGTTGGAAAATCCCGTTTCGGTTTTAAAGGATATACAAGGCATAAAATATGTGCTTGACCTTTGTAAAAACACCGGGGTTAAAAGAGTGTTCTTCTCTTCTTCTTCCGAAGTTTACGGCGAACCTTTCGAGCATCCGCAAAATGAGATGACTACGCCGCTTAACTCGCGTTTGCCTTATGCTGTGGTTAAGAACGTTGGTGAGGCTTTTCTGCGTTCGTATAAGCAGGAGTTTGATCTGGACTATACCATTTTCCGTTTCTTTAATACCTATGGCCCTAAGCAAAGCAGCGATTTTGTAATGACCCGTTTTATAAGGGCGGCAATGGGTAACCAGAAAATAACCATTTATGGTGATGGCATGCAAACGCGCACCTTCTGTTACCGCCAGGATAATGTGGATGCCTGCGTAACCACCCTATACGATAATGTGTATTTAAACGATACGGTTAACATCGGTAGTGATTACGAAGTAACTATACTGGAGTTGGCTAAGCTGATTATTGCGGCTACCAATTCTAAGTCGGAAATAGTGCACCTGCCGCCTTTGAAAGAAGGTGACATGACCCGCCGTAAACCGGATATTGCCAAAATGAAGCAATTGCTTGGCCGCCCCATGATAACCATTGAGGAAGGCATACGCCGCACAATCGAAAGCGGCCAGTACAATTATTAATTTCTGCGGCGTTTTAGTTTATACAATGCAAACTGCAACTACAAAACCTAAAATACTGGTAACCGGGGGGTGCGGTTATATAGGCTCGCATACTATTGTGGACCTGTTGGATAACGGTTTTGACGTTTTTAGTATAGACAATAACCTCCGCTCGAAGCAGATAACTGTTGACCGTATAGAGAGCATTACCGGCAAAAGGATAAAAAATTACCAGGTTGACCTTTGCAATAAGCAGGATGTTAAGCAGGTAATACAGCAGGAAGGCTCCATAAGCGGCATTATACACTTTGCAGCGCTTAAGTCAGTTCCTGAATCGGTAGATAAGCCCTTGCTGTATTACCGCAACAACCTCGATTCTCTTATTAACCTACTTGAATTAGCTGAAGAGTTCGACATAAAGGATTTTGTTTTCTCCTCTTCCTGTTCGGTGTATGGCAATGCCAAAGAATTGCCGGTTACTGAACAAACCCCAATGGGTGAAGCGGAGTCGCCCTATGCCCGCACCAAGCAAATGGGTGAGGATGTAATTCGCGACCATGCTAAAAAGGCCCGGGGCCGGTTTATTCTGTTGCGGTATTTTAATCCTGTTGGCGCCCATGAAAGTGGAAAGCTGGGTGAGGATACTACGGATGTAATTACCGCAGTGGTGCCGCGCATAACAGGTACTGCTATTGGTAAGTTTAAGGAGTTTACCATTTTCGGTAGCGATTATGATACCCGCGATGGTAGCTGCATACGCGATTATATACACGTAATGGATATTGCTGCAGCCCATACCAATGCCGTGCAGTATTTAATGGCTAACCGCAGTAGCGAAAGGTGCGAGGTTTTTAACCTTGGCACAGGCAATGGCGTAACCGTGCTGGAAGCTGTTAACTCCTTTGAGCGCGTTAGTGGCGAAAAGCTGAATTATAAAATGGGTGCGCGCAGACCGGGCGATGTTGTAAGTATATATGCCAACAACAGCAAGGCAGTTAATACATTGGGCTGGCAAATTAAACGCGACCTTGACACCATGATGCGCACCGCCTGGGTGTGGGAGAAAAAAATGGCTGCCGGTTAGTGCCCTTACTAAATCTTCAAACCAAGTTTGTTCAAAATATCTTTCGGTAAAGCCCGCTTGTTTACCATAATACTGGTTGTTTTATACAGAAAGTAGGGAACGGAGCAATAGAAGTATCCTTTTAAATCATTCTCAGCTCCCCACGAATTTTTTACAAGGTAGTATGAGTTGCCGTTTTGGTCGTCGGCCATACCTACTATTTGCATTCCGTGGTCATCCGTTGTAGTAAGGTTATCAAACGCTTCCTGCCTGGTTTTTTGGGTAATGGTTTTTTCTGCATGAGGCGCAACGAAGAGAGAATCTTTTTCTTCTGCCGTCATATCTTCAATATTTTTAGCCGGCACAATAGCTACGCCGTTTTTGTACGAAAATCCTTTTTCCGTTACATCACTTGCCCAATCAACTGAATAATTATTAGCAAGGGCATTATCTGTTATGCGTTTCAAATCTTCAAGGGGTACATTGTAAACCTGTTCGGCTGCCCAGTTGTCCGGCACTTCCAGTATAAATGAAGTATAGAAGGGGTGGTGCGTAAAGGAGGTAATCTCTACATAATCATCAGGGTTAATACCCAGCGATTGCGCATAGCTTTTAGCAGTATACGTTTTGCCCTGGTAGGTAAACGTATCGGGCGGGGTGCCCAGGTAGCCATCTAAAGCCCCTGTAAAAGCGTTTTTCCAATTGGGGTTAAGGCTGCCATCGGGTGTGCGTATCATTACATCTAACATGGCTTTTAAAACGGCATCCATTTCGCCATGCACGGGCTTTTCCGCGCTACCCGAGTTGCCGGGGTAAACTTCCATTGGCAATAAGCCAAACTCGCGCACGGCATTCATAACATCATGCGGCTCGCCACCGGGGCTAAAATTGGTGGTACCGTGGTACCGTACGTAGCGCTCTGCCTTTTGTATGTACATGTTACGCACTACAAACATCTCACTTAAATCCAAGCTGCCTTTGCCCATGCGCATAAGTTCCGACTCAAGAAAGGATTGCGTGGAAAAGCACCAACAGGTATTGGATTTATATTGGTTTTTAACCGAGGTAGTGCTTACAAACTTTTTAAGACTGAAGTTGTAGCCGCCATCCTTTTTATTGGTGGTTATAGGGGGCTGTGCGTTAAGCCAGGTAACCGCTAACAGCAAAGTGACAACTGCTGAGATTCTCATATCGCAAAATTTGGAACAACAAATATAAGGCATCTTAGAGAGGGATGTCGCCGCTTAAGCTACTGCTTATAAATAGCGGTTGTTCAATAAACCTCTCACTCCACATTTTACTATTTATAACTACGGCTGTAGGCAGGGTGTTTAAGGTTTATTTTGCTGCATGTCTTCGGCTGTAATTTTAGCAGTGGTTTTCGGGTACTTTGTATTGCTGCTGGCAATTGCGTTTTATACATCACGCAATACCAGTAACGAAGATTTTTTTATAGGTCATAAAAGCAGCAAGTGGTACCTGGTGGCCTATGGAATGATTGGCACTTCCCTAAGCGGCGTAACCTTTATGAGTGTACCGGGCAAGGTGAACACCGCCCATTTTTACTACCTGCAGGTGGTTATTGGGTATTTGATAGGATACATAGTAGTGGCCATGGTGTTGCTGCCCTTATACTACCGGCTTAATCTAACATCCATCTATTCTTACCTTAAGGAACGCTTTGGGGTTACTACTTATAAAACAGGCGCATCTTTCTTTTTGCTTTCAAGAACATTGGGCGCTTCGCTTAGAATTTACCTGGTGCTTTACGTATTGCAGAACTTTATGCTGGCCGAAATGGGCGTGCCCTTTACACTTACGGCTTTTGTAATACTATTGATGATTTTGCTTTACACTTACAAAGGAGGTGTAAAAACCATAGTATGGACCGATACCCTGCAAACTACCTTTATGATACTGGCGCTAGTGGTAACTATAGGCCTTATCTGCAGTGAACTGAATTTTTCTTTTGGTGGTTTAGTTAGCGAATTGCACAGGAACGATTATACCGCCGTATTTAATTACGACTGGAAGGCTAAGGGCTTTATGCTGAAGCAGATTTTGGGTGGCGCTTTTATTACCATAACAATGACTGGCCTCGACCAGGAGATGATGCAGAAGAATATCAGCATCCGCAGTTTGGGTGAGGCACAAAAGAACATGTTTACCTTTAGTGGAATTCTATTAATAGTAAACCTGTTGTTCCTGGTTTTAGGCGGGGCCTTATATGTATACGCGGCGCAAAAAGGCATAACGCTTAGCGGGCAAACCGATGATACCTTCCCGATGATTACGCTGCATTATTTATCTCCCATAGCAGGTGTAATTTTTATTGTAGGCCTTATTTCAGCCTTGTTCCCTAGTGCCGATGGCGCTATGACCGCCCTTACCTCTTCTTTTTGTATTGACATCCTGGACTTTAAAAACCGCACGGATATAGGCGAAGCGGAAAAAGAAAGGCGCAGAATTATGGTACACACAACCGTGGCCATTATCTTCTTTTTATTGATACTGGTTTGTAAGGCTATAAATGAGAAAGCCGTAATTGATCTGGTGCTGGATATTGCCGCTTATACCTACGGTCCTTTACTGGGTTTGTTTGCTTTTGGCATACTAACCAGGCGTAAGCTTAATGATGCACTAACTCCTGTAATATGTGTTAGCGCAGTTTTATTGGCGCTTTTAATAAGTCCGCCTATACCCGATAAAATTTACCCTAACCTGCCACAGCTTTTTACCGATTACAAATTATGGAGAGAAAGCTTGCTGCATGGTTACCAGATAGGCCTTGAGCTTTTGGTAATAAACGGGTTGGTGACCTTTGGTGGGCTGTGGGCTATATCAACTAAGGTTTCTACACTTAAACAATAAGCAATGACTAAGAAAAAGAAGTGGAGCGATTTAAAAGCTGAATCAAGCTGGCGCATGTTTAAAATTATGAGCGAGTTTGTTGATGGCTTTGAAAAGATGGAGCGCTTTGGCCCCTGCATTTCCATTTTTGGAAGCGCACGAACCAAGCCTGACCATGCGGATTATAAACTGGCAACCGTTATTGCTGAGCGCCTGGCCAAAGAGGGTTACGGTATTATTACCGGTGGTGGACCCGGCATTATGGAAGCAGGCAATAAAGGCGCTAAGCTGGCCAAGGGCCGTTCAGTAGGTTTACATATTGAGTTGGAACACGAACAGGATTGGAACGAATATATTGATGCCGATAAGCTGCTGATATTCCGCTACTTTTTTGCGCGCAAGGTTATGTTTATACGCTATGCCCAGGCCTTTGTGTTTATGCCCGGTGGCTTCGGCACTATGGATGAAGTTTTTGAAACGCTTACGCTTATACAAACCGGTAAAATAGACCCCGTGCCTATAATTTTTGTTGGGGAAAGTTACTGGAAGGGCCTGATGGATTGGATTAAAGAAACTATGTTGGCGAAGGAGGCGTACATTAATGCCGCTGACCTGAATCTTTTTTCTATTACCGATGATCCGGAAAAGATTGTGAAAATCATTAACCAGCATTACAAGAAAGAAGGGTTGAAACCAAACATGCGCCTCTAATAATAATTCAGGAAACACAAGCGTTATTACTTCTACTGTTCTATTGGCTACATGAGCAAAATTCCGGTTTTACTTTTTACTGCATTGGCGTTGTTGAGCGGCTCGTTTAAAAAAACGGTGCAACTGCCTAAGCCCGTGGCGCTGGCTGCAGCGGTTAGGGCGGATAGCATCGTAATCCCTCAAAACTATTTCACCACCCCCTTAGATTTGCCCTTAACCCTTGCGGGTAATTTTGGTGAGCCACGCAGGTTACACTTTCATACCGGCCTTGATTTCAGAACTAACCAGGAAGAAGGCCACAAAGTATTTGCCGCGGCTGATGGCTACATATGCCGTATTAATGTTTCGTCAGTTGGCTACGGCAACGCACTTTATATAAGGCACCCCAATGGCTTTGTAAGCGTGTATGGCCACCTGCAACAATTTACCGGGCCTATAAATGAACGCCTGCGCAAAGAGCAGTATGCCAAGGAATCCTTTGCGGTGGACTTTACCTTAACGCCGGATGAGTTACCGGTTAAGCAAGGCGAGCAAATTGCCTTAAGCGGCAATACAGGCGGCAGTGGCGGCCCTCATCTTCATTTTGAAATACGCGATACGCTGGATAATATCTACAACCCCATGCTGTTTGGCATTGTGTTAAAGGATGATTTGAAACCGATAGTTAACAATATACGGTTCTACGCTATGGATAGCCTGAAAGGCCGTAGCGATGCTTTTACTTATAAGCTGCATTGCAGAAGCGGAATTTGCGATGAGGCCGTAATTAAGCTAAACGATAGGAAAGTAGGATTTGCGATAAACGCCTATGATGTAATGAACAATACCGATGCGCACACCGGTATTTACAATATGACGGTGTTCGATAGCAGCCTTATGGTTTATGATTTTAAGATAAACTCCTTCTCGTTTCCTGAAAAACGCTGCGTGCTTAGCCATATAGATTATGCCGCCTTTCTTAACGAAGGCAGAAAGAGTTATCATAAATGCTATGTTGAGCCAGGCAACCGTTGCCCGGTTTACGACAACCTGGTAGACGCCGGTATGATAGATTTAAGTGATGGCAGGGTGCACCCGGTTATGGTAGAGATAAGTGATTTTGCCGGGAATGTTACCCTGGCCAAACTGAGGTTGCAATATGATACGGCTTCTGTAGCCTTTAAAAAGAAGGAGCTTAAATACACCCAGTTCTTTAAGTACGGGGTGCCAAACGAGTTTAGCACAACTGAATTTAAACTTAAGGTGCCGGCTACAGCTTTGTTCGACGATGTTTATTTCAACTATGCCGCAAGGCTTACTGCAGACCCTGCCATGTATTCTAAAATACACCAGGTAGATAACAGCAATACCCAGGGTTTTGACTGGTTCGATATTTCGGTAAGGGCAGAGCGCCTGCCTGAGAACCTGCGCAGCAAAGCCTTATTGGTTTATGAAGATAACAACGGCGAAACGGCTGTGCGGGGCGGAACCTTTACGGATGGCTTTGTGGTGTCGCGCTCAAGAGAGTTTGGTAAATACTACATAAAAGTGGATAGCACAGCCCCGGTAATTAAGCCTATAAACATTAGCGAAGGCAAGAATATGGCCGCGGTAAAAAAGATACTGATAAAAATTACGGATAACCTTTCTGGCATTGCTGATTTTGACACCTATATAGACGGCAAATGGGTGGTTACAGATTACGATGCTAAAAATGCTTTACTGGTAAATTCTATCCCGCCCGACTTATCTTCAGGCCAGCACACGTTTACCGTTAAGGTGGTAGATGAACGAAAGAATGCTGTCGAGTACAGCGTTAAATTCGGTTGGTAAGGTGGTAAACTACATTCGGCCAACACATAAAAAGTGCAATCCTTCCATGTTTAACTGCAACCGGCAGGCAGCCACCAGCAAATAACTTTATATCACTGTTGAATTCGGTACTAATGCTTTATGTTTGGCGTTATGGTTACGTTAAAAGAAGGAGAAAAAGCCCCTGCGTTTAAGGGTAAAGATCAGAATGGGAATGAAATAAGCCTGAAACAGTTTTTGGGCAAAAAGGTGATATTGTTTTTTTACCCGGAGGATGATACCCCTACTTGTACCCAGGAGGCCTGTAACTTCAGGGATAATTATGCGGATTTGAAAAAGCTGGGGTATGAGGTTGTTGGCATAAGCCCTGATGGAGTGGAGAGCCACAAAAAATTCGTTAATAAGTTTAAATTGAACTATAGCTTGTTAGCGGATGAAAATAAGACGGTGATTAATGCCTATGGTGTATGGGGGCCTAAGAAGTTGTACGGGAGGGAATATGATGGTATACACCGCATGATTTTTGTGATAAACGAGGAGGGAAGAATTGCTAAAATTGTCCGTAAGGTGCTTTCCAAAAAGGCAGTTCAACAGGCTCTGAAACCTTAACTGCAATAAATGTTGTTGTAACAGTAGAAAATACATTCCTTTACCATAAGAAATAAAAACTATGACAAGAAAACTTTTACCCTTAAGCATGTTTGTTTTATTAACCGTGGGAATCTTCAATTCCATGAAAGTTAATTCAGAAAAACCGTATCCACCGGTAGCTAACACAGGCGATCCTTTAAGCGGAAATACCTGCGCACGCAGCGGTTGCCATAACGGGCCTATTTTAACTCCGGATTCAACTACCTTAACACTTAACATTGGCACCGGTACGCCTACTACACCATTAAACAACAGCTTTATTTATACGCCTAACACCGTGTATAACATGAGCTTTGTTATTAATGCTTTTACAGGCAACTACGGTTTTCAGATGGATGCTTTAAACAGCAGCAACAAACAGGCCGGCCGTTTTAACCTGAGCAATACTGCTACTACCACTTTAAAATGGATAATAGCTGCAGGCGATTCAGTTTTCTATGTAGGCCATAAAAATGCCAGCAGCACTAAAAACTGGACTTACAAGTGGACTTCACCTGCTGCCGGAACAGGCCCTGTAACTTTCTACTACGCTTATAACGCAGGTAACAACCAGGATGATGCCATCGGCGATATGATTTATCAAAGCTCAGTTACTATTAACGAGCTGCCTAACGGTATTGAGGATATTGCCACAAAAATCACTAACCTGAATGTGTTCCCTAACCCGGTTACTACCGATTT
This sequence comes from uncultured Chitinophaga sp., assembly GCA_964620645.1. GTDB lineage: Bacteria > Bacteroidota > Bacteroidia > Chitinophagales > LD1 > Bog-950. The sequence continues at coordinate 25,066 of CAZUHU010000017.1, forward strand.
TGGAATTTCGTTTAACATGAAGGAAACCGATAAGGTGGTTGCTACCGTATATACTTTAGATGGCAAGCTGGCCAAAGAACTGATGAACGAAAGAGTGATGGAAGGAAACTTCAACCGCAATTTCGATATCAGTGGCATGGCAGCTGGTGTTTACCTGGTTAAAATAAATGTAGGCACTGCCCAGGTTGTGAAGAAAGTATTTAAACAGTAATAATGAAGAAGGTTGTTTTAGGGGTATTGGTTATTGCTTTTGTCTCTTTGTATTTCAGTTGCTCAAAAGATAAAACGGCACCACCCCAAACCGGTTGCACGCAAACAGATTCGGTAAATACGTATACAAATTCTGTTAAAGCCATTTTAGACGCCAACTGCGCTAATTTAGGCTGTCACGAGTCATTTACCCAGCAATCCGGTTTAATATTGGATACTTATGATGGTGCAGTAGCGGCAGCGAAGGGCAATTCCAAGTTCTTTTGTGTTATTGACTGGAGTTGCGGGCCTGTTATGCCAAGCGGCAAACCAAAGTTGGCAGATAGTTTGATTACTAAAATTACCGCGTGGAAGAATAACTGCTACGCGCAGTAAACTATATGTTATGAGAACTTTGTTGGCAAGCCTGTTGATTGTATGTGCCCTTTTTGCCAAAGGCCAGGATAAGTATGCAAATACCTTTGTTACTACCAGTGGTAAAATCCATTTTTTCTCAGCCACGCCTTTAGAGGATATTGAAGCTACTTCAAAAACGGCATTGTGTGCATTTAACACTGTTTCGAAAAAGGTGAACGTGCAGATTAAGATAACCTCCTTTGTTTTTCCGAAAAGCCTGATGCAGGATCACTTTAACGAGAACTACCTGGAGAGTGAGAAATACCCCATGAGCGTTTTAGATGGCGTAATTGTAGAAGACGTTGATTACAGCAAGGACGGTGTTTACGATGTTACCTTTAAGGGTACGTTGGAAATGCACGGGGTTAAGGCTAACCGCGAAATTAAGTGTAAGCTAACGGTTAAGAACGGCCAGCCGGTTAATGTTACCAGCACCTTTGATGTAAAGCTGGTAGACCATAACATTAAGGTTCCGCAGGCGGTTAGTATGAACGTAGCTGAAGTAATTGCTGTGGACGTGAATTTCGATTTACAAAAATACCAGCCTAAACAATAATGAACTTAACGAACATATTGAAGTGAGCGATTCCGTACGGAATCGCTTTTTTATTTGACCAAAAGCAGCGCTTATTTGCAAGCCAATAAATGCACATGAAAAAAATATTTACGCTTATCTGTTCTTTATCTACGCTTATACTGTTTGCACAGGATGATATTTTAGGAGAACTGGCTAAGGAGCAAAAACCGGAGAAGGAGTATGTGAAGTATACTTTTAAAACGGGCCGCATACTTAACGGGCAAAGCGTTGAAATGCTGAGTAAAGGCGGTATGGATTTTAGAGTCAGCCACCGTTTTGGCGATATAGCCGGCAGCCCTAACGACCACATCCATACTCTATTTGGCTTTGATAAGGCAGAGGACATCGGGATAATGTTTGACTTTGGCGTTACTAATGATTTAAGCCTTGGCATTGGCCGTATGAAGGGCGCCGGGGAGGTTCGTCGCAACGGAGTGGTAATTACCCCCACGTTACATGAATTGTGGAATGCCAGCATCAAGTATCGTGTGCTAAAGCAAACAAAGGATTTCAAAATACCGATGACGATTGTTTTATACGGCAACGCCGCTATAAGTAGCATGCGCCCTAGTAAGGACAGTGTTAGCCTTAATTACTTTGATAAAGGCTACAAGGGTTTTGCCCAGCGCATGACTTACACTGCCCAGGCGCTTATAGCCATTAAAGCAACGGAGTGGCTATCGGTGCAATTAACACCGGCATTTGTATGGCGTAACAAAGTGCCTTACGATGATAAAAACGGTATGTTCTTTTTGGGCCTGGGCGCGCGCGCTAAGTTTAACAAGCGCAGTGCTATAGTGTTTGAATACTTCTTACCCATTATTAAAGAAGGCGTGGGCGATAGGCACTACTTCCCCATGCTGCGCGGTATGAAGAACGCTGCCTTTTATCCAAACCTGCACATAGGTGTAGAGTTTGAAACCGGCGGACACGTGTTTCATATCAACCTTAC
>CAZUHU010000017.1:27300-34609 GCA_964620645.1 uncultured Chitinophaga sp.
CTGGCACTTGGTTTGACTTATAGCTGTCATCAAACACAATTACTAAAACAAAAAACATAAGACGTATGACACTGTTAACAGTTAAACCGGAAAATGGAAGATATAACTTCCCACGTTTCTCAAACTTAATCGACAGTTTTTTCGAAAACGAATTTCCTAACGTGCATGGTGGCGACCTTTTTAAAACACCGGCCCTGGTAAACATTAAGGATACCAAAGAAGGGTATACCATTGAGGTGGCTGCTCCCGGCTTTAAAAAGGAAGACATTAGTGTAAAAGTGGAAGGTAACCTGCTTACCATTAGTGCAGAAACGAAGCAGGAAAGCGAGGTGAAAGAAGATAAGTACACCCGCAAAGAATTTAACTTCAGTTCTTTCAAGCGCAGCTTTACGTTGCCGAAAACAATTGAAGTGGCGAAAGTTGGCGGTAACTACGAGAACGGAATTTTAACCGTTACTCTTCCTAAAAAGGAAGAAGCCAAAGAAACCGGCACTTTCGAAATCAAAATTTCATAGCATTGGTTTTAGAGCTGCCGTTTGGGTAAGGCGGCAGTTTCTGGGTTGAATGGGGCCCCCGATTTATCGGGGGCCTTTCTTTTTGATGACCTGCTTGTTTATCTTGCTTTTAAATTGAACTAAAATGGATTTCGGACGAGTTGATGATGTAGATAAGGTTGACTTTACCATGCCCAAGGATGATAAGGTAACCACACAACTGTTTAAAGAACTGGGTAACAAGAAAGCAAAGAAGCCACAGATTTATATCGGATGCGCCAAGTGGGGCCGTACAGATTGGATTGGCAAACTGTACCCACCCAAAACAAAGCAGGCGGATTTCTTAAAAGAGTATGTAAAGCATTTTAACTGCATTGAGCTTAACGCCATGTTCTATCGGCTTTTTCCAAAGCCAACCGTACAAAAATGGGCCGACCTTGCAGGTGATGATTTTCGCTTCTGCCCCAAGTTCACCAATATCATCACTCACATCCGCTGGTTGAAGAATGTAGAGAAAGATACCGATGCTTTTTTAGATACGGTTTCTGTGTTTGGTAAAAAATTGGGCACCTCATTTATTCAGTTGAACGACCGCTTTGGCCCCAAGCAAAAAGAGCAGATACATGCTTATCTAAAATCGCTGCCGAGGGATTTTGATGTAGCGATAGAGTTCCGGCATCCTGATTGGTTTATAAAATCGGCAGAAGTAGATGAAATGTACGCGCTGATGAAAGAGTTGGGAGTTAGCAGTATTATAACAGATACGGCAGGCCGAAGGGATGTAATGAGTATGAAACTTACCACGCCAACTGCTTTTATCCGTTTTGTAGGTAATAGCCTGCATAAAACCGATTTTGAGCGCATTGATGATTGGGTAAACCGTATTGATAAGTGGCTGGATAGCGGCCTTGAAACACTTTACTTTTTCATCCACCAGCACGATGAATTGTATAGCCCTGAGTTAAGCAAGTACATGATTGATAAGATCAATAAAAAATGCAAGTTGAATATTGCTCCGCCTAAGTTACTTAACGATGGACCGGACTTGTTTGGTGGCACAAAGAAGAAATAGGGATAAAGATTACTGGAGGATTTATGAATAGATACCGGCAGGTAAAAGCGCTGCTGCATGCAGAGTTAAGAAATATGGATGGCTTGTTTGTAAGGCAGGCGTTCCCCACCATGCGCGTTGATATGGTGGACCCTTTTCTGTTGTTGCATCACGGAGAGATGAAAGTGACAGAGCACATGAATCTTAAACATGCGGGCGTAGCCCCTCATCCACATCGTGGCTTTTCTCCGGTTACTTTTATTTTTAAAGGGGGTGTTCATCATCGCGATAGTCGAGGTAACGATAGTACTATTTACGCCGGGGGCGTTCAATGGATGAATGCAGGCATGGGAGTAATGCACAGCGAGCGGCCTCCAAAAGATATTTTGGCTTTGGGCGGTGTTACTGAAATAATACAGATGTGGGTGAATACTCCTGCTGCACATAAAATGGACTTGCCCCGGTACTTTCCGCTTACAAAGGAACAGATACCTGAGTATAGAAATGAAGATGGTAAAATAAGTGTGCATGTTTCTGCAGGCGAATTAATGGGCGTTAAGGGCCCCATTACTGCAATAAGCCCCGTAAATGCGGCAACCTTAAACCTGCAGGCGGGTGGTCGCATTTATATACCCCTGCCAACAGATCACAATGCCTTTTTGTATCTACTGGATGGTAAAGTTAACCTGGATGGTTACGGCCTTATGGAACACAAACATGCAGCCGTATTTGAAGCCGATGGCGAAGGTGTTGGGCTTGAGGTGCTGGAACCCGGTAAAGCTTTGTTGATGAGTGGCCTGCCTTTAAATGAAAAGGTGGTGGCCAACGGGCCATTTGTAATGAACAGCGACACCCAGATATTGGAAGCCATGCGCGATTACCGCATGGGTAAAATGGGAATACTAATAGAAGATTAGCCCACCGGCAAACCATTTGCACTGGTGTTTGTTATCTTTATAAAGCGATTATTTAAAGGACTAAATTTTACAACATGAAAAGACATGCTACCGCTAACTGGCAAGGCAGCGGAAAAGAAGGTAATGGATTGCTTAGCACCCAAAGCACCGTGCTGAATAACACGCAGTACTCATTTAGCACCCGTTTTGCGGATGGCATTGGTACTAACCCGGAAGAGTTGATAGCTGCTGCACACGCGGGCTGTTTTACTATGAAGCTGAGTTTTGTTTTAGGCGAAGGCGGCTTTACCCCTGAAAACCTGGATACCCGTTGCGATATAACATTTGAAAACGGAGCTGTGGTACTATCGCACCTTACGGTTAAAGGCAAGGTGCCGGGTATAACTGCTGATAAATTTGAGGAGGCTGTTGCTAACGCCAAAACGAATTGCCCGATAAGCAAACTGCTTAATTGCAATATTACCTACGAAGCCAACTTAAGCTAAAAAATAGCGCAGGGCCAGTGTGGGCGTTCACCGGCTCCTGCGCACGGCACATGCGGAGGTCTTAGCCCCTCCGTACTTAACTGTTGTTCTTAAGAATGTAGTTGGTACCCACATGTTCCATTATGGTTTCAACATGCCAGGGTTGTAGTGGTTTTTCGAAGTAGCCGCTTATGATTCCGGTATCAGTAAATTTTTCAACTTCCCAATCTATTATGGCGCCGGTTAGCATAAAAATGCGGGTGTGCCTGTGGTGCAGGCCGTAGTGTTTGTACGACATAAGGAATTCGTAGCCTCCTATTCGGTGCATGTTTACATCCAGCAAAATAATGTCGGGTGTTCCCACATTGATTACAAAATCAAGCGCTTCGCGGCCGTCGTAAACTTCAAAAATGTCGGCTGAAACGTTTTCCTGCAGCAATACGCGTCGGCTCAAGTAATGTACGGCGTAATCGTCGTCAACCAATAGTATTTTGTATTTATTAATAGGGGATTCAATAACGTGTTTCATAGAAACAAAGGTAGATACGTAAGGCTGCTGCGCACGGAGAAGAAAGCTTCCGGGTAGCTATCCGCTGAAAATAAATTGCTATGTAAAGTGTTGTTACTCAGTATTGGGGAATACATTTAGGTGTACAATCCGCAACATCATCGGCTTCAGCGCTTCAACAAAGAATGTTAAAGCCAGTGCGAAATTTTAAGTTGTAAGTCACATTTCTCTGCACGTTGTTTAATGTTTAAGCAGTTGACTAATAGTTGCTTGTAGCTGAATAAACTTACATTCCGGGCTAAATGGCAGTATGCTGTTAAGTACTAGATTTGCGTTACCCCTATGGTTAGAAAAACAGATAAGCTGTTTGATTTTATACAATCAATGACTGCGCACGAGCGTGGTTACTTTAAACAGAATTCGAACAAGAACTCTTACTATGTTATCCTGTTTGATGCTATTTGCAGGCAGCACGAATACAATGAACGCGAACTAGCGCGCATACTTAAGAAACATGGCTGCGCCCGCAAAATTTCATCGATAAAAGAATACCTGTGGCGCGAGCTTACCCAGGCTATGGCGCCTTATCATTTAATAAAAACGCCCATAGGTGAGGCTATAGCGCAAATGCAGCGGCTGCATTTAATGAGCAGTAAGGGATTAACTAAACACATACACCGCGAGCTGGAAGCGCTTAAGAAGTTTTGTCTTAGATACGAATTGTTCGACACACTTTTACATGCGCTGCATTTCGAATTCAGGTTTGGTTTTCACCAGCTTTCGCTAAACGATAATTACTGGGCGCAGTTTCATGATGCGGTTTATTCCAACATGATTCACATGCAGCTTTCTGAAATACAACACCAAATTTACCTGAAGGTGGTTCACCAGGCTGCTTTACCTAACAGTAATTACCACCGCAGACAAATCGAAGCCCTTATTCAACATACAGCCCTTAACGACCCCATAGTAGAAACCAGCGTACGCCTCAAGATTATTAAGGAAGGGATTATGGATTTGTATGCGCATCTGTTGCGCGATTATGAGGCTATTGTGCGCCACAATATGAATGTGATTGAGCTGCTTGAAAAGAAGCCTTACCTGATAAAGGATGGAAGAGAAATAAGCCTGATATGTGCCAACATAGCAACAGCGCTGGCCAATGCCGGGCAAAGGCACCAGATAGTGGCAGTAATAGATGAGATTATTTCCCGCTTTGATAGTATATCAGATTATACCGCCGATACCCACGGACATGCGCTTGAAGTGCATGTATTAAAAATGTTGGCGCTGCACGATTTTACGGAGATTCAAAATCTATTGGACCAGTTTAATGACCGCTCGCACCGCATACCGGCAGGCATAAAGCAAAAGCTGTATTACTACTTTACCATTGCGCTAATTAAAAATGGTATGCACGATGATGCACTGGATTGCATTAATGAAGCCTTTACTTTTTACCGCAAACACAAAATGCTTGGGCAGATGTACAGCGACCGCCTGAAGGTGATTCACTTGTTTTTACACTATCAGTTGCGCAACTATGTATATGTAGGCAACCAGGTGGAAAGCTTTATACGCACTTATAAGCCGGTCAGTAAGGAAAAGGATTACAAGTTGCTGATTGCACGGCACCTTTTAATGGCTGTTAAGGCCTCTGATGGAAGCGGAAGCCTGAAAAAATTGAAGACATTGCTGTTGAATGATTTTAAAGACAGGGTGAACACCATTTTTATTGATTTTCCGCTGTGGATTGATTGTTTGAATACCAATACAGATTATGCAGAAAGCAGCCGGCAACAGGCCAGGGCTGAACTTCTAAAAAAGAAAACCTGAACTCTTACGAAGGTTGGGCAGGCGGCCGGTGAAGTTTTTGTGGGTTAATACCGGTTTGCCTGCCTTTTTAAGCGCTCCAACTTACGCCATTAAAAGCTGCAAATTTTTTAAGCGCTGTATTAAAAGCACTATCGAAGGCGCTGCTTCGCCTAAAGCCTTCCTCCAGGTGTAGGCTTTTTATAATTAGCTGTTTAGTACTGCGGTCAGCTTTGCAGTCAATACGGCCTATAAAGTTATTACTGTACAATATAGGCAGGCAGAAGTAGCCATAACGCCGTTTCTTTTCAGGTACATAGCACTCAATGGTGTAATCAAAACCGAATAGGGTGTTAATCCGTTTGCGTTGTATAATGCTGTTATCAAAAGGGGAGAGAATATGTGCCTGTTTTTTGCTGCTTGTGCCGTTCAATAACTGCAATGCACTTTCGGTAGTATAGTAAGGTTTGTCTACTCCTTTTACATGTACCGGTTGAATAACACCTTCCTTAACCAGCCGCTTTATGTTTTTACTGATTGATGGTTTAATGCCACGGCGCAGGTAACTTATTTCTTCCTCGTTGGCAAAACCGTTGGCGCGTACGCTGTTTAATATCAGGTGCTGCGCAAACTCATCAGTTGTGGGCTCCTTGGTGTTTACATCGGCAGGTAGAACCCTCTCGGTTAAATCATAAACTTTTTGAAAGCCTGCCCTTGCTGCAACCATCAGGCTGCCTTGCATAAAGTGCTGTTCAAGCGCCTGTTTGGTCTCTTTCCAGTTCCACCATCCTGCAGGTTTTTTCTGCTCTTCAAAATGCCTGCTTTGCAAAGGGCCTTCGGCTTTAATGCGGTCATACACATAGGCCAGCATCTTTTTGTTGTTATACCAGCTCCAATGGCCTTTGTTGTATTTGTTTTTACGCACCAGGCTAAAGCGGTAGTCGCGCATGGGCAGGTAGGCAGCTGCATGGCTCCAATACTCAAATACCGTTTTATCTTTTTCTAGTAGTTCATCAAGCAAAGCAGGTTTATAATGCGGCAGCCTGCTATATAATACATGGTGGTGTGCGCGTTCCACCACGCTTATGGTATCAATTTGTACATAACCCAGGTGCTCAATTGCATGCTGCACACCGGCCTTGCCTTTACCAAAGTTATTGCTGTAAATACCCGAGGCCATCAGATGCAGCTTTTGGGCTTGGGATAAGGAAAGGGTTTGCATTTTGATTTTGAAGATAACTGCTGTGAAAGTAAATACGCGATGGGCGGATTTTAAGTATGGCCATCCATTTAATTTTATAAAAAGAATATCGAACCTCAATTTTTATATAAAATGCTGAAAATCAATATTTAAGATAGAATACAATGCAATTACCGGAAGCAGTAAGACCACTTTTTCAAATATTTTTTTGGGGTGCCTATTGGAAATTGAGTAAAGCCCCTTATATTTGCGTCCCGTTTCGGAAAAAGGGTCGTTCTTTTGAAAGCCCGAAACGCAGAAAAAGGAAACTTGCAGTGTAGTGATTACACTGTAAATATTAGGCACTCTCTTTCTACTAAATTGAAGTAGAACTTACGCGTGATGCGGCAAGATGAGAGGCATGATGAGATTCCAAGCGTCTCGCTCAGCGAGAACCAAGCAATCCTTACAAAGCAGCAATGCAGCCCAGGGCTCAAAGCAAGGTAAACACCTTCCCCGACAGCGCAACCCGAAAACATTCAGTTTTCATTGATAAAAAATAAGCTGCTAAAAAAAAGTTGAAAATAAATTTGGAAAGTCGAACAACAATCGCATATCTTTGCGGCCCGTTTTGAAACGGAAATGTTCTTCGAAAAGAGTTACAAGAGTTTGAAACTCAACTAACTACAAATGATAATCTGCCGGTTTCGGCTGAGCATGATTGTCGAAAGTTCTTTGAAATACAGGTAAGAAATACAAAGCGAATAACACAGGTTAGATTAAATGCTTAATACATTTTTTCCTAACCATTCTTTTGAATGCTAAGGAATCAACTCTTTTACTACGGAGAGTTTGATCCTGGCTCAGGATGAACGCTAGCGGG
>CAZUHU010000018.1:0-2167 GCA_964620645.1 uncultured Chitinophaga sp.
GCGTTTGCATACCGGTTAAAATGGTTTGCTCGGCGGCAGTTAAGTCTACTGAAAGCTGGCTTGGTGAAGCCACCGTAAACTGGGCGCTACCCTGGCAACCATTTACATCAGTTACCAATACACCATATGTACCCGGTGCAAGGCCTGTAAATACTGTATCCGTTTTTACAATACCGTTTAAGGTGTAATTGTAAGGCGCAGTACCACCGCTGGTAGAAAGCGTTACCTGGCCTGTGCTGGTGTTAAAGCAGTTAGAGCCTGTAGCGTTGGTAGTAATCGTAATTGGGGCTGGTTCAGTTAAGGTAGCAGTAGCAGTAACCGAGCAGTTCTTAGAGTCAGTAACCGTTAACACGTAAACATTGGCACCTAAACCGTTAATTGACACTGTGGTTTGTGGTGGGTTAGTATTCCATGCATAGGTATAAGGGCCATCGCCACCGCTTACTAATGCCGTTGCTGAACCGGTATTACCACCGTTACATATCGGATTAAATGTTCCAATCTCTGCCAGTATCTCTACACCTTCACCAACTGTAAAGCTGGCCGTTTTCTGGCAGCTATTGGCATCAGACACGGTTACTGTGTATGTATCAGCCGGTATGTTTTGGTTATCTTCTGTTACAGGGCCGTTGCTCCACACATAGCTATAGGTTGGTGTTCCGCCCGTTACTGTAATATCAATAGCAGCAGTTGATGCACCAAAACAGATAGCATCAGTACCAACTCCGCTAATCATAATTTCTGTTGGCTGTGTAAGTGTCAGGCTGTCGTAAGTAAAGCAACCGTTTGAGTCAGTTAACTGCACGGTATATTTACCGGCGCCTAAACCGTAAACTGCTGAATCAATGTCAAAGGTAGTCCATAAGTAATGGTATGGAGTTACACCGCCTGCAGGCACAGCGGCAACATGGCCATCAACACCGTTAAAGCAGGATACATTGCTACCTACTACATCAACCGTTAACTGAGCCGGTTCATTCACAATATAAAGTGAAGCAACCTGGCAACCGTTAGCATCGGTTACTGTTACAAAATAGTTGGAGCCCGGCAGGCTGCCGATATCTTCGGTTGATTGGGCTGTGCTCCATTCAAAGAAGTAAGGCAGTGTACCACCATAAGCAGTAATATCAATAAAGCCATCGGCCGCGCCATGGCAACTAACATCGCGTATAAAGCCTGAGGTAACCAGCGGCTGAGGCTCGGTTACAATTGCCGAATCAACTCTTGTGCAACCCTTGGTATCTGTAATGGTTACGATATAAGTGCCGGAATCAAGGCCGCTGATATCTTCAGTTGTAAAGCCGTTGTTCCAGCTAAAGGTGTATGAAGGTGTACCGCCGGATGGAATCAGGTCAATTGAACCATCATTGCTGCCGGCACAAAGTGGATTATGTACCACAAAGTTTGCCGTGATAACAGATGGGTTATTTATTACCACTGATGTTGTAGCGGTGCAAAGGTTAGCATCCGTTACGGTAACAGCGTAAACGCCATTCTGCAGATTGCTTAAATCTTCAGTAGTAGCGCCATTACTCCAGTTGTATGTATAAGCCGGTGTGCCGCCAGTTACAGTTAAATCTATTGCGCCATCGTTAGCATTATAGCATGAGATGTTGGTTATAGAAGTTGTAAGGGCTAACGGAGCCGGTTCAGAAATCAATACAGAATCTTTATGATCGCAGCCGTTGGCATCAGTTACTATTACAAAGAAAAGGCCACCGCTAAGCCCTGTAACATCTTCAGTTCCGTTAAAGTTACTCCATAAGAATGTGTATGGCGCAACACCACCGCTTACAGTAAGGTCAGCTGCGCCATCGCTTGCGCCGTTGCAGCTAACATTGGTTCCCGTAATAGAAGTTACAATCGGTGTTGGTTCGGTTAAGGTGAACGATTGAGTTAATGTACAGCTATTGGCATCTGTAACTGTTACAGCGTATGTTCCGCCGCTAAGGCCATATACATCCTCGTTAGTTGAAGAAGTGGTCCATACAAAAGTGTAAGGGAACACACCACCGTTAACGGTAATATCAATAGAACCATTGTTACCACCTGCGCAGCTTACGTTAATAACCGAAGCGTTCATTACCATAGCAGCAGGTTGGGTTACTGCAAAAGAGGCCGTAGCGCTGCAGCTGTTAGCATCGCTAACCGTTACAGAATAGTTGCC
>CAZUHU010000018.1:2267-33545 GCA_964620645.1 uncultured Chitinophaga sp.
GCAGTAACTGAGCAACCATTAGCATCGGTTACTGTTACTACATAAGTACCTGCAGCAACACCGGTCAAATCTTCAGTTGTAGAGCCATTGCTCCATGCGAAAGAATAAGCGGCAGTACCACCGCTTACTGTAATATCAATTGCGCCTGTAGTAGCGCCGTTACAAGCAATGTTCGTAACGCTAACTGCAACAGCAATTGCCGCCGGTTGCGTAATGGTAACAGAAGCCGTAGCCGTGCATGAATGGGCATCGCTCACTATAACGCTGTAGCTACCTGCACCAACACCCGTTAAATCTTCAGAAGTGGCACCTACATTCCAGAAGTAGTTGTAAGGCGTAGTTCCACCGGCAACGGTTAAATCAATATCTGTAGAGCCGCCATTACATAAAATGGTTCCTGCACTTATAGAAGCAGTAAGAACCGTAGGTTCAGCAATAGTTTGGGTTAAGGTAGCGGTGCAACCATTAAAGTCAGTAATAGTAACTGAATAGGTGCCTGCAACCAGGTTATTTACATCTTCGGTAGTGGCGTTGTTACTCCACAAATAAGCATAAGGTGTTACACCACCATTAACAGCAATGTTTATTGCACCATCGGTTCCACCATTGCAGGAAACATCCTGGTAAGATGAGATAACGGCTGATAAAGCTGTAGGATGTGTAATGGTATATGTTGCTGTAACACTGCAGCCATTGTTATCCGTTACGGTAACAGTATAAGTACCTGCTGCAAGTGTACCTAAGTCCTCGGTTGTAGCACCATTGCTCCATGCAAAAGTATAAGAAGGAGTACCGCCTGAAACAGTTAAGTCTATAGCGCCTGTAGTTGCACCGTTGCAAAGAACGTTTGTAACGTTAGCGCTAACAACAATAGCAGTAGGTTCTGCAATTGTGATAGTATTGGTTGCCGTGCAACCATGCGCATCAGCAATAGCAACAGTGTATGTGCCACCGGCAACGTTTGCTAAATCCTGTGAAGTAGCGCCGTTATTCCATGAATAGAAGTAAGGAGCAGTTCCTCCGTTTACTGTTACATCAACAGCGCCGTCAAAAGCGCCATTGCAACTAACATCAGTACCGCTGATGGTGGAAGTAAGTTGTGCAGGTTCAGTAAGGGTTTGTGAAATATTTTTCTGACAGCCGTTCGCATCGGTTACCGTAACATCATAAGTGCCGGCATCAAGGCCTGAGATATCTTCGCTTGTAGCTCCGTTGCTCCAGTTAAAGGTATAAGGCGGAACACCACCGCTAACAGTAACGTCCACATAACCGGTTGAATCATTAAAGCACTGCAGGTTACTGAAAGAAGCTACATTAAGGAATAATGGAAGCGGTTGAGAAATTGTTGCACCTGCTGAAGTTGTACAACCGTTGGCATCAACAATGGCTACATTATAAGTGCCCGCAGTAAGGCCTGTAATATCTTCCGTAGTTGCGCCATTGGTCCAGGTAAAGCTGTAATTAGGTGTGCCGCCGTTTACCGTAATGTAAATAGCGCCCGTTGAACCGCCGTTACATAAAATATTGCTTACCGAATCAACAATGGCAGCTAACAGGTTTGGCTGGGTTATAGTAGTAGTTACAAAATCAGTGCAACCTTTAGAGTCGCGAAGGGTTACCACATAGTTACCCGCGGCAAGGCCGGTAAAGGTTGGTGAACTTTGGAAGGTAACACCGTTTATAGAATAAGAATAAGGAGGAATACCACCTGTAAGTTGTACAGTAAGGCTTCCATCAACACCGCCAAAGCACGAAACATTGGTTTGGTTAACCAGGCTGGCTGTTACAGCATAGCTATTAGGTATAGCAACCTGAGATGTATCAGAACATCCGTTTGCATCAAAAACGCCAACTATGTAAGTACCGGCCTGTAAGCCTGTAAACACATTACCGGGTTGTGTAGGGCCACCGTTTAATGAGTATGAGTAGGCAGGAACACCTCCTGAAGCATTTACCGTTATAGAGCCGTCAAACACGTTAGCACAGCTTGCGCTTTGTACTACAGTTGAATGATCAAGTACAGTAGGCTCGTTAACCGTAGCTATAAAAGGATTACCCGAGGTACAGTTAAGGGCATCCTTAACATACAGATTGTAAGTGCCTGCCGCCAAACCGGTAAATACACTCGATGACTGGTAGCTGGCTCCGTTATCGTTTGAATATTGATAAGCAGGTGTGCCTGAAGAGGCCGTTACTGAAATGCTGCCGGTAGTATCTCCATTGCAAAGCACATCGCTGATAGTAACATTGCTTATTACCGGTAGAGGAGCTACGGTTATGGTTGCGCCACCCAAAAAGCCGGTAGTACGCACGCAGCTGTTCTGGTCCGTTATCTGCACATAACTATAAGTAGTAGTTGTATTCGGTGTTACACTTGCTACGTCGCCATCGTTTACACCGTTAAGCGAAAACACATTGGTTCCGTCAGTATAGATAATATCGAAAGGGCCTGTGCCCACCGCAAAATTGAAAGTGATGGAAGTATCTACCCCGTTACAAATTGTAGCAGAGCCGTTAATGCTGCCGTTAGGAAGCGGATTAACCACAACAGTATAAGGAATACAAACAGTAGTGTTACATAAGCCTTCTGCACGTAAGTAATAAGTTGTATTTACAGAAGGAGAAACAGTAATAGGCGAGCCGGTAGCCACCAATGTGCCACCACAGCTACCCACGTACCAATTCCATGATGCGCCCACACCTAAGTGGCCACCTACGGCGGAAAGGCTTGTTGAGCTGCCGATACAAACGGCAGAACCGTTAATAGACGATGCAGGTACGGAAGTATCATTAACCGTAACTGTAGTAAACGCACAGTTAGTGGTGTTACAGCTTCCGCTGGCTCTAACGTAATAACTTGTAGTAGCCGTTGGGGTAACAGTTATTGAAGAACCTGAACCTATGGCCGTTCCGCCACAGGAACCGCTAAACCAGTTCCAGGTAGCGCCTGTTCCCAACGAACCGCCCACTACAGTTAGTGTAGTTGACGTGCCCTCGCATATAGTGGTTGTTCCGCTAATGCCGGTAGGGTCAGTTGAAAGCTGGTTAACTGTTACTGTTAATGATGCACATATAGTGGTATTGCAGGTGCCTTCTGCACGTACATAATAAGTTGTAGTGCTGGTTGGCGAAACTGTAATTGAGTTTCCGCTACCGGCTGAAGCTCCGCCGCAGCTTGTTGTATACCATTGCCAGGTTGCGCCTGTGCCTAAGCTACCGCCGATAACACTGAGCGTAGTGCTTTGCCCGTTACATATTGTTGACGTGCCTGAAATTGAGGTAGCCGCTACTGAAAGCTGATTAACCGTAATAGTGGTAGACGCACAAGTGGTATTACCACAGGTACCTTCAGCCCTTACATAATAAGTTGTTGTTGTTGTTGGAGAAACTGTAAGTGAAGAACCTGTTCCAATTGATGAGCCGGAACCACAGCCGCCCGCATACCACCGCCACACGGCACCGGTACCTAATGAGCCACCGTTAACCGTTAGCGTGGTTGATTGTCCATTACAAATAGTGCTTAGCGTTGGATTTATCGAACCCGGTGCACTGGAGTTGGTGTTTACGGTTACTGTAACCTGTACACAGGCCGTAGTATTACAGGTACCCTGCGCAAGCACAAAGTAAGTTGTAGTTGAAGCAGGGCTAACTACAATAGATGTACCGTTACCAACAAACGTACCGCCACAGCTACCACTATACCAATACCATTGCGCACCTGTACCAAGCGAGCCACCTACAACACTTAATGTAGTGTTGCCGCCGGGGCAAATTGAAGTTGTGCCGCCTATACCGGTTGCGGCAGTAGAGTTGGATTGAACAGTAATGGTTATTGGTGTGCAGGTGGTATTGCCACAAACGTTTTCGCCACGTACACAATAGGTGGTAGTTGATGCAGGGTTAACCACAATGCTACCGTTAGTATACTGTATCAACGTACTTCCTGTGTACCATCCCCAGCTACCCACTGAACCTGTTGTACCATCAAAACGGGTTAAGGTTACAGGTGTACCGGGGCATATAGTTGTACCGGGGCTTGCAGTAATACTTGTGGCTGCTATAAAAGGTGTTTCGTAATTTATAACCAACTGAGGCCTGTTGCCACTGCTATAACCGCGATAGTCAATCCACTCATCGTTATTAGGACCGGTAGGGTCACTGTGCACGCCTTCAGGTGCATTATCCAAAGAGAAAGCTACATAATTTAAGTTCAGGTTTCTTGCCTGTTTTACACGGGGGCCAACTTCCTGATTATAAAAATCTTCCCAGGCGCCTGAGCTATAGTTGTTATACATCGTTGCTCCCGATGAGCTCCAAACATCATAATAGCGGTACCAGGTAGTAGTATTGTTTATCTCATTATAAATCTGATCGCAGGTAGGCACACCAACGGGGTCAGTTGTTATCGGATCGTAAGCCTGAAAATAAAAGTGGAGGTTATTGTCGCTGTTAGAAGCATTGTTAAAATTATATTGATACCAGCGAACATTGGCATGTTGGATACACGCATTGGTGGGAATGGAACTGATGTTGTACTCTGCGTAGCACTGGTAATCGTCATTATCAAAGTTGCCGTCATCAAAACCAACACGCATGTTATCATCCTGGTCGTTATCAGTACTATAGTCACAACCACTATCGTTATCAACAGTAAAGGTCCAAAACTGAGCTACGTTAGGCGTAACTGTAACAACAGGGTCAATCACCAATGGAAAATTGCGGCCTTGTGCAGTTAACCAGTTTACCGGAACCAATACATGGATATAGATGATACCGTTCTTTTGCTCAGTGTAGTATTTACTACGTATTCTTGAATCGCCATCGGTAGCAGCATTTTTTTCATAGTGTACAGGTGCCTTGTATTTTAAAAGCACTTTACCTGCGGCATCTACAATTTTTATAATCTCGTCATTCTGCTCAGATTGAATTATTGAGCCGGCAGGACACTTAATTCCTTCGCGGAAAGAAACGTAAGCTGCACCTTGTGGAATTTGAATTCCGCTTAGATTATTGATGGTATAGTTTAATTCATACCCCGCTGAATTTTGCTCTACTGATGCATCAATACCGCTGAGCAAATTGGTATAAGTAACCGTTTCATTTTTTACATTTCCTACATTACCGCTCAACAAAGTCTCAGCCCCCACCTGTTGCATGTTGTTATCCAGATAAACTATACCTGCATTCTGCATCATGTCGATTTGCAGGTTATCCTCTGTAACTATTTTAATACCCCCCTGAAGGTTATTGCCATAGTAGGTTTGAAAGCGATTATAAATGTTTGCATAACCAAAACCCACGAACTTGCTGCTGGGGTAAACATCATTCAGAATAGTATTCCATAAACCATTCTTTTTATAGTGCGTAGGTCCGGCAGTTGTTACCGCAGTAATGGTTCCGTTGCTGTTCAGGAAGTGCTTGGTGCTTTCATCGCGCTTATCCAAAATTTCGGCATCACGATTAATATAATCATAAGCACCACCCGGCTCATAAAGCTTTCCAAATTCAGCGCCCGATTCAAACCCTCTTGGGTACGATTTACTTTCGGGCGCCCTTACACCGGCCGTATTTTTACGGGCTTCAGAAATAACATCATAGGATTCGGTAGTTACAGAACCTGATTGCGGCTTTTGCTGTGCAGAAACAGAGGTGCATAGGAAAGACAGCAATGCCAGACACGACAGGGTAAATGTCTTATTCATAGAGGTATTTGTTAAAATTTAGTTAGTGCGCGGGTAAATATAAGCCAAGACCGCATTTTTCGGCTTTTAGTTGGCTAAAAAAAGAAACCCCGGCTGTTTTATGACCGGGGCTTTATATACAAGGGTTAAATGGCTCTATCGCATGAGGGTTACAGTACCCTCATATTCCCTGGTTACATTGTCGAAATAGGTAACCGTAATTTTGTAAACGTAAGTATCCTCAGGTGCCGGTTTGCCGTCTACGTTGCCATCCCAACCATGGGTTCCGCTCATTCCATTTGGTTGATTTGCATCGTAATAGAACCGCTGGCCCCAACGGTTAAAGATTGCTACCTCCAGTTTGTCCGCTCCAAGAATATCCACTTCAAAGCGATCGTTCAAGCCATCGCCGTTAGGGGTAAAGGCTGTAGGCATAAACCTGTTAGCGTCGGCACTAACATATATGGTAATGGTATCAGAAGCAAAGCATGAGTCCTGGTTCATTACGGTAACCGTAAAGAAGGTGGTTGTAGGCGGCTGAACAAACGGGTTGTTGCAGTGCAGCGAATCTCCGCCGCAATTAGTAAAGTCAACAAAACCGCTTGGGCTCCATACATAATTATCAATTGGCGAAGTAGAAGTTGCTGTGGCTATTAACTGCGTTTGCATACCTGTTGCAATTACCTGTTCGGTAGCGGTAATGTATACTGCTATCTGGCTGGCATCAGCAATCGTAAAGCTGGTAGTTCCTTCGCAACCGTTGGCATCAGACACCAAAATGGTGTAATTGCCCGGCATTAAGTTAGTGAAGGTATTACCCGGTTGAGCGATACCGTTTAACTCGTAGATAAGCGGAGCCTGGCCGCCGGTAACGGTTGCTACCACCTGGCCTGAAGCCGTATTGAAACACTTAGCACCTGTTGTTGTTGCTGATACAGCAATGGAATCAGGCTGAGTTAATGTTTGAGTTGCAGAAGCAGTACAGCCATTGGCATCCGTTACAGTTACATCATATACACCACCCTTAAGGTTCTGTGCTGAGGCAGTAGTTTGCGCAGGGTTAGTATTCCATAAGTAAGCATACGGCGCAACACCCTGAACGGCGATTACCGAAACAGAGCCGTTATTAGCGCCATAACAACCCGGATTATTGTAAACTGTGCTTAGCGATATAGCTAAAGGCTGGGTAATGGTAAACGTGGCGCTACCTATACATCCGTTGGCATCTATTGCCGTAACAGAGTAAGTGCCTGCCACCACACCGGTTAAATCTTCCGTAACCGCAGCATTACTCCATGCGTACGTATAGGAGCCTGAACCGCCAATAACAGAAATATCAATTGCCCCGGTAGCTGCACCAAAGCAACCTGCATTGGTAACCGTTCCGGTTATTGAGATAGCAAGTGGCTCGGTAAGAATTATGCTGTCAATTACAAAGCAGCCGTTGCTATCGGTAAGCATTACAGCATAGTAACCGGCACCTAATCCGCTTCTTGATGAATCAGTATGGAAATCTTCCCACAGATATTGGTAAGGGGTAACACCACCACCAGGTATTGCAGATACTGTTCCATTAGCTGAACCGTTACAAGTTAAGTTGGTTCCTACCAAATCCAGAGTAAGCACAGCAGGTTCATTTACTATGTATAGCGATGCTACCTGGCAATTGTTAACGTCAGTAAGTGTTACAAAGTAGTTACCGCCCGGTAAGCTGGCAATATCTTCAGTTGATTGGTTTGTTGACCACAGGAAGGTGTATGGCAATGTACCACCGTAACCGGTAATATCAATAAAGCCGTCGTGCAATCCATTACAACTTACGTTAGTCACAAAGCCCGAAGTAACCAGTGGGTTAGGCTCTGTAATGATAACGCTGTCCGTTTTCACACAACCTTTGCTATCTGTAATAGTGATAAAGTAAACCCCTGAATCAATGGCAACGATATCTTCGGTAGTTGCACCATTGCTCCAGTTAAAGGTGTATGATGGTGTACCGCCCGTAGGTATCATATCTACTGAACCATCGGAGCTTCCGAAGCAAAGCGGATTATGCAGAATAAAATTGGCAGTAATTGGCGACGGGTTAGCAATGATAGAGGAGCTTACAGCGGTGCAACCGTTAGCATCAGTAACCGTTACCACGTATGTGCCACCAGGCAGGTTAGATAAATCCTGAGTGGTTGGGCCATTGCTCCATGCATAAGCGTAGTTTGATGTACCACCCTGAACAGTTAAGTCAATTGAACCGTTATTTGCATTAAAGCAGGTAATGTTGGTTACTACAGTAGATAAGATAAGTGGAGAAGGCTCCTGAATAATTACAGAATCGCGGTGGGTGCATCCACTGGCATCTGTAATTAACACATAGTAAATACCGCCGTCAAGGTTTTGAATATCCTCGCTACCCTGGAAGTTACTCCATAGAATGGTGTAAGGTAATGTACCACCGCTAACGGTAAGGTCGGCCGCACCGTTGTTAGCACCCTGGCAAAGCACGTTTGTACCAACCACAGATGAAACAATTGGAGTTGGCTCGTTTACTACATAAGAAGCAGATACAGAACAGGTATTGTTATCTGTAACCGTTACATCATAAGTGCCTGCAACCAGGTTAATGATATCCTCTGTTGTGGCACCATTGCTCCATGCAAAGGTGTACGGCGTAACACCGCCTGAAACGGTTAAGTTAATAGCCCCATCACCTGTACCGGCGCAGCTAACATCCTGAATTGCTGCGCTAACCACTAAAGCATTAGGTTGACTAATAGTAGCAGATGTTGTTGCAGTGCAAGAGCCTGCATCCGTTACTGTTACGGTATATGTTCCTTGTCCCACACCGGTCAAATCCTGAGTGGTAGCAGAGTTGCTCCATAAATAAGTGTAGCCCGGTATGCCGCCGGTAACCGTTAGGTCTATTGCACCGGTTGCGCCACCGTTACAACCGATATTGGTAACTGTGGTGGATAGGACGATTGCAGTAGGCTCATTTACAACAGCAGAGTCGCGGCGGGTGCATCCGTTGGCATCGGTAATACTTACATAGTAAGTTCCACCGCCAAGGTTGCTCAGGTTTTGGCTTACCTGGAAGTTGCTCCAATTGAAAGTATAAGGAGCCGTACCGCCCGAAACGGTTAATGTAGCCGTGCCATTATGAGCGCCGGCACAACTAACATCGGTAGCTACTACAGATGAAGTTATAGCTGATGGCTCAGTTATAGTGAACGATTGAGTAATTGTGCATGCATTGGCATCTGTAACCAGCACAGTGTAGTTACCTGCCGCCAGGTTAAAGCGGTCTTCAACTGTTATACCGCCACCCCAATCGTAAGCATAAGGCTGAACGCCACCGCTAACATTAATGTTGATGGTACCGTTTGTGCCGCCATTACAGTTAACATTAGTGGTTTGCGATGTTAAATTAAGCGCAGTAGGCTGCGTTACTGTGCCGCTTGCAGTTGCTGTGCAACCATTGGCATCAGTAACAGTAACAACATAGGTACCTGCAGTTACGGCAGCAAGATCCTCAGTTGTAGCACCATTGCTCCATGCATAGGTATAAGCTGCAGTACCACCGTTTACTGTTAAATCAACAGAACCATTGCCGCCATTGCAGCTTGCATTGCTTACTGTTATTGAAAGAACAAGGGCTGCCGGTTGTGTAATGGTGATGGATGAGTTCGCGGTGCATCCGTTAGCATCAGTTACAATAACGCTGTATGTGCCTGCACTTACACCTGTCAAGTCTTCGGTTACAGCACCACTGTTCCAGAAGTAAGAATAGTTTGTTGTGCCTCCGCTAACTGTTAAGTCAACGTCCGCAGTTCCGCCATTACATAAAATAGTGGTGGCAGTTGTAGAAGCATTAAGAGCAGAAGGCTCGGTTATTGTTTGCGATAACTGTACAGTGCAGCCATTAGCATCAGTAATGGTAACGGTATAAGTACCGGCACCAACAATTACTAAATCTTCTAAGGTTGAAGAGTTGCTCCACACATAAGCATAAGGAGTAACGCCACCGCTTACTGAAATGTTTATGCTGCCGTTATTAGCGCCATTACAACTTACATTGTTAAATGAAGCTATGGTTGCGTTAATAGCAGTAGGCTGGGTTACTGTTGCTGCAATTGAAGCAGAACAACTGCTGGCATCTGTAACAGTTACTGTATAAGTTCCTGCCACTACCGTAGCAAGGTCTTCGGTTGTAGCGCCGTTGCTCCACAGGTAAGTGTAGCCGGGAGCGCCACCTGCAACTGTAAGGTCAATTGCACCGTTACCACCGTTACAGCTAACATTAGTTACAACTACAGACAGGGTTAACTGAGGAGCTTCATTTATTGTAGCTGAATCTGTTTTTTGACAGCCATTAGCATCGGTAACAATTACAAAGTAAGTGCCGCCGCTCAGGCCACTCAAATCCTGTGTAGTATTAAATGTGCTCCACAAATAGCTGTATGGCGCAACACCACCACTAACGCTTAAATCTAACGCACCGTTGCTACTGCCAAAGCAGCTAACATCTGTTACGCTTATTGAAGTAGTAATAGCCGTAGGTTCAATTATAGTATAAGAACCAAGGGCAGAGCAAAGGTTATCATCAGTAACAACTACGCTAACCAGGCTACCGCTTAAGCCGCTAACATCCTGTGTTGTAGCTCCGGTACTCCAACTGTAAGTGTAAGGGGTTGTGCCGCCGGTAACTGTAATATCTACAGCGCCATTAGCATTGCCGTTACAGTTTACATTAGTTACAACCGCATTAATTACAATAGCAGCAGGTTCTGTAACCGTAAATGATGCTGTACCGCTACACAGGTTACCATCTAAAACGGTTACTGTGTAGGTGCCGGCAGTTAGGCCGTTAATATCCTGGGCAGTTGCTCCGTTGCTCCATTGGTAAGCATAGGTGCCGTTGCCACCGGTAACGGTAATATCAATAAGGCCATCAGCACTTCCGTTGCAGGTTAAGTTAACCGGTGTGCCGGTTATTACTATTGGTGCCGGTTGCGATATAGTAACAGTGGCATAGGTCTGACAACTCTTGCTATCCGTTACAATAACCACGTAGTTACCTGCAGTTAAGCCTGCAATATCTTCGGTAAACTCAAAAGTGCTCCAGAAATAGTTGTAAGGCGCATTGCCGCCTGTAACAGTTAAGTCAGCAGCACCATCATTACCACCAAAGCAGGTAACATCAGTACCGGCAATACTTGCTGATAGAGCCGCAGGTTCGTTTACAGTAACACTTGTTCCTGCAGTACATCCGTTGGCATCCGTAACTGTTACATCAAAAGTTCCGGCAGTTAAGCCGGTAATATCCTGCGTTGTTGCACCATTGCTCCATGCATAAGTGTAAGAAGGCGTACCCCCATTAACCGTTAAGTCAACGCTTCCGTTCAATGCTCCGTTACAGCTAACATCAGTTACGGAGGTAGAAAGGCTAAGTGCATTAGCCGGTTGGGTAACAGTAAAGCTTGCGCTTGCTGAGCAACTGCTGCCGTCATTAACGGTAACCGTATAAACACCTGCAGTTAAACCGGTTTGGTCTTCCGCAGTTGAAGCGTTGCTCCATGAATAGGTATAGTTTCCTGAACCGCCGGTTGCAGTGATATCAATTGCACCATTGTTACCGCTATTGCACGATACATTGGTTACAACACCGCTAACTGACACAGCAGATGGTTGCGTAATAGTAGTAGTAGCCGTAGTAGTGCAGCTATTGGCATCAGTTACCAGCACCGTATAAGTGCCGGGACCAACACCGGTTAAATCTTCAGAAGTTGCACCACTGTTCCAGAAGTAAGAGTAACTGGTAGTGCCACCGGTAACCGTTAAATCAACATCGGTTGTACCGCCGTTGCAACTGATAGTGCCTGCAGAGATGCTGGCAGTTAATGCAGCCGGCTGGCTAATGGTTTGCGAAACCTGCGCATTACAACCATTAGCATCAGTAATGGTTAAGGTGTAAGTGCCTGCAGTTACGTTCACCAGGTTTTGACTGGTAGAACCGTTACTCCATAAGTAGCTGTAAGAAGTAACACCGCCGCTTATTGTAACATTTATAAAGCCATTTGTACCGCCATTGCAGCTAACATTGCCAAAAGAAGCAATTGATGCTGTTAAGGCAGCCGGTTGTGTAACATTGAATGTACCTGTAACCGAGCAACCATTGTTATCGGTAACAGTTACTGCATACGAACCAGCAGTTAACCCGGTTTGGTCTTCGTTAGTTGAACCATTGCTCCATGAGTAAGTTAAAGGTGCGGCACCGCCACCTGCAGTAATATCAATAGCGCCTGTTGCACCCGCATTACATGCTACGTTGGTTACAACGCCATTTAAAGTCATTGCAGGGTTTTGCGAAATAGTAACGCTTGCGAAAGTCTGACAACCTTTAGAATCAGTAACAATTACTGTGTAGTTGCCGGCGGTTAAACCGCTTATGTCTTCCGTATTGGCAAAAGTGCTCCACAAATAAGTATAGCCACCATTACCACCGGTTACGGTTAAGTCAGCAGCGCCATCATTGCCACCGTTACAGGTAACATCAGTTCCCGCTATTGTTGCAACAATAGGGTTCGGCTCATTGATTACCACACTTCCAAAAGTCTGGCAGCCGTTGTCATCGGTAACCGTGTAATCATAGGTGCCGGGGGCAAGGCCGGTAAGGTCTTCAGTAGTAGCATTGTTGCTCCAATTGTAACCGTAAGGCTGTGTACCGCCGGTTACGGTTAAATTGATACTGCCATTGTTAGCGCCGTTGCAGGTTACATCAGTAGCTACAAATGTGCTGTTAAGCGCTTGTGCAGGTTCATTAATTGTAACGCTGCCTGTGGCTGTGCATCCGTTTCCATCGGTAACAGTTACATCATAAGCGCCCGCAGTTAGGCCTGAAATGTCTTCAGTAGTTGCGCCATTGCTCCAGTTAAAAGTGTAAGAGCCGCTTCCACCGGTAACACCTAAATCAATAGCACCTGTTGCATCACCAAAACAAAGCACATGGGCAGGTTCCAGCAATAAAGAGATAGCCGTAGGTTGAGTAACCGACACTGAGTTAACTGCAGTGCAGGAATGCGCATCTGTAACCAAAACAGTATAGGTTCCCGGGCCAACACCGGTAAGGTCTTGTGTTGTTGAGCCGTTATTCCAGAAGTAGTTATAAGGCGTTGTGCCCCCTGTAGGGTTGAGGTCTACATTAGAACTGCCGCCATTGCAGCCAATTGATGTTGCGCTAATGGTTGTAGTTAATTGCGCTGGCTCAGTAATAGTTTGGCTTAAGAATGTAGTGCAACCGTTAGCATCAGTAATGGTAACGGTATAGGTGCCGGCGCCAAGTGTATTAATATCTTCAGTGGTTTTGCCATTGCTCCAGTTAAACACATAAGAAGGAACACCGCCACCTACACTTATATCTATAGAACCGGTAGAATCGTTAAAGCAATTAAGGTTATGGAAGGAAGCTACTGAAGAAGTTAACTGCAACGGTTGTGCTACAGTGGCACCGCCGGTAGTTGTGCAGCCTTTGCTATCCGTTACGGTAACAATATAGCTGCCTGCACCTACACCGGTTAAATCCTGGTTAGTGGTGCCGTTACTCCAGCTATAGGTATAAGGAGCCGTGCCGCCATTTATAGAAATGTAGATACCGCCGGTGGTTGCTCCAAAGCAACCGGCATTTATTACACTGTCAATATTTACAGCTAATTGGTTAGGCTGCGATATGGTAACCGTTTTAAAATCGTTACAGCCTTTCGAATCGCGCATGTTAATTACATACACGCCGGCCGATAAACCGGTAAACACATTATTAGTACTGTAGCCGCCGCCGTTAATCGAATAGAAGTACGGAGGTATACCGCCTGTCAATTGCACATAAATAGCGCCGTCCGTTCCGCCAAAGCAGGAAACGTTGGTTTGAGAATCGAGAACAGCAACTACGTTGTAAGAATTATTTATTGTAACGGTATTGGTATCTAAACAGGAGTTAGCATCGTACACATAAACTGTATATACACCGGAACCCAAGCCTGTAAACTGATTGCCGCTTTGGGTAGGGCCACCGTTTAACGAGTATTGGTATGGTGGTATACCGCCCAACGCAGTAACCGTAATTTTACCATCAAATACGTTTGAACAGCTGGCGTCAACCACTGTATCAGCTTGAGTAATATCGGTTGGCTGGGTAATGGTAACCGGGTTAAGGTTAAACGTATCGCGGCAGCCTTGTATATCCGAAACCAACACATAATAATCGCCGGTATCTAAACCGGTGAAAACGTTACCGGGCTGGAAGCTGGCACCAAAATCATCAGAATACGAATAAGGTGGTGTGCCGCTGTTAACACTAACAGTTATGGTACCGGTATTTCCACCAAAGCATAAAACCGGTGTAGGCGTAGCCGAAAGTATAACCGGTAGAGGAGTTACAGTAACCGTTGCGCCCGCAGTGAAGCCGGTGGTGCGGTTACAGGTATTGGCATCTGTAATAGAAGTAAATGAATAAGTGCTTGTTCCGCCTGGAGAAACAGTTACCGTGCTTCCGGTATTAACGCCGTTAGCTGTGTAGGTATTTGTTCCATCAGTGTATACCACATCAAATGGGCCTGTGCCGGTATTAAAGTTAAAGGTTAAGGTTGTGCTGGTACCAAAACAAATTGAGGTTGTTCCGGTAATACTACCATTAGGTAGAGGGTTAATGGTAATAGTTTGCTGAACGCAGCTTGTAGTATTACAGGTGCCTTCGGCTCTTAAGAAGTAAGTAGTTGGAACAACCGGGTTAACTGTAATTGGCGAGCCTGTTCCAATTAAGGTGCCACCACAACTGCCCGTATACCATTTCCAGCTTGCGCCCACACCTAAGTGGCCACCGGTTGCTGAAAGCACTGCAGAACTACCAATACATATCGCAGAAGGGCCGCTGATTGAAGAAGCAGCAACAGAACTGTCATTTACAGTTACAGTTACAAATACACAACTGCTGTTACCGCAAGTACCTTCAGCACGTACGTAATAATCAGTAGTTGAGGTTGGTGTTACAGAAACAGATGGGCCGCTGCCTACGGCTGTGCCGCCACAACTGCCACTATACCACTGCCAGTTGGCACCGGTGCCTAATGTGCCGCCTACAACAGAAAGCGTGGTTGAACCACCTTCGCAAATTGTAGTTGTTCCTGAAATTGAAGAAGCAGCAACCGATGGTTGGTTAACTGTTACCGTTACTGAAACACAAGCAGTAGTATTACATATACCTTCTGCACGCACAAAGTAAGTTGTGGTGCCTGATGGTGAAACTGTTATAGAAGAGCCGCTACCTGCTGAAGCCCCACCACAGGATGAAGTATACCACTGCCAGTTGGCGCTGGTTCCTAATGAGCCGCCCACCACACTTAAAGTAGTGCTCTGCCCATTACAAATTACTGTGGTGCCGGAAATTGAAGTAGGATCGCTTGAAGGCTGATTTACTGTTATTGTAGCGCTTGCGCAGCTTGTGTTGCCGCAGATGCCTTCAGCTCTTACAAAATAAGTAGTAGTACTTGATGGCGAAACATTTATAGAAACACCGGTACCTACTGAAGTTCCGGAGCCGCAGCCACCCTCATACCATACCCAGCTAGCACCGGTACCTAAGGCACCACCGTTAACACTTAATATTGTTGTTTGACCATTACAAATGGTATTGAACGTAGCACTAACCGAGCCGGGTGCTACTGAAGGCTGATTAACTGTTACAGTTGTAGAAACACAAGTTGTAGTGTTACAAGTACCTTCAGCACGTACGAAATAAGTAGTGTTAGATGTTGGGGAAACAGTTACTGAAGAACCGCTACCTACGGCCGTACCACCGCAGGATGATGAGTACCACTGCCAGTTAGCGCCTGTACCTAATGAACCACCAATAACACTTAAAGTAGTAGAACCGCCGTTACAGATAGTAGTACTGCCGGAAATAGCAATAGGCGCACTTGACAAGGAGTTAACGTTTATAGTAACCTGTGCACAAGTAGTATTGTTACAAGTTCCCTCAGCACGAACAAAATAATTAGTAGTACTGGTTGGACTGATTGTAATAGAAGAACCAGTGCCAATAGCGCCACCCGAACCGCAACCGCCTGCATACCAACGCCAAACCGCGCCTGTTCCTAATGAGCCACCCACCACGTTAAGCGTTACCGGTGTGCCGCTGCATACCGTTGTTTGCGAAGCGCTAATTGAGCTAGGGGCTGTAGATGGAGTAATGATTCCTAAAGAAGATGTATTAGCCGTTGTTATACAGCCGTTGTTACTGGCTGAAAGAGTATAAACACCACCATCGCCGGCACCAACGGTGCGCGATGCGTTTTGTGTAGTTGCTGAGTAACCGTTAGGGCCCGTCCATGAATAAGAGGTGGCACAACTGGCTGAACCGGTTAATGAGATGTTAGTGCCGATACAAGCAGGGTTTGGCGACACAGAAGCGCTAACACCGCTTGGGGCAACATAGCGATATTGTAAAAGGCCCGAGGTACCCGTCCATGCACCGCAACGGTTGGAACTAATGGTAAGTGTTGTGGAAGTTCCGGAGTTCCATGAAGTTTGGTTGCTGCTGAAGCTACCGCCCGAACCGTTAGAAGAAGCACAAAAGCCGCATATATCAGCAGCCTGGTTAAACCAATCAAAAGCATAGCAGGTATTGGGTTGTATGCTGATTGTTGTAAAAGCACCGGCACCCAAATTTAAAGTACCGTTACCGCAACCGGAAGGGGTTACCACATTGGGGCTGGTTTCAGCCGCAACGCTACATTGTGCAAACAGGTTTACCGACCACGTCGATAAAAATAAAGCTACCGCTAGAGATAAAACTCTCGTTGCGAAAGCGCCAGGGGTAGAATGCTTTCTCATTCCTAAGTAATTTAAAACTATGTTAGTGCGTGTCTATATAAATACAAAAGCCCTTCTGTAGCCAGAAGGGCTTTTGCGTGTGTTCTATCGCATTATCGTTATCGTACCCGATACATCTTTCGTCCGCCCATCAAAATACGTCACTTTTATCTGGTATACATATGTGTCCTCAGGTACTTGCTTTCCGCCTTTGGTTCCATCCCATCCATTCGTGCCGCTAAAGCCGTTAGGCTGGTGGCCGTTGTAGAACACTCTTTCACCCCAACGGCTGAAGATGGCTACTTCACTTTCGGTTGAACCAAGTATATCGAATTCAAAACGGTCGTTCAATCCATCGCCGTTTGGTGTAAAGGCGCTAGGTATAAACTTACGTGCTTCTGTTTCTACAATAATGGCAACTGTGTCGCTGGCGGTGCATGAGTCGGAGTTCATTACTGTAACTGTAAACACAGTAGTAAAGAATGGACTTACGTATGGGCTTGAGCAATTGGTAGAATCAGCACAGTTGCTGTAATCGTAAACGATAGAATCAACCGGGCTCCAGAAGTAGTTAATAATAGGCAGATTTGAGGTGGTATTAGCAAAAAGCTGAGTGCTCATACCCTGCAGTATCACCGTTTGCGGAGCAACAAGGTCAACCGTAATTACGCTTGGAGAAGCTACCACTACAGTATTGTGGCCTGTACAACCGTTAGCATCTGTAGCTTCAACGGCATAAGTACCAGGGGCTACATTATAGAAAGTATCAGTAGCCTGAACAATTCCACTCAATTCGTAAACATATGGAGGGAAACCACCGCTTGCAGTTGCTATTACAGTTCCGGTAGCAGTATTATAACACTTGCTGTCTGTTTTGGCTAATGCAACAGTAATCTCGCTTGGGTCATTTAAGGTTGCTGAAACAGTAGCAGAACAGTTATGTGCATCAACAACAGTCATAGTATAAATACCTTGTGAAAGGTTAACCGCAACCGAACCTGTTTGCACAGGTGTAGTGCTCCATGTGTATGCATAAGGAAGAACACCACCTGCTACTTCCACATCTATAAAGCCTGTATTTCCACCGTGGCAAATAGGCTCGGCGTACGACATTGTTGTATAAATAGGCTGAGGTTGATTAACCGTAAACGAGGTGTTTTTCAAACATCCGCCGGCATCGCCAACAGTTACGCTGTAAGGGCCTGCTGGCAGATTGCTGATATCCTCTGTTACGCCGGCATTTGACCATGAATAGGTATAAGGTGAAACACCACCTGTAACTGTAAGATCAATTGAACCGGTTGAAGTATTGTTACAGCTGGCATCGGTTACAACACCGCTTAATACTATCTCGGTAGGCTCAACCACATAAGCGCTGTCGTAGGTATGGCAACCGTTAGAGTCGGTCAACAACACTACATATTTGCCTGCAGTTACGTTTGCCTGGAATGAATCAGTAACAAAATTGTTCCATAAATACTCGTATGGTGTTGTGCCACCCGAAGGTACTGCAGCTACACTACCGTTAGAGCCGCCGAAACATGAGATATTGGTTGAAAGTACGTTTACGGCAAGTGGCTGAGGTTCGAGCACCACATATAATGAAGCCACCTGGCAGTTGTGCGCATCAGTAACAGTTACAAAGTAGTTACCGCCCGGAATGTTACAGATATCCTCTGTAGAAGGTCCGCTTGACCAGTTAAAGGTATAAGGTAATGTTCCGCCGTAGCCTGTTATATCAATACAGGCATCCTGGTCACCTGCGCAGGTTACGTGCTTAATAAAGCCGGAGGTAGTAAGTATGCCTGGCTCAACAAGCACCAGCGAGTCAATTCTGCTGCAGCCTTTAGAGTCGGTTACTGTTACAAAATAATTGCCTGCGCCAACGTTGTTTATGTCTTCAGTATTGGCGCCATTGCTCCATGCAAAAGTGTAAGCCGGAGTACCGCCTGAAGGTATCATATCTATTGAACCGTCAGTAAAACCAAAACAGGTAGGGTTCTTTAATATATAGTTGGCCTGTATAGCACTTGGGGTAACTAACAGGGCCGATGCAGTAGCAGTGCATAAGTTGGCATCAGTAACTGTTACAGCATAAGTGCCGCCACCCAGGCCGCTTAAGTCTTCGGTAGAAGCACCATTGCTCCATGCATAAGTATAAGTTGGGGCACCACCCGTAACCGTAAGGTCAATTGCGCCGTCGGTTGTATTAAAGCAGCTTACGTTAGTAACGTTAAGGTTTAAAGTAAGAGGTGCAGGTTCAGCAATTAAAACTGAGTCGCGTTGCTGGCAGCCGTTGGCATCGGTAATAATTACATAGTATAAACCACCACTCAGGCCGCTTATATCTTCTGTAGCCTGGAAAGTAGACCACTGGAAGAAGTAAGGGGCAGTACCTCCGTTAACTGTCAAATCAGCAGAACCGCTGGCAGTGCCGTAGCAAAGAACATCGCTGCCTGCTACTGATGATGTAAGTAGTGACGGATCAGTTAATGTTTGACTAACAGAAACACTGCAACCATTGGCATCAGTTACCGTTACGGTATAATTGCCTGAAGGAAGGTTTGCCTGATCTTCAACAGTAGCTCCGTTGCTCCATGCAAATGAATAACCCGGAACACCGCCATTAGCGGTAACGTCAATAGCACCTGTGCTATCGCCATTACATAATTGATTGTTAAACCATGCTATGTTAAGGAATAATTGCAATGGCTGATTAACGGTGGCATTTCCAACCGCGGTGCAACCTTTACTATCTGTTACAGTAACGTTATAAACACCGCCGGCAACACCTGAAATATCTTCAGTGTTTCCGCCATTGCTCCATGCATATGTGTAAGGCGCTGTACCACCGCTAACCGAGGTATAAATAGCGCCTGTTGGTGTTCCGGTACAAAGCACATCCTGTATTGAATCAATCAGCACAACCATTTGGCCCGGAGAGGTTATTACAATACTTGCAAACTCAGTGCACCCTTTTGAGTCGCGGCCGATAACGGTATAGCTACCAGCAGATAAGTTGCTGAAAGTACCTGAAGGCTGGAAAGTAATGCCGTTGATAGAATAGTCATACGGAGGAATACCGCCTACCACATGCACGCTTACTGAGCCATCAAAGCCACCAAAGCAGGAAATGTTGGTTTGGCTATCAACCGCAACCGAGATAACATAGGTATTAGCTATAGTTACTGATGATGTATCAACACAACTATGAGCGTCAACAACGTAAACGGTGTAGGTGCCTTCGCCCAGGCCGTTGAAGTTGCTGCCAGGCTGTGTCGGACCACCATTTAATGAATATGTATAAGGAAGAACACCGCCGGTAGCTGAAATGCTTATGGAACCGTCAAATACGTTTGCACAACTTGCATCAGTGTGGGTAGTTGTATGCGTAATATCGGTAGGTTGGCCTACAACAGTTACAACGCCGTTTGGCTGCACACAACCAAAGCCATCCTGAACAACCACATTGTAGTTGCCTGCAACAAGGCCGGTAAAGGTGTTAGAGCTTTGGTAAGTTGCACCGCCGTCAATTGAATAGCTGAAAGGAGGCTGGCCGCCGGTTGCAGTAATAGTTATTGAACCATCGCTGCTGCCGAAGCAGTTTGCATCAACAACAGAAACATTCGTTATGCTTATAGCAGGTATAACAATTACCTGAGCACTGTTTTCGAAGTTGGAGGTGCGGGTGCAACCCAGCGCATCCTGCATAAAGGTATAGCTAATGTTGCTGCTTATATTAGGGCTGATATGGATGGTATCGCCGCTGTTTACACCATTACGCGTGTAGGTTGTTAAACCATCAAACAAGCTAACATTGAAAGGAGCAGTGCCTGTATCAATTGTCATTGTTAACACAGCTTCAGTACCCGGACAGATAGTTTGGCTAACAGGAGAAAGACTGCCGTTAGGAGCCGGATTGCCGATAATAACTATTTCGTTTGAGATAGCTGAGTTACCGCAACGGTCAAGCGTTCTTCTGCGGAACACATAAGTGCCACCGGCAGGCACTGTGCCTGTAACGTTCCAACTAGGAGTGCTAACACCAGAAGAGATAAAGGTAGCGCCACCATCAGTAGAAAATTCCCAATCGTAAGTTATAACACCACCGTTTGAAATGGTAGAAACACCACCGCTGCCCGGCGTTACATCAGTTAATAAGCCTACAGGCTGACCCTGGCAAATGTTGGTGCCACTGTTGATTCCGCCTATCTGGCCACCGTTAACCGCAGGTACTGCCTGCGCATTAAAGGCTACATCCAGGTAATCAGTTACACACAAGGCCGTTCCGCGTATTTCAATATTATCGCTTGCTCCTAAAACATAAGTGCCAACGTTTACACCAACAGCACAACACGCTGCAGAGTAAATCTGGTTGCCGTTAAGGAAAATACGTATATCATCATCTGCACCATTTACAACTATGTTATAAGGATTACAAGGGAAACCTGTGCGCCTTGCCTTAACCGTAAACATGTCATTTGGCATTTCGCAACCGTTCCAGGTAACGCCCGGCTGCGGGCTGGATGGATTGCTGCTTGCTGCCCACAATGTTTGTGTATTCAAATTCAGCGAGCCGTCATTTAGCCACCCCCAACGCGCGTTGGGAACAGGAATTGAAATATCGCCGGTAGCAAAAGCTTCAATGTTCCATGAGTTTGAGCCTGAACCAGGATCCGCGGCAGGGGTACAAACCTTGTACTCCAGCGTGGCTGAACCTAAACCGGGAACCCAATCATGGCAAGTACCGTCATTTGCCTTTGTATTTACGCGAACCGTACCGTTAAAGGTAGAATACCAATCAGTTGACTGTGGTGGGTTACCTGATGGAGGGCAGGTGCCGCCTGTCCATGGGTCTCTTAACGGCGTTACGGAATTGTTATAAGCGATAGTTGCCGAAGTGCTGGAGAAGGTCATGTCCCACTTATAAGTAAGGGCGCTTGAACCGTTATACCTGAAGGAGTAAAGATTCCCTGAGGTTACCGCAAAATCAGCAAATGTACCGCTACCAACG
Source organism: uncultured Chitinophaga sp. (assembly GCA_964620645.1). Lineage (GTDB taxonomy): Bacteria > Bacteroidota > Bacteroidia > Chitinophagales > LD1 > Bog-950. Next base: position 23,817 of record CAZUHU010000018.1, read on the forward strand.
TTTACACTTTGCCAGGCCGGGGTAGGGTTTAATGCCGGTCCAACGGGTTCCTGGTAGGAACTAAGACCACACTGGGCATTGCCCTGAAACGGAGAAGCTAACAAAAGCACCGTAAGGGTGCTAGCAAATAGTCCGGTTACTTTAGAGAATAGAGTTTTTCTCATGCGCTGGGTTTAGTGTTTAGTGTCGTATCGCCTAATAATTAAAAAGTTCCGTACACACGAAACTTTGCGGCAAAATAAAACGTAAAAAGGAATTTCAAAAATTTTTCGCTGGAAAATGAACAAATTGTCAGTTTTCAGTTGAAAAGCCTGATTTTGAGCTTTTTCTGCCCCTATCGGGGGCCATTAGTTTCAGCGGTTTCTAAAACACCTGAACCTGTTTTCCGGACCGGCAAAAAGCTTCCTTTTTTTAACAATCTGCCGGCCCGATTTTTAGCAGATACTTATTAAAGAAAAATTCTAATCGGCCTTTTCAATGAATAGTAAAAATGTGTAATCAGATGGTACCGGCAAAAATCAGCAAGCATCGCAAATACAAGTCTATCTCCAATTCCATTTTTCATAAATTCGGCCAGCTACAAAAAGAAAATACTATGTGGTGTATATTGTTGATTACCTTTAAAATCAAAAATCAGAGCTTATGAGTAATTTACCGAAGTTATTGCTGGTTCTAACACTCATTATAGGTTTGGCATCGTGCAGCAGATGTTATAAATGTAACAGTTCTTTTGCCTGCCAGGGTGGTGGAGTTTCCTATAACGAAGAACATTGCTTAAGGTGGGGAGAACAAGATGTTTATCGCACAAACCCTTGTTGCATTCCGCAATAAAAAATGGCTCCTTAAAATTTTAAGGAGCCATTTTTATAAAAACAAGTTAAACTTATATCTAAACTAATTTACTTAATCATTTACTTCATTAAGGTAATTGTACCGCTAATATCTTCCTCCGAACTATCAAAGAATTTCACCTTTAACTGGTAAACATAGGTATCCGGTGGCAACTGCTTACCATCCTTGGTTCCATCCCATGCGTCGCCATTGTTCTGAATACCGTTATGTTGTGCCGCATTGTAGTAAACACGCTCGCCCCAACGGTTAAATATGCTTACTTCAGCATTATTGGCACCCAGTATTTCAAACTCAAAGTAATCGTTCAGCTTATCGTTATTCTGCGGTGTAAAGGCCGTAGGTATAAAGTAGTCTATCTTGTATTTTACGATAACATTCATGCTATCGTAACCAACGCAGCTATCACCGTCCATAGCCATTAAAATATAGGTTTGGTTGCTATCAGGGTTAGCATTGCTAACCTGGCAGGCTGTGCAGCTTAAGTGCACATCGGGCATCCACCAGTAACCAATTATACCGTTAGCCGAAGATGCAGAACCATTAAGCGTTACGGTTTGTCCTCTTACCGATATCAGATCAGGCCCGGCGTTAACTGTAAAGGCTTGAGGTTCGGTAATGGTAAACGAAACTGCACCCAAGCAGCCGTTTTCATCCTGTACGCTGGCAGTGTAAAGCCCTGCTGTAAGGCCCGTAAATATGCTATCGGGTTGAATAACCCCGTTAAGGAAGAAGGTATAGTTACCACTACCGCCGCTGGCTGTAACGGTAACCGTTCCGTCATTGCCTTTAAAGCACTTAACGTTGGCAGGTATAGCATTTATAGTAACAACAGATGGTTCGCTGAGCGTTATTGAGTCTATAGCCACGCAGCCGTGGTTATCCGTAACTGTTACTATATATAATGTATTTCCCTGCACATTGCTTAACAGGTAGCCGGTGTAAGGCGGATTGGTGTTCCAGGCATATTGATATGGGGCTGTACCACCTGCCGCTGTAACTTCAGCAAAGCCGTTGTGGTCTCCATTACAATTCGGGTTTTTGCCCTGTGTTTGTGTGCTTAAAGCGCTTGGTTGCGAAACCACAGCAGGGTTAGCAGCATAAACCAACGGACAGTTGTTAGCGTCTTTAACAACCACATAGTAGCTACCTGTGCCCAGGTTTGAGAACGTTGAAGTGTTAACAAAGGTAGCGCCGCTATCAATAGAGTAAGAGAGAGGTGGAGCTGTAGAAGAAGCTGTTATCACAATTTGTCCATCTGCATCACCGTAGCAATTGATGTCCTTAACGCTAACCGCGTTAATAGCCGGAAGCGGATTAACTTTTACAATGGCCGAATCATTCATCCAGGCCTCACAGCCAAATTGCGAAATGGCTTTAACCTTATAGAAGCTTCCTACTCCAACTTTTTCGAAAGAGATTGGATTGCCTGTGCCATTAACGCCAGGTGCAGAAAGAACGGCACCAGCCTGATACAGCAGGTAAACCGTGCCGGTATCGGAACCGCTTAATCCTATCACCACGCCCGAATCGCCATTGCAATAGCTGCCTCCGCCTGTAACGTTATAGGCTGTTGGCGGTGGCGCAATAAAGATAACCGCACTATCATTCATAGTGCTTTTGCAACCACTGGTATTATTAGTAGCCACCACGGTGTAAATACCCGGTGTGCTTATGCCTGTAAATTGTATTGATTGGGTACTGCCGGGTAAAGCGGCACCTACCGGTATGCTGCCATTCTTAATCAGCTGATAGCTTACACCAAGTTCTGAACCGCTAAGCGTTACAGTGGCAAAGGTGGTTCCACCCTGTGTGCAGAGGGTATCGCTGCCTGAAACATTATAAGCAACAGGGGCAGGGTAAATATCAATTGAAGCAGCGCCAAACATGGCGATTTCACAATCAGCAAAACGTACCGCAGTAACCGTGTAGTTACCTGTAGCAGTTTGCGGTGCAAATGCAATAGGGCTACCTGTGCCGATAACGGTATCAACGGCAGTGCCGGCAAAATATAATATGTAGGTAACGCCGGGCTCTGAACCGCTAAGGGTTACAATAGAGCCGGGATCACCAGGGCAATAGCTGCCACCACCTGCCACGGTAAATTGTGTTGGTAGCGGAGCAATACGTATAGTATCAAACACCGGAATGCTCCAACCGCAGCAACTTTCGCGCACGCGGTAACGCACGTTATAAATGCCCGGTGCAAAACCAAAGAAGTTTATTGAAGGGCTTGGCAGTGTGCTTTGATATAAAGGACTGTTTGCATTTGTTGCCTGGTAAACAATCCACTCATATTCTACTTCACTTCCCCAATGGGTAGCGGTTAAAGTATCTATACCATCTATACAAATGGTAGATGAACTGCTGCTTATTACCGGCAAAGCGCGGTTGTCGTCAGCAAGTTTTAAGTATTGTGCAAACTGGTTGCCGTTTACGGTTAAATCATAATCAACACCGGGGTTGGTTACATACACTTTAACCGGGCTGCTTGAAGCATTGAAACTTGAAACAGGGAAACCTGCAGGGTAATCGCGAAGGTCGTTAACCACGCTCATGCCTGAAGGGAAAGTCCAAACGCCTGAGTTCTTCGTCATTTCAATTTCAGAGTTGATACAGGCTTTAGAGTTTTGATAGTTAATGGCAATGGTATAAGCATTAGGCACTGCAGTAGAACTGCCGGTTATTGATGCGCCGCCAACAGCCACAACATTCTGGCTTAAGCCGTTTGCGCCATCCTGGCCACGGCCACCCTGGCCGCCATTACCACCTTTACCGCCGTTACCGCCGTTGCCACCATCGCAACCACCGTGGCTTACGCCGTTTGCACCGTTTGCACCGGTGCCGCCGGCTTGTCCTGCAGCGCCATCACCTCCGGTACCAAAGGTACCTGCGTTAACTGATGAAGTAGTAATTGAACCTTGCGTACCTGCACCTGAAGCATAAATGCCAAAGGAGCCACCGCCGCCAAAGCCGCCATCGCCCGGTAAACCGCCGCCACCACCTGTACCACCTGTGCCGCCCGAAGGCGAGCCTGAACCGCAAGAGCAAGTGCAACAAGTACCGATATCGCCTCCGCCGCCGCCACCTCCGCCGCCGCCGCCAAAACCGTTATTACCGGCCGTTGCCTGACCTGCGGGAACATAGAATGGAGATGCTACGCCGGGTGTTGGAGGACGGATGCCTGCTGCAAATCCGCTACCGGCTGCACCGTTAGCACCTGTTTGACCGGGCGCTGCAGTGCAACCACTGGCATTGCAACCAAAAATATTACAGCCGCCGCCGCCACAGCTTCCGCCACCGCCACCGCCGCCTGCGCCGCCGTTACCGGCTAAACCGGTGCCGCCGCTGCTGCCCTGGCCGTTACAGCCCTGGGTGCTACCGCTGCCTCCATTACCGCCACCACCGCCGCCACCGGCGCCACCGGCACCAGCCGGAGTAGTACCCGGAGCGCCCATAGCAGCATCGCCTGCGTATATCTTACAACGAACAATATCAAAACCGCTTGAGCCGTTAAGAGCCAATATGCCGTAGTTAGAGTAGCCTTTGTTGTTTGCAGTAATATCCGAAACATCTGTTGTTGTAATTACAAGGTCTTGTAATTCCCAGTTATCGTCGTTATCAGCAATAAAGCCCACGCGGTGTGCAACATCGCCGTTTATTACCTGCGAGCCGCTGCAAACCAATACTGTACTGTCAGCATTGGTTTTGGTCCATATGTTACCGCTTACTTTATAGCCGCCTTCAATGGTTAGGTCATTTTCTAATTGTAAAGGCACCGTTTCGAAATATACGCCCGAAGCAATACGGATGTATTTGTGTCCACTTAACTGTGAAATAGCGTATGCTACTGATTTGTAAGGAAGGTCAGGCCCACCCGCATAGGTAGAGTCAACCCCGTAAGTTGCAACGTATGCAAAATCGCAGGTTGCTGAGCCTACAATTACCACGCAAACGTTTGCCTGAGCATCGGGTTGTGGGCAGTTATCATTATATGTTAAGTTAATATTATAGGTGCCCGGCGCTGTCGGGGCCGTCCAGGTAAACGTATTACCCGTGGCATTAGTTGGAGAACCTCCGCTGGCCCCCCAGGTATAACCCGTTAAGCCTACAGGTGCGCCCGCATTAGGCGGAGTAAGCACCCCTAAAACGTGCGTTGAACCCGGCAATACAGTGGAGCCGCAAATACCCGAAACGATATCAGGAGGTAAATCTCCCGGTGAACCCATCGGATTATAGGTTACCACAGCGCAGTTAGAAGTTGTGGAGTTACTGGTAAAATCCTGGGTGCAGTTTGAAGTTACAATGCAACGGTATAAGCGGGTACCCGGAGTTTGTGGTGGGGTAAAAGTGGAAGCGTTTGCGCCTAACACATTTACCCAGCCTGTGCCGGGGCATGCTGTACTGTTGCTTACCTGCCACTGAAAGTTTTGGCCCATGTTCCAGCCATAAGGATCATTAGTAGCCGCCACCGCCAGCGTGGTGCTTGTGCCAAGGCAAAGATTGTTATTAGCCTGAGGCTGTATTGCAATGGTTGGCGCTGCATTAAATGACCAATAGAAAGAGTATTCAAAACGATAATCGCCGCACCAGGGGCCCCATACGGTGTGCCATTGGCAAGGCGAAAAGTTTCTGAAGTTTTCCGTTAAAAGGTTGTTGTTCTGGCAACGGCGGCTATCGCCATATACCGAAGGAAAACAGGTAAAAAAGTTGTACGACTCGTACGTACAGTTATTATTTGAACAGCTTTTCTCAAACGCATCATCAAAACCAAGGGTAAAGGTTGTTGCGTTGGTATTAAGCACGTTCATTATCTGGTAGTCGGTTATATCCCAAAGGGTAAAGCCCATTTCGGCGTAGTGCCAGCAAAACGGACCATAATTGGTAGCACCGGTTCCGTTGTGGGTACCGCGTACTTTCCAGGTTGGGTCAGGGTCACCGCAGGCATTGCAATCGTTGTAAAAGTTACGTTCAAGGCGTGTAACGCGCACTTGCAGATTAACATTCTGCGCCCATGCCGAAAACAGCAGCCCGGCAAGGATTGCTGTTAGGTAGAGTTTTTTCATAAAAGCAGCTTATTTGGTAAGTGTATAGGTTTCTGTTACGCCAGCGTTTTGTAGAACCAGGGTTAGCGTTCCATTATTCAATGTAGCGGTTAATTCAACTTTCATAGTAGTGTTTTCGGGTTTTGGCTTTAAGGCGCCTTGCGGACCACTAACTTCATTAACTCTCTCGGCACTTAATACAAGCACGTTGCCGTTCAGCTTCCAAAACACTTCATCAGGGTTCATATTATCTTCATAACTCACTTTGCCATCAGCAGTAAATACAAGCGCTTTTTGATGTTCATGCAAATCGCACAAGTAGCATTTCCCTGCATTTTTACCGGCGCCGGAGTATTTAACATCTGTAATCTTCCAACTGCCTAAAAGGTCCTCAGAACGAACAGCTTGTTGAGCAAAAGATGCGATTGCCAGAATACAGAAAAGAAGGAGTGATGATATTTTTTTCATAGCAGGTTGTTTATGCAAGTAAACATAAGAAAAATAAGTTTCGGGAAAAGAAACCAACCGCTTGATTTTAATAAGGAATGCTAATGTTAAACTTAGGGTAAGATTTAAGACCTGATTTAGCCATTTGAACAGCTTTTGCCGGTTCGAATTCGGCTTTTCAATTCAACCACATTTAGCAATGTTTAAACACGTAAGAAAAAGTATTATCTTTTATTTTTATTTTTCCGGAGCAATTTTAAGGTGTGTTGTAAGGATTTTTTGCTTTCCCACGATTGATGCCCCGGTATTACATATGCCGGCTCCGGAAAAAAGCTTACGACATTATTTATTGAAGTTGGCCATTCCTGCAGATTTGCCTCTGAAATGTTGCCCAGGTTACCGGCCTCGCAGCTTTTTACGAAACAACCGCCATACAAAATTTTCTGTTCGGGGAACCACACAACTATATTATCAACCGTATGCCCTGCACCCGGGTAATAGGTTTGAAAGCTATCACCGCCTATTCTAAAGGTGGTATCTTTAGTAAGTAAGAATTCAGCCCTCTTTTCTCCCTTAATTCCGCTTATGCTATCCGTTTTAAATGTGGTATAGGTTTTAATGCCCTGCTGCCGGTAATACTGCAGGCCTGCGGTGCGGTCCTCATGGTTATGGGTGGCAATTGCGCCAACCACCTTTACACCGTGTTTTAGCTGTATACTATCAAGCAAAGGTTGAAATTGGGTGGTATCCCAGGGAGTATCAAACATAAAAGCGCCCTCATCGGTAACTAAATACATACCATTTGCGGGAAAGGGCGTTTTACCATCCAACACCTGATATGTGGTATACACGTAAAAGTTACCGGTAAGGTGCGTTATCCGCAACAGCGGCAATTTGGCCGCATACAGCCCATTAAAGCCAAAAAGAAGGCACAGGAATACAATTGACCGCAACACAAGCCAAATGTAGAATTTAAGGTGGTTTTAATGCCTTAAAAACGCGGCAAATGTGCAGTATAAAAGTCCGCTTACTTTCTTACCAACAATACGGCCTAAAAAATGGCTTGTAACACCCTCATTTTCAAGGGGCAAATATTCTATCAACACTTCACAAATTTTGGGGATAAAATAGCCGTAAAAACAAGGTAAAAAGGGCTTGATTTATTACATTCGCGCAGCCCTCAAAAGGCACACTATTTTTCACCTATTTTAAGTTCATTCAAGGAGCAACAAAATGAGTCCGGAAACCGAAGGTTTAGTTATGGAAGAAACAGCGAAGAAGACAGAATATTCAGCGAGTAGTATACAGGTATTGGAAGGTTTAGAAGCTGTGCGTAAGCGCCCGGCCATGTACATAGGCGATACAGGCGTTAAAGGCCTGCACCACCTGGTTTATGAAGTGGTAGATAACAGTATTGACGAAGCACTTGCCGGCCACTGTAAAAACATTTTTGTAACCATCCATCCCGATAACTCAATATCCGTTAAGGATGATGGCCGTGGTATACCGGTTGATATACATGAAAAGGAAGGCGTAAGTGCCCTGCAGGTGGTAATGACCGTGCTGCACGCCGGTGGTAAGTTCGATAAGGACAGCTACAAGGTATCGGGCGGTTTGCACGGTGTGGGTGTTAGCTGTGTTAACGCGCTCTCTACCCATTTAAAGGCCGAAGTACACCGCAACGGCAAAGTATATGTGCAGGAATACAGCGAAGGTAAACCTCTATATGCTGTTAAGGAAGCGGGCACTGCTACTGACCGTGGCACTACGGTTACCTTCCACCCGGATGGTTCAATATTCAACACCACAGTTTACAGTTTCGACACATTAGCGGCCCGTTTACGCGAGTTAGCCTTCCTGAATAAGGGAATACACCTGACAATTACCGATGAGCGCGAAACGAACGCGGAAGGCCAACATCCTTCATCGCATTTTTACAGCGAAGGCGGTTTAATTGAGTTTGTAAAATACCTGGATAGCACCCGCGAATCATTAATTCCGGTTCCTATTCATGTGGAAGGTGCTCGCGATAACATAAGCGTTGAAGTGGCCCTGCAGTACAATACCAGCTATAACGAAAACGTGCATAGCTATGTAAACAACATCAATACCATTGAAGGGGGTACACACGTTGCCGGTTTCCGCCGCGCTTTAACCCGTACCTTTAAAGCCTTTGGTGAAAAGAACAAGCTGTTTGAAAAGGTGAAGGTGGAAGTAAGCGGCGATGATTTCCGCGAAGGTTTAACCTCCATAGTTTCAGTTAAAGTGCCTGAGCCGCAGTTTGAAGGCCAAACCAAAACCAAACTGGGCAACAACGAAGTTTCTGGTGTGGTAGAGCAAATTTTTGGCGAAGTACTGCAACACTACCTTGAGGAAAACCCCAAGCAGGCCAAGCTGATATTTGATAAGGTGGTGTTGGCTGCCACAGCACGCCATGCAGCGCGTAAAGCCCGCGAAATGGTGCAACGCAAAGGCGCTTTTAGCGGCGGTGGTTTACCCGGTAAACTGGCAGACTGCAGCAGCAAGAATCGCGATGAATCAGAGATCTTCTTAGTCGAAGGTGACTCAGCGGGTGGTACTGCCAAGCAGGGCCGCGACCGCAACTTCCAGGCTATTCTTCCGCTACGTGGTAAAATATTGAACGTAGAGAAGGCCATGGAGCATAAGATTTACGAGAACGAAGAAATTCGTAATATGTTTACGGCGCTGGGTGTAAAAATCGGCACTCAAGAAGACAACAAAGCGCTTGACATAAGCAACCTGCGTTACAATAAGGTGATAATAATGTGTGATGCCGACGTTGACGGTAGCCACATTACTACGCTTATTCTTACCTTCTACTTCCGTTATATGAAGGAACTGGTTGAAGCCGGCCATATATATATTGCCCAACCACCGCTTTACTTAGTTAAGAAAGGTAAGGAAGGCATTTACTGCTGGAACGATGCACAGCGCGAAGCAGCCACTAAAGAATTAGCCAAAGGTGGCAGCGAAGCCAGTGTAAACGTACAGCGTTACAAAGGCTTGGGTGAAATGAACGCCGAGCAACTTTGGGAAACTACCATGAACCCTAACACCCGTACTTTAAAGCAGGTAACTATTGAAAGCGCTGCCGAGGCAGATTACATCTTCAGTATGCTTATGGGTGATGAAGTACCGCCGCGCCGCGAGTTTATTGAAAGCCATGCCAAGTTTGCGCGTATTGATGCGTAGCAGAAACAGACGATAGCCATCAGAACTCAGATAACAGACAAATACAAAAGCCCTTCAGCAATGAGGGGCTTTTTTGTTTTTAATCTATAAGCGTACACATGCACGCGTAGGCTAATGTCCCCCTAACAGGGGGACGAGGAGACAACGAAACGCAGTGTAGTTGACGACGGAGGGG
>CAZUHU010000019.1:0-33348 GCA_964620645.1 uncultured Chitinophaga sp.
TAAAGCTCATTCCATTAACGGGGCAGTCGTTGTTTTTTGCGATAACTTTAAAATTATAAAAACCGGTGTCGGCAATTTGTGGCTGCCACTGAAAATGAGCATTAGCTGAGGCACCTGAATTTATCTGCGTGAATTGAATACCGGGAATTATAAGCGCTGCATTGGTGTTTAAGCTAAGGGAGAGAGAGCCTGTTTGCGTAACAGGGACATCAAAAGCTAAAAAAGTTCCTGGACAAGCCTGAACTGTAGCGCTGTCCTTTAAATACCCACCGCTTACACTCACAATCTCACCAATTACAGGCTTGCTATCTGCGCCCTGTAAAATAGTAAACTGGCAATCGCGCATTGAAGTGCCCACTAATACACCGTTTCTGTACTCTGAAATTCTAAAAGCTACCACGTCATTCTCCTGGTAAGCAGGTACAAACTCAAATTGGCCATTAGTAGTATTGAAGTAAAATGAATTAGGAGGAGCAGTTCTTACAGGGCAATTAACGGTATACCCCGCTAAAAAATTAATGTTCTGATAAGGTAAGTTAAATCCGTTTTGAGGGTGAATAAGTTCATATACCAGTGAGTCACCATCCGGGTCATAGGCGGCTGCATTATAAGTGCAGTTACTGCCTACCCAAAATAAAGGAAGAGGAACGTTGGTAAATTGAGCCGAGTTGTTGCTATATGGAACACCGGTTAATGGATCAATGCCGTTTTGTATAATGCAAGAGATAGCATTTTCTTCCGCCCCCGGATTCGAAATGTTGTTTATTCCGCTGTTGCGGCAGCAATCATTAACACCCAGCGTTATTGTACCACATGCTTGTGGTACCAGTATCGTGCCGGAATAAGTGTAAATCTGTACCCCCGGGTAAGGAGGATTGCTTCCCGTAGTGTTCCACACGCAAGCATTGATCATTTGTTGTTGCGTGCATATATCTACTATTTCTGTTCCATTTGCGGGTATGGCATTTATATCAAGCGGTAAGTTGTATTGTGTAGTTAGTCCACTGCAGCCGGTGGCCGAAACCTGCAGGCTTAAAGAAGTGGGTGCTATGGTGGCAGGCCCTTGGAAGGAGTTGTCCCAACAACTACGGTAAAAGTGCACAATTACTTTGTACTGCATATTGTTTCCGGAAGTGCCAAGGCAGATATACTGTATGTCCTTCCCCCAACTATGGGTGGCAAAGACACTAAACGCCATTGTGAAAAAAGTAAGGCAAAGCGCTACACGGATAAATACATAGCGAAGCATGTCCACAGGTTTGAGTTCCACCAAAGCTATAAAATATTCTCTTTAGCCTTTACGGGGACTGTTCATCCGTGCAAACACAAAAAAAGGGACGGCCAGCCGTCCCTTTTTATAAGTCTGTTGTTTAGTATTTAGTGTTGTATAACTAATTGTTTTACTGACTTTTTACCGTTTGAAATCAATTCAACATAATATACCCCTGCGGCCAAATCAGAAATCTGAATTCGTATTGATGTCTGTGTGGCAAGGGCTTTTGTTTGCAAAAGGCTTTGTCCTAATACATTGCTTACGTTTATAACAGCCTCCGTGCTAAGGTTTATTGAAAGGGTAACTTCCTCACTTGCAGGGTTAGGTAAAAGAGTAAAACTTAAGCCGCTATTTAACTCGTTTACTCCTACCGATTCATTCACTGTTACGCTGCTTACTTTTTCGCAACCGTTCGCATCAGTTATGGTAACTGAATAAGTGCCGGCTGCAAGGTTAGTTGCTGTATTGCCTGAAAGCCCGTTAGACCATTGCACACTATATGGCGCAACACCTCCGCTTAAATTATTTACTGATGCAATACCATTACTACTTCCGGATGTTGCATCGGTAGTTGCTGTTGTATAAGTAATTTCGGTTGGCTCACTAACGCCTATAGTAATGGTGGACGTGCAGTTATGGCTATCTGTAACGGTTAGCTGATAATTCCCCGCTGCAACGTTACTTAATTGTGCTGCAGTGGTGCCGTTGCTCCAGTTATAGTTGTAGGAGGGTGTTCCTCCGTTAATACTTGTTGAAACAAATCCGGTGCTATCACCAAAGCAAGCAACGTTGGTGCCCATAAAGCTGATGTTGAGTACATCAGGTTGTGTTAGCGTTACGCTTGTAGTGGCCGTGCAATTGTTGGCATCGGTTATGGTAGCATAGTAAGTGCCTGCCCCCAGGTTATTGTTGATGGCAGAACTTGCTCCGTTACTCCATACGTACGTGTATCCTGCTGTGCCTCCGGTCACATTCAGCATTGCACTACCGTTGTTATCCCCATTGCATAAAGGATATGTAGCGCCGGTAGCAACAGTTAAACCGGATGGTTCATTAATAGTAAAGCTGGCAGAGGTTACGCAGTTGTTTCCGTCAGTAACAGAAACAGTATAGGTGCCGGGCACAAGATTAGCGGCTACCGAATCCGTGTTGCCGTTGCTCCATACAAAAGTATAGGGTGCTGTACCGCTAACTATACTGATGTGTGCACTTCCGGTGTTTTCGCCGTTGCATAAAACATCAGTAAAAGATGAAGCTACACTAACGCCACCGTTAGTGCCTACTGTTCCCACTGCTGTTGCGCTGCAATTATTGGCATCTGTAACCGTAAGGGTATATTGGCCTGCTGTTAAATTAGTAATGGCAGAGGTTGTAGCAGCATTATTCCACAAATAGGTATACGCAGATGTGCCGCCGCCTACAGAGGCTGCTAAGGAGCCATCATTACCACTGCAACCTGCATCGGTTCCTGTTACGCTGGCACTTAGTGCGGCAGGTTCGGTAATAGTTATGGCAGCCGTTGCAGAGCAGCCATTTACATCTGTAACAGATACGGTATAACTTCCTGCTGCCAGGTTGTTAGCTGTTCCACTAGTTGCACCATTGCTCCAGTTATAGTTATAAGGCGAGGTACCCGTATTGATAATTACTGAAGCACTACCTGAGTTACCACCATTGCACAGCGCATTGTTAGTAGAAGCACTGAAGGTAAGACTTCCACTGCTGTTAACGGTAGCAGAGGTGGTAGCTGTGCAGTTGTTGGCATCGGTGATGGTAACCGTATAGCTTCCGCCGGTTAAGTTGCTTAGGTTTTGTGAAGTTGAACCGTTGCTCCAGTTATAAGAGTATGCACCCGTACCCCCTGAAGTCTGCAATGTTATTCCTCCGTTAGCAGCAATACAAATACTGTTTGTTGTTGATGTAATCGCGGCAATTGCTGATGGTTCAGTTATGGTTACTGAAGTAGTAGTTGAGCATCCGTTAGCGTCAGTTACTGAAACGCTATAAGTGCCAGCGGCCAGGTTATTGAGGCTAGCCGTACTGCCGCTGTTGCTCCAGTTATAAGTATAAGGGGCAGTGCCGGATACAGGCTGAACTGTAGCGCTACCGCTATTGCCTGAATGGCATAGTGCATTGCTGCCTGTAGCAGTTGCACTTATTGAGCCTGTTGATGCAATTGTTGCATTGGCGGTGGCTGTGCAGTTGTTGGCATCGGTAACGGTTACAGTATAGGTGCCTGCTGCCTGGTTACTTAAAGCAGGCCCGGTGCTGCTGTTACTCCAGTTATAAGTGTAAGACGGACTGCCACCATTAACCTGCAAGCCCACGGAACCGTTAGCTGCTGTGCAAGTTGCGCTTACAGGAGTAAGCTGCAGGCTTAGGGCAGTTGGTTGGGTAATGGTTACAGTTGCTGAAACGGAGCAGCCATTTACATCGCTTGCAGTTACGTTATACGTACCGGCCGTTATGTTGCTAATGCTGGCGGCTGTTGCTCCGTTGCTCCAGGTGTAGGAGTAAGGCTGCGTACCACCGCTTACACTTACGCTTGCACCACCATTACTGCTACCGTTGCATAATGGATTGGTGCCGGCTGTTGAGCCAAGCAGTGTATTATTGGTTAATGTAACTGTTGCGCTGGTTGTAGTAGTGCAACTATTGGCATCAGTAACGGTTAAGCCGTAGGTGCCGGGTAGTACATTGTTTAAGGCGGCGGAGTTAACACCTGTACTCCAGTGATACGATAAGGTTCCTGTGCCACCACTTGCCAATGCTGTTATGCTGCCGTTAGCAGCAGTACAAATAGCAGAGGCAGGCGTAGTAGCAACTGTAATAGCCGACGGTGCCGTTAGTGTATGCGTTGTTATTGTAGTGCAATTGTTTTGGTCGGTAGTGGTTACAACATACGTACCTGCGGCAAGGTTTGTTTTTGCAGCGCCACTGCCTAAACCGCCGCTCCAGTTGTAGGTATAGGTTCCTGTTCCTCCGGTGCTTGCTAAAGTTATGCTACCGTTGGAGTTGTAAGAACAACTTGGGTTTGTTTTGGAACTACTTGTGGATAGGGCAGCAGGTTGAGTAACTGTTTTTGTAACAGTTGAGGTGCAGCTATTGGCATCTGTAATAGTAACAGTGTAACTACCTGCTGAAAGGTTGGTTCTTCCGGGTGTGGTAATACCACTGCCCCAGTTATAAGTGTAGGGTGAAGTACCACCACTAACGTTAGCTGCCAGGGCCCCGTTGTTACCACCGTTACAGCTTACATTAGTTACGGTGTAAGAAGGTGAGATAGCTGTTGGCTGCGTAATCGTTTTTGTAGCCGTTGCCGTACATCCTTTGCTATCGGTTACAGTTACAGTATAAGTGCCTGCGGCGATGTTTGTTAGTGAGGCGGTAGTTTGTCCGCTGCTCCAATTATAAGTATAGTTGGGCGTGCCTGTTAAAACACTTACCGACGCATTACCATTATTGCCTGCATTACAACTTACGTTAGTTGAAGTTGCGCTAACGGTTACTGCCGGGTTAACGGTAAGGGTAGCAGGGGTGCGTAACGAAATACAATCCTGTTCCTTTACCTCCCAATCATAAAAGAAGTAGTAATAGGTTTCAGAACCTGCGCCGGCGTTGTTGCCAAAAATACTTACCATGCCGTTTGCATCATTATATGGGTATGCGGCATTGGAACTATTGCGGTATAAATACATGGTATCGCGCAGACCAAGCTCATAGGCGCCGCCCGGTATTAAATCAATATTTAGGTTAATACGGCTGCCACCATTAGGCACATAAACTGTTTTTTCAGTAATAAGCCCTCCCAGTGAATCGCGGTATTGCACCGTTCTGTAACCTGCGCCTTGCGCATATACATAAACGCTAACCAGCTTACAGTTTTTATAAACCCTGAAGCGCAGTGCGCGTGTTTGGGTGCCGTTATAGTAACTGCCGGACCCAATGGCATTACTTACCGCCCCTACTTTGTAAATGGGTTGCGGTACGGTTGATTCAGCATAATAAGTTGTAGTTGTATTTAATACCGGTGTTGTAAACGGATTGCTGGTAGATACCACAGTGCCTGAGCTATCGTACCAGTTTACTGCGTTAGTAGTATTGGCTGAAAGCGAAAATGATGAAGGTCCGCAAGAGGATAATGAAGAAGTAACAGGGCCCGAAGGCTTGCTTACAGTTACATAGTTTGTTTTGGTCATGGTATTGTTTCCGTATGCATTAGTTGCGGTTAAGGAAACCGTATAGGTGCCATTGGCAGCGTAACTATGTGCTGGATTTTTAACTGTTGCTGTACCTCCATCCCCAAAGTTCCATAGCCATGAAGTAGGCCCACCTGTACTTAAGTCGGTGAAGTTGATAGTGCCCGTACAACTGCTGGTAACATCTGCTTTAAAATTTGCTACCGGTGGGCTGGTTGGCGAGATACAAGTCCATTGAATTGTATAGCCTGCTGCGTTAACATTTTGATCGCTTGTTTGGCGGATAGTAATAGATGAGCCCGTAGAAGTTATATCAGCAGGTATAGTTGCGCCGGTAAAGGATCCTAAAACCGGACTTGTTGTATTGGGCCCATCGTATACGTACAAAAAGTCGTAGGTGTTTTCCATGCTAAACTGCGTAAAGTGCAGCTTAACCTGCGAGGCACCTGTAGGCGAAATGGTAACTGTGCTATTGGTGTTATCCGTGTAATTAGCTGCAGAGCCACCGTTATCATAAATAGTGCCGTTACAGCCTGTTTGGGTTTGGTAGGTACCTGAAGAAGGCATTATAACTACGCAAGGGTTGGTAGCGCTTATGTTAATCAAATTGGCAGAGATAAGGCTGTCTACGCCGCAACTGCCACCGTTGGCAACTAACTTAACGGTATAGGTACCAATGGTGTTATAGATGTGGGAAGGGTTAGTGGCAGTACTGGTACCGCCATCGCCAAAATTCCAGGTAAAGTTATTGGCATTGGTGCTGGTATTGGTAAAGTTTACGGTTAAGGGAGCAGTGCAACCAACAGTGGGCGATGCGGTAAACTGTGCATCTACACCAAACGAAAAAGCAGTACCTACACCAACTGCATACCATGCATTAGTGGTGCTGATAGCTTCAGGCGAACAGGTGCCGAACAAATCATTTGCAGATTGAATGGCATAAAAGCGCGCGTCAGCATAATCAGAGCTGCTGGTTAAATAATAAATCATATTGCGCCAGGCGATTTGTGTGGCTTTATGGCGGCCAATGCCCGTTACATTATAAACGCTGCCAATGTCATTAGTTCCGGTGCCACCTTGTGCAAGGCGGTAATACCAGTGGTTTTGCACGTTACTGTTAGTGTGTACGCCACCATTATCGGCAGTGCCTGTATACCAGTTGGTGCCAAGGTAAGTATCAGGGTCATTATAAGCATTAGGGTTGCTCATGCTTCGGAAAGCGCCACCAATATCTTCGCCAATAAGCCAGTTGCCTGTTGTTGAATCGGCGTACCATTCCACCGCTGTGCCGAATATATCGCTGAACGATTCGTTCAACGCGCCCGACTCGTAGGAGTAAGTGAGGTTAGCGGTGTTTTCATCAAGGCCGTGCGAAATTTCATGGCCTGTGATATCTAACGAAGTAAGCGGGTTGTAGCCTGTACTGCCATCGCCAAAGGTCATACGCGTTCCGTCCCAAAAGGCGTTTAAATAGCCTACGTCATAATGCACGTATAAGTTAAGTTGAAAGCCGGCATTGTCTATTGAGTTTCTGCCGTTAGCAAGGTAAAAGTCATAGGTCATTTCAGCACCCCAGTGTGCATCGCCGGCATATTGGTCTTTATTGGTGTTTACGTTGTTCCAATAATTATCAGCGTCGGTAAAATCAACAGCGGCAGCGTAGTTAGTTCCCTTCTGCATATTGAAAGTGCGTACACCCAAACCCCGTGTAGTTTCACGCAGGCGGTATGTACCGGCATTACTGTCTGCAACTATTCCCCGCGCTCCGCGATAAGCAGTAACGGCTGTACCGTTGGTATTTACATCACAAATGCGCGAAACCTTTTTTAATACTTCACCGGTTTGGGCATCTACATATACATAAAAGCGGCCCATAGGTTCATGGGCGTAAACATCAAATTTCCAGGCCAGTTTAAAACTGGTGGAATTGATGTCGCCAACCTGAACTATCTCCAATGTTCCTTTAGGAAAGAAAGTTGCAGAAGGGTTTTCGCTTTCCTGTTTTAAAAACTCCTCTTCACCCGGCAGTTGCCATTTATAAGTAGTGGCACCAATATCTTTAAGCGCTTTGCCCAGGGCTGAGGCTTCATCTAAAGAGGCAATAGGACCGGTGCTTATGTTTTTAAAAACGTATCCGTTAAATTTTTCTACTCTACCGTTTCTAAGGTGCAACACAAAGTTAGCGTTGCCAACAGGTACGCCGTTTACGTATACCTGGTAGCGGTTATGCTGCCAGCCCAGTAAATCGGTTTCATTTTTTGTTTGCTGAAAAAAATAACCTGTGGGCAAAAGGAATTTCTTTTTCAGGTAAAGCAGGAATTCGCTTTCAGGCATTTCGTTGCCAGGCCGGAATTGTATAAAAGAAGGAATTGTGTTGTTCTGTTTAATCCACACCAATTCAGCGCCTTCTACAAGATCGTTGGCAGCCTGCCCGCGGAATTCTCCGGTTTCTGAAAAGGCCACTGTTGCGTAACTTAAAAAGGCGAGGAATAGAATCTTTTTCATCGCAGGGGTTTTGGGTGTCTGAAATTAACGAATACCGCTATCTATTTTTAAAAAGTAGTGTTTTATATATAGGAGCTAACTTCTATAAAAAGCAAAAAGGAACGCTGGTGAGACGTTCCTTTTTGCTTTTGGTTATTTCAACGTTTAGTGTTGAATTATTAATTGCTTAACCGACTTTTTACCGCCGGAGATAATTTCAACGTAGTAAACACCCGCTGCAAAGTCAGCTACATTAACTTTCGTTGAAGTTTCCGCAGCCGCAAGTTTTTGCTGAACAAGGTTTTGACCAAGCAGGTTACAAATGCTTAATGTAGCGTTTTCAGTAAGTGTAAACTGCATATTAACTTCATCCTTAGCAGGGTTAGGGAATACACGGAAGATAAGGTCACTTGCTATTGAACCTAAACCAACAGATTCGCTAACAGTTACCGTAACCGTTTTAGTGCAACCGCTATTATCAGTAACAGTAGCAGTATAGCTGCCTGCGCTAAGGTTAGTTGCAGGATTGCTTAGTTGGCCGTTAGACCACTGAACGGTGTAAGGAGAGGAGCCTCCGCTTATGTTATCTACTGAAGCACTTCCATCATTATTGCCCTGCGTAGCAGGAACAGTAGAGGTAGAGAACTGAATCTCGGTAGGTTCAGCAACTGAAGTTGAAGTAACTGCGGTGCATCCGTTGGCATCAGTAACCGTTGCAGTATAACTGCCGGCAGAAAGATTGCCTAGTTGTGCTGATGAACCACCATTGCTCCACGTATAAGTATAAGTTGGTGTACCACCTATGGTGCTTACATAAACACTGCCGTTGTTTTGTCCATAGCAGCTTATGTCATTTGAACTTGCGTTAACTGAAAGCTCATCCGGCTCGTTAACCGTAGTAGAAGCTGAAGCGCTGCAGTTATAGGCATCAGTTACCGTTACAACATAGTTGCCGGCAGTTAAGTTAGTCAGGCTGGCATTAGTGCTGCCGTTGCTCCATAAGTAGGTGTAGCCTGAAGTGCCACCGCTTACGCTAAGGTCAATAGCACCGTTAGCATTACCAAAACAGTTTGGCTGGGTAGCAGCGGTGATAATGTTTAACGAATTAGGCTGTGTTATGGTAAGGCTTAAGGTAGCGCTGCAATTGCTTGCATCAGTAATAGTAACTGAATAAGTGCCTGCCCCCAGTCCGTTAACCGATGATGATGTTGCACCGGTGTTCCATGAATAGCTGTAAGGGGCGGTACCATTAGATATAACCACGCCCACCATGCCGGTTTGCGCACCGTTACATAAAACGTTATTTACCATTTGCTGAACGCTGAATGAGCCTGAGCCGGTTATTGTAGCAGTTTTTGCTGCAGTACAGTTGTTGGCATCAGTAATAGTAACGGTATAAGTTGCAGCCGCCACGTTAATAATAGATGCCGCCGTGCCGCCGTTACTCCAGTTATAAGTATAGCTGCCGGTACCACCGCTAACTGTTACACTTGCGCTGCCATTGCTTTGGCCGCAGGTAGCTCCGGTTATACTGGTTGTTGCGCTAATTGCTGATGGTTGGTTTACCGTTACTGATTGTAAAGATGTACAGTTGGCCGCGTCAGTTACGGTAAGGGTGTAAGTGCCGGCGGCAATATTAGAAATACTACCACTGGTACCGCCATTACTCCAGTTATAAGTGTAGCCACCTGTGCCACCACTTACGTTAGCCGTTACGCTGCCGTTAGTACTACCATTGCAGCTTGGTTGCGTAATGGTTGGGTTAGCGCTTATTGCAGCAGGTTCAGAAACGGTGATTGATGCTGTTGCATTGCAACTGCTGGCATCGGTTACTGTTACCACATAAGTACCGGCAGGTACGTTGTTTATAGATGAACCTGAACCGCCATTGCTCCAGGAATAGCTATATGGTGCTGTGCCACTGTTAGCAGTTATTGACGCTGAACCGGTAGAAGCACCATTACAGGTTATAGCAGTTGAGCCTGGGGTAACCGTCATTGAGCCGGAACCAACAACAGTTGCAGATGCGGTAGCAGTGCATTGTGTGTTGTCAGTAACAGTTAAGGTGTAAGTGCCCGAAGCAAGGTTGCTGATAGAGTTGGCTGTGCCCCCGTTGCTCCATGAGTAAGAGTAGCCGCCATTGCCGCCTGCAACGGAAGCGCTAACACTGCCGGTTGATGTTCCGCAACCTGTAGCAACAGTGGTTAGAGAAGGTACTATTGCAGTTGGCTGCGTAATTGCTTTGCTTGCTGTAACTGAACAGGTAGAAGCATCAGTAACAGTTAAAGTATACGTACCGGCAGTTAGGTTAGTGCGGTTAGCTGTTGTAATACCGCTGCCCCAGTTATAAGTATAAGGGCCGCTGCCACCGCTTACCGTGGTATTTATTGTTCCGTTTGAACCGCCATTACAACTTACGTTAGTAGAAGTAAAGGAAGGAACTATAGCAGTAGGCTGTGTGATGGTTTTACTTGCTGTTGCAGTGCATGTTGCAGCATCTGTTACGGTTACAGTATAGGTGCCTGCAGCCAGGTTGCTTAGGGAGGCAGTAGTTCCGCCATTGCTCCAGCTGTAAGTAAAGGCAGGTGAACCGCCTACGGGGCTTACAGATGCGGTACCATTAGCGGCTCCATTGCAGGTTACGTTGGTGCCGGCCGTTGTTACGCTAAACGATGAACTTACGTTAGCTGTAACTGCCTTACGTTGCGATACACAATCTTTTTCTTTTACAATCCAATCGTAGAAGAAGTAGTAGTAACCGGAAGCAGCGGCTGTATTGCCTGTAATGCTTACGATGCCACCCGCATCGTTATATGGGTAAACTGCACCCGCACTATTGCGGTATAAGTTAGCAGGGCCGGTTGCGGTTAAGGTATAACCTGTGCCAACCGCCAATGGGAAGTTTAAGGTTACACGGCTACCACCGTTAGGTATATTTTTAGTGGTTGTGTAAAGCACGTTGCCGTTTGCATCAGAAATTCTTATGGTGCGGTTTCCTGCATTAGTTGCATATACATAAACGCTTTCAAGTGTTCCCGCTTTTAAAACATTAAACACCAAACCGCGTTCAGAGTTGTTAGTATAGTTGCCACCTGCACCAATAGTATTGGTTACAGGGCCAACGTGGTAGGTAGGAGATAATACACTGTCCTCAACCCAATAGGTTGTAGTAGTGCTTAAAACAGGTGTAACAAAAGGATTGGATGTAGATACTACGGCCCCGGTTGAGTCGTACCATCTTACAGGGTTAGTGCTGTTAACTGAAAGTGAGAAAGACGTTGCCCCGCAATGGCTAACATCAGAGGCACTAGGCGCTGCAGGTTTATTGATTACTACATAGTTGGTTTTTGTTTCACCATCGCTGCCAAAACCGTTGGTGGCAGTAAGGGTAACCGTAAAGGTGCCATTGGTGGTATAAGTGTGTACAGGGTTTTGCTGTGTGGATGTTGTGCCATCGCCAAAGTTCCACAACCAGGTAGTAGGCGTGCCGGTTGATAAATCAGTAAAGTTGATTATACCGGTGCAACTACTGGTACTGCTGGCTGAAAAGTTTGCTACTGGTAAAGGTGTAACTGCCTGGCAACCTAAGGAGGTAGTTAATGATGCACGTGCACCGCCTGTGGCAAACAATGCGCTGCTGCGCGCATACTGGCCGTTTGTAAACATATACATGCAGGCATCATCAGTATAGTCCATATAGTTCATCCACATATCGCCGTTAGGGCCATTGCTGCAGCTTACATTGGGGAAAGATGGACAACCGTAGTTTTCATCAGCCTGGTTTGGTGTGTCATTTACGTTATCGCTACCGGTGCAGGCTGTGCCGTCATCACCCCATATGTGGTAAAGGTTTAACCAGTGGCCAACTTCGTGTGTTGCGGTACGGCCAAGGTCATAAGGTGCAGTGGCAGTGCCAATTGTTCCGAAATACAGATAATCGATCACCACGCCATCGGTAGCGGCTGCACCACCGGGAAACTGGGCATAACCCAATATACCACCGCTGATATCGCAAACCCAAAGGTTAAGATAGGAGGATGCCGGCCAGGCATTATCACCACCGCTGGCGGTATACTTCACGTTATCATTAGTGCTAAAACTGGTAGTAGTAGTGCTTACGCGTCTTATACCGGTGGTTGAATTGCCGTTAGGGTCGCGGCTGGCCAAACAAAATTCGATTTGATAATCAGCGGCAATACTTTGCCAAACCGAAGGAACGCTACTGGCATCGGTATTTAACTTACGATAGTCAAGGTTTAAACGATCTATTTGCGATTGAATCTGCGCATCGCTAATATTTTCGGCAGCAGTATTGTAAACTACGTGCACAACAACCGGTATAGTAATTACTGCACGGTTGTTCATATTAGCAGGGTTAGCTAAAAATGCAGCGGTTTGCTGTTCAATTTGTTGACGTGCTGCGGCAAATTTAGGGTCAGTCATTTGCTGATGCAACACATCCATGCTTCCGCAACGGTGTTGCGCGAATAATTTTGAAAACGTTGAAATTGAAATTAGAAGAACGAGAGTAAATAGGATTCTTTTCATCCGTGGTTTAGTTTAGTATAGCCTACAAAATTATGCTTCTCCGGCACCTTACAAACGGCATTTTAAAACCAATACGCAATTGTAAATAATACATCGGTTATCGGGGGCTGGGTTTAAAACATGAAGGAATATTGTTAATGACAGTAGAAATGTGCGGAGAAAAAGCGAAATGTAGAGGTGAGTTTGGCCTAAAACTGCCCGGCCAGGAGCGGCTTCCTGATGTTTAACAGCAACTTATGGTTGGAATAAGACAACGTGTGAGAAAACAAAAAAAGCGGCACCCTTTCGAGTAACCGCTTTGAACCTATGAAAACACTAAAAGTTGATGTCGTTTCTTGTATAACAAATGTACCGAAAAATCAGAAACCCAAAAATATTAGCGCCATTTTTTAAAATATTTTTTTTTTGAACAGGCCGGGAGGGTTTTATTAGTTATATGCTATAAAATTCATTATAAGTAATCGCTAAAGTGATTCTGCAAAATGCTCTTTAACATAGGCTCAGTCAGGGGCTTAATTTTAAAATCGCATACAATGTCATAAGTACGCGCTAATTGTTCATCATCGGGGTTGTGGCTGGTGGTAAGCAATACTACAACAATACAACTGCGCCTTTCCTTCTCCAGCCGGCTGTATTCCGCTAAAAACTCCCACCCATTCATTCCCGGCATGTTAATATCCAGCAAAATCAACTGTGGAATCTCCTTCGGGTCAGCCTTTTTCAAAAAGTCCAGGGCCTCAATTGCGCTTTCGATGGCTATAATCTTTTCAGCGCACTGGCTTCTGCTTATTATCCGCTCATGAAAAAAATTGTCATCCGGATTGTCGTCAATCAATAGAATACAGTTCAGCTTTTTCTTCATGTTGTTCTATTCGGTATCGTAAAATAAAATGTGCTGCCTTCTCCCTGCTTGGAGTCAATCCATATTTCACCTCCATGCAGTTCAATAATTTTTTTGCAGTAAGCAAGGCCTATACCATCACCGGGATATTTGTTTCGGTGGTGCAGCCGCTGAAAGATATAAAATATACGTTCAAAATATTTCGCATCTATTCCTATTCCGTTGTCCTTAACTGAAAACTTCCATTTGCCGGGTTCCTTGCTGGCGGTTACAAGTATTTGAGGTAGCACCTTGTCCTTCTTAAACTTTAACGAATTACCGATCAGGTTTTTAAACAGGATATATAGTTCGGCTT
Organism: uncultured Chitinophaga sp.; assembly: GCA_964620645.1. Classification (GTDB taxonomy): domain Bacteria; phylum Bacteroidota; class Bacteroidia; order Chitinophagales; family LD1; genus Bog-950. The sequence goes on from CAZUHU010000019.1 coordinate 13,701, forward strand.
TATGCCCCAGCAATTCGGGCAGTTCGCGCACAGTTACCTGTGCACCACTTTGCTGAATGTCGGATTTTAAATCGTCCGTTACCTCTTTTAGCAGTTGCTGGCAATCAACAGGGCCGTACTCCCTGTCTCTGCCCAGGCGGCTGTACTCCAGTAGTGCCTTAATTAAGCTACTTAGGCGGGTGGATGACTTTGCTACATTATCCAGGTAACTGTGCGCTGTTTCGTCCAACTTATTACCGTATTCCTCAACCAATAAATCAATGTAATTAGAAATGGACCTCAGTGGCTCTTGCAAATCGTGCGAGGCGATGTAGGCAAACTGTTCCAGTTCTTTGTTACGCGCTTCCAAATCATGCACATGCTTACGCGCTGCAGCCTCTGCTTCGCGTAGGGTAAGGTCTCTTGTTATCTTGGTAAAGCCCGTTACGTTATTGTCAGCATCGGTTAACGCCACAATACTTACTGCAGCCCAAAATACGCTGCCATCCTTCCGTACGCGCCAACCCTCGTGCCTGTTCCTTCCCAGCCGGATAGCCTCGGCCAACAGGGCCTCGGGCAATTTTCTTTCCTGGTCCTCGCGGGTGTAAAATACCCTAAAGTTTTTGCCTACTGCCTCTTTCTCCGAGTAGCCTTTTATCTTTTCTGCCCCTTTATTCCAGTTTACAATATTGCCATCTGTATCCAATAGTACTATAGCGTAATCCTCAACCTCGCTTATCATTTTTTGGTAGCGCTCCTCACTTCGCTGCAGGCGCTCATTAATTTCTTTTTCTGCGGTTGTATCCCACAGGGCGCTAAGTATCCGTTTGGCTTTTCCATTCGCGTCCTTTTCAACTATTCCCTTGGCGTGCACAAACTTTGGTATGCCATCTGCGGTGGTAATTCTTAATTCTACGTCCAGTTCGTTACTGCCGCCTTCAATCTCCTTCCGCTGATTATCGCTTTTTTTAAGATCGTCAGCGTGTATCATTTTTTTTACTTCGTCAATGGTAAGTTTTTCGGTCGTTATGGGCACACCCAACATTCGATAAAAGCTGGCGTCACCTTTTACAGTGTTTTTGTCGAACTCCACACTCCATAAACCAATATTGGCGGCTGAAGTAGTGGCTTCCAGCTTTTTCGTTGTTTCCTTTAGCTGTGCGGTACCTTGTTCTATTATATGTTCAAGTGAGGTGTTTATTTTGGTTAAGGCCTCCTGGGCCGCCCGCCTCTTGTCATCTATTTCGTTTAGTTGTTTGGCTACTATGGCTACTATTATAATAATCAGAATCAGGTATCCCAAAACGTTAATGATTATTCCAAACTCTATGTTTATTAGCTCAAGTTTAAAGGCCAGCAACCTTAGTATGCCCAGGCTCACAAGGGTTAGCGCAGAAAGAGGCAGCAGCCTTTTGGCCATAAGGTTGCCAATGTTAACCCCGGTAAACAGGCCTGTTACCCCATACTCGGGGTTTACAAAGGATGCCGTTATAGAAACGATGAAGAGCACAATTGCCGTGAGCAACGACATCTCAGTAAGGGTGCTAAGGCGGTATAGAACCGGCACATCGTACAAATAACCCAACAGGGCAAGAACGGATAGTAGGCTAACTACGTGCAATAAATATTGTGATAGGTTTTTGAGCCACTTAAAACCGCTTTTCATCAATAAAAAAGCTACCGACCACAGTATAAAGCAGACTGCAGTGCCAAAAGCCATGCAGCCAGGCAACAGTTCTCCATCAAGCTTGGAGTCGGTGTCTACAAAAATGTGGTCAATGCCTGTATCAATACCAAACAACTGGCGCAATAGTGATAAAGATGCAATGCCGAGAACACCAAAGGATAATGTCGACCGCAAAAGATAAGGCACCGGGTTGTTTCTAAGGTGCAACAGAAGCACCATACCGCTGAGGATGAAACAGACAGCAGTGGTGAATTTCATAGAATTGGTGCCCGGTATTATGCTTCTTAAAGGATGGTAATCAATTATCCAACCGGTTAAAACGCAACAGCCTACCACAAGGCCCAGTACCGCGCCTGTAATTACAATAGGCTTATATTTTACGTTTTCGGGGTTCAAATCGTTTAAAGATGAGAGTTGTTGCGCTGTTCTGAGAGGTACAAGAAACTTCTATCCTCATGTTCATAGAATAGCAAATTCAAAAAAAATTAAACTTCTGGTAATTAAAATCTTATAAACTGATTTTCATGCAAGTACAACCTGGGCCCACCTTATTAAAGATAGTTTATGAAGAAATGTGCCGGGATCTTCGCCAGGCTTCTAATAAATTTGGGGCGGAGAACTTTAGCACGGGAACCGGTGCCTATATATAGTAGACAAGGTGTTCCTCAAACCTGGCTATGCCCCAAGTATAGAATATGCCCGTTTTTTGCATGATTTTGAAGAAAATAGGCGTTTTCGGCCCATTGTCCAGTCTTTAAAGAATTTTTCAACGGGTTTTTGGAACTCTGTCTATAAATTCTATTTTTGCAGTCCCTTTTTAAAAGGGGTATAGTGTTTTCATGGCAAAACAAGACCTGATAAAGCAAGACGGAACCATCACAGAAGCGTTAAGTAACGCTATGTTCAGAGTGAAATTAGAGAATGGCCACGAGATTGTTGCTCATATTTCAGGTAAGATGAGGATGAACTATATCAAAATTCTGCCGGGCGATAAAGTGAGTGTGGAAATGAGCCCGTACGATTTAAACAAAGGAAGAATAACTTTTAGATATAAATAAGACAAATAAGCTTGAGTCATGAAAGTAAGAGCCTCAGTTAAAAAAAGAAGCGCCGACTGCAAAGTAGTTCGTCGTAAAGGCGTGGTTTACATTATTAATAAGAAGAACCCTAAGTTCAAACAACGTCAGGGTTAATCATTATATAAAAAAGAAGAACAAAGAGCATGGCACGTATTGCTGGTATAGACCTTCCTAAAAACAAAAGAGGCTTAATTGCCCTAACTTACATTTACGGCATTGGCAGAACCACCGCCGGTAAAATTCTTGCTTCGGCAAATATTGACCCGAACATTAAAGTGAAGGACTGGAATGATGAACAGATCAACGGTATCCTTCAATACCTAAGCAGCAAGCTTAAGTTAGAAGGTGAATTAAGAGGGGAAGTTCAGCAAAACATCAAGCGTCTTCAGGATATCGGCGCTTACCGTGGCATCCGCCACCGTAAAGGCTTACCTACCCGCGGCCAGCGTACTAAAACCAACAGCCGTACCCGTAAAGGTAAGCGTAAAACAGTTGCTAATAAGAAAATGGTAACTAAGTAATAGAGCTTAGATATTAGATAACAGAGATCAGAAATCATATAATATAAAATGGCAAAACAACAATCACAGCAGCAGCAGTCTGCAATAGCCAAGGCAAAAGCAAAGAAAAGAGTAGTTAAAGTAGATGCTGAAGGTAAGGCCTTCATTAACGCTACTTTCAACAACATCATTATCACCTTTACCAACATGCTGGGTCAAACCATCAGTTGGAGCTCTGCCGGTAAGGTAGGTTTCCGCGGTTCTAAAAAGAACACGCCGTATGCTGCCCAAATGGCTGCTTCAGAAGCTGCAAAAGTTGCCCACGAAGCCGGTTTGCGTAAAGTTGAGGTATTTGTAAAAGGCCCTGGTGCCGGTCGCGAATCTGCTATCCGTACCATTTTTACCAGCGGTATCGAAGTAACCGTTATTAACGATACTACTCCAATACCACATAACGGTTGCCGTCCTCCTAAATCAAGAAGGGTATAACAGCACCGCTAAAAAAACAGAGAGATCAATAGTTTAAAAAGAATAGATAACAATAAACAATGGCAAGGTATACCGGTTCAAAAACCAAGATAGCGCGTAAGTTCGGTGATGCAATTTTCGGCACCGATAAGTACTTCGATAAAAGAAACTTCCCTCCGGGCCAGCACGGTTTGGCTAAAAAGAGAAAGACTCAGTCTGAGTACGCTGTACAGCTTCAGGAAAAACAAAAGGCTAAATACACCTACGGCCTTCTTGAGCGCCAGTTCCGCAACCTTTTCGAGAAAGCTTCTCGCAAAAAAGGTAAAACAGGTGACAACATGTTTAAACTGTTGGAAGCCCGTTTGGATAACACCGTATTCCGCCTTGGCTTAGCTGCTTCACGTGCACAGGCCCGCCAGTTGGTTACACACAAACACATTGCTGTTAACGGCCAGGTAGTAAACGTTCCTTCGTTTACCCTTAAGCCTGGTGATAAAGTTGCCCTTCGCGAGCGTTCTAAGAACCTGGATGTTGTTCAGGATGCATTAGCAAAAAGAGGCAAGCGCTTTAACTGGCTGGTTCTCGACGAAAAAGCTGTAGAAGGTACTTTCGTTGAGTTTCCTGAAAGAGACCAGATACCGGAAAACATCAACGAGCAGCTTATCGTTGAATTGTATTCTAAGTAATAAAAGCCTTCCGGATGTTATCATCCGGAATCGCTGTTTATAAAAACAGAATTCTAATAATCAAAACCAAGATAAAAATATGGCACTGTTAACCTTTCAAAAGCCCGATAAGATTACACTTCAGAAAGCTACTGATTTCGAAGGAACCTTCGAATTCAAGCCACTGGAGCCGGGTTTCGGCGTAACTATCGGCAATGCTCTTCGCCGCGTATTGCTTTCTTCTCTTGAAGGCTACGCTATCAGCGGAATTAAAATTTCCGGTGTTGAGCACGAGTTTTCTACTATCAAAGGTGTGCTGGAAGATGTAACTGAAATCGTTCTTAACCTTAAGCAGGTGCGTTTGAAAAAAGTGATGGATGACGAGAACGCTGCTGAAAAAATCTATATCGCTCTTAAAAATTCATCTCAGTTTAAAGCTGAGCACATCGAAAAGCATACTAACGTTTACCAGGTAATGAACCCTGAGTTGGTTATCTGCAATATGGAAGGTAACGTTAACCTGGAGATCGAATTGACTATCACTAAAGGCCGTGGCTACGTTGCTGCCGATGAGAACAGCAAAGAACACGCTATCGGTTACATTCCAATCGATGCTATCTATACGCCAATCAAAAACGTAAAGTACAGTGTTGAGCCTTTCCGTGTTGAACAGCGCGTGGATTTCGAAAAGCTGGTTCTTGAAGTTACTACCGACGGAACTATCCACCCTGAAGAGGCTGTAAAAGATGCTTCACGCATCCTTATCCAGCACTTAATGCTTATTACTGATGAGCATATCTCTTTTGATTCACCTACTGCTACTGAAACCGAAATGGTTGATGAGCATGTATTACATATGCGCAAGCTGTTGAAGACTCCTCTGGAAGATTTAGACCTTTCAGTTCGCGCTTTCAACTGCTTAAAGGCTGCAAAAATCAACTCTTTGGAAGAGTTGGTACAGTTCAATACCAACGATCTGTTGAAGTTCCGCAACTTCGGTAAGAAGAGCCTGGTGGAAATCGAAGCCCTGTTGCACGAAAAAGGCCTGAGCTTTGGTATGGACTTAAGCAAATTTAAACTGGACGAGTAATTCAACCACTGATAAAAGTAAAACTGATTAATTTAATTTGTCATGAGACACGGAGATAAAGTAAACAACTTAGGAAGAAAATCGGCTCACCGCCATGCGTTAATGAGTAACCTGGCTGCTGCACTGATTGAGCACAAGCGCATCTTTACCACTTTAGCTAAGGCTAAAGCGTTAAGAGGTTATGTAGAACCACTTGTTACACGCAGCAAAGAGAACACTACACACAACCGCCGTGTGGTATTCAGCTACCTGCAGAACAAAGAAGCTGTTCAGGAACTGTTCAGCACTATCGGTTCTAAAGTGGGCGATCGCCCGGGTGGTTATACCCGTGTTATCAAAACCGGTTTCCGTCCTGGTGATGCTGCTGAAATGGCTTTAATTGAGTTGGTTGACTTCAACGAGATTTACACCCAAAACAAGAATACTGCTAAAGCTGCTGAGCCTAAGAAGAAGACAAGAAGGGCTGGTGGTGCTAAAAAAGCTGCTGCTAAAAAGAGCACTAAAAAGTCTGAAGAAGGCGGCGCTGAAGAATAAGCGAAAAACAAACCACTATATTAAACCCATCGGTAACCCCGATGGGTTTTTTGTTTTAGGGTATACTAAACTTAAGGGGATATTGATTGTTACTTGCCTCTACCGTAAACAATGGTAAGCACCGTATAGATCATAATCTTGAAGTCCAGCGCAATGCTCATGTTTTCAATGTAGATGATGTCGTATTTCAGACGTTTAATCATTTCATCTACGGTAGATGCATAACCATACTTTACCATACCCAGTGAGGTAATGCCCGGCTGTACCCGGAATACGTGGGTATAATAAGGCGCGCGCTTCTCAATCTGGTCGGCAAAAAACTTACGCTCGGCACGGGGGCCTACAATGCTCATTTCGCCTTTAATCACATTAATAAACTGCGGAAATTCATCAATGCGATACTTGCGGATAATGCGGCCTATTGGCGTAATGCGGGTATCATTTTCAGTAGTTAGCTGCGGGCCTGCGCTTTCTGCATTGGCATACATGCTGCGGAACTTTATAATGCGGAATGGCTTACCGTATTGGCCCAACCTCTCCTGCCGGTAGAAGATGCTGCCTCGGTCAGTAAGCCAAATTCTAATGGCAACGTATAGCAAAACAGGAGAGGAGACAATAAGCGCGGCAATAGAAGCTAGTACATCAAACCAGCGCTTGGTAATACGCTCCCACTCGCTAAGCATTTGCGGACGTATTTCAATAAAGGCTTCGCCTATTACATGGTTTAAACGTACCGTACCCGAAAGTATATCATACATATCCGGTATAATGCGGATGGTAACATTTCGGTCTGCCAGTTTATTCAGGATGTTGTTCAGCAAATGGTGCTCGCTGCTTTCAATAGCAATAATTACCTCCTCCAGCTCAGGTTTTGAATCCATTATTGCTTCAAGTTGCTGCAGGCCGCCTAGTTCCTTCACTTCGCGGGTAAGCGTGTTGTTTATCTGGCCGTTGGTTTCAATGTAACCTGCAAACTGAAACCCGAAAGAACGTTCGCGCTTTTTAAGTTCCTCATACAACTCATTAGCACGTTGGCTGCTACCGATAATAAGTGTGGGAAAGCTGACACGGCTACTCCATATATTCCGCTTAACGGCGCTTAAAATGAAAAAACGGCCGGTCCAGGTAAATACTAGTTGAAGCCCCACAAGAATACCAAAGGTGAGGTAGTAGTCGGAATAACGGCGTACGTAGTCATCCAACAAAAGCGAAAAGAACACACCTATTGTTCCTACAAAGCAAACTATGGCCGTTTTTGCCAGTTCCTGTAATCGCGATTTACGGTAGAGGTCAGTATAAGTTCCCGTTAAATAGTGCATCAACAACCAAATAGCGGGCACTACCAGTATGGCTATCCAGAAATTCTTATCGCTAAAGGGTATAAAAACATTAAAGGGCTGCTTTTCTATAACCAGCTTGCGGAAGAGGAATAAAAAATACCAGGCAGCAGCAGCGGCGGCATAATCACTTGCCGCATACAACCAGATAATTCCTTTCCGTTTATTCATCACCTTTCTGTAACACTAAAGTAGGATGTGAAGTACCTTCACATTATCAATATAAACATTGCCGCCATTGGTGCCATAGGGGCGCAAGGCTTCAAAATAGATGCTGTATTTATCGGCCCGTATAGCTGCAAGGCTTTCGCTTAGCTTAATATACAATTTGCTCCATTTGCTTTTGGCGCTCACAAACAAGTATGGATTAACTGAAGGGGTGGTGCTTCCGTTGAAATAACCATAATACCCCACCCAGAATGGAACATCTGCTTTGTAGTCAACCTCCAGCCAAATTTCCTCGCCTTCAGGTAAATCAATGGCCGGTGTTTGAAGGGCCAGTTCGTTAGAGTCGGATGCAGTAACCGTTAGTTTACCGCAACGGCTACCGTAAATCACGGTGCTATCTGTAGCCTGTGTGGCCAGGGGTAGATTGGTGAAGTTGTTGCTGGTTTCAAAGTTATCGATAAAAGCAAAGGTGGTGCCTGCTTTATAGGTAAATACCGGCGTGTGTGTATAGGTTTGCGCGCGCACTGCATTTAAGGTAAACGTATCAATTTGGTAGAACGGGTAAATAACGCGTATACCTGCCTGGCCACTTTGTTCAACACCTGCACTAAGGGTTATTCGTACATCGTTCTCCTCCAATACCGGAAAATTGCAGGGTAGCTCATAAGCCCCAAGGTTAGTGCTGTTAGCCTCTGCCCAAAGGTCGGTTATATTGTGGGTGTTATCGCCCTGTGTGTTTGGGTTGGTAGAAAGGCTTACGGAATCTATCTTCAGGTAAAACGGAACGCCATCATTGGGCATTGGCTTGCACGATGGCAGTAAGGCTACAAAAAGAATAATGGCTACAGGTAGAGTAAATTTCATAGTAATAAAGCGCTGCCTAAACGCAGCGGGGTACAAAACATTGCAAAGAAAACAGAAAAAAGCAGGCTTTAGGCACCTGCCAAAGAGTGTCGGTAAAGATTTGTCATAAAAACGTAATTTGGAAAGATGAAAACAGTAATTGTTACAAGGTTCATCTTCGCCTTCTGCTGGTGTTTTACCTTACACACTATTTACCATGTAGTCTTCTCTACCGCCCAAAAGCTTACAGAAGGCTTATATGCTCCTTCCACCTATATTTTTTTGACCATACTTGCTACAGGCATTACCTACTTTCTTACAATGCGTAAAAACAAGCAGGGTGAGGAACAATAGGGCCTATTTCTTAACTATCAACTGGTGGGCTATTTTATCGGAAATTTGCTGGGCCAGGTGCATGGCATTGTAGCCATCCTGCACACTAACCGGCACAGGCTTATTTTGGGTAATGGCCTTATGCCATAGCTCCAGCTCCATTTTAATGGCATTTACATCTTTCTTTTCGGCTATCTCGTAGGTGATGTATTTCTTGCTGTTATCCGGTAGCTCAATTTCCATAGGCGGCAGGCCTTCAAAACTGGCCGGCATTTCATCCTCAATGCGGAATACATCGCTCTTCTTTTTCAAAAAGTCCATACTGATGTATGAACCCGGCTGAAAAATGCGCATTTTACGCATGCTCTTAAGCGATATGCGGCTTGCCGTAACATTAGCCACACAACCATTATCGAACTCAATACGCGCATTGGCTATATCCGGCGATTTGCTGAGGATAGCCACCCCACTGGCATTTATCTTTTTTACGTTGGCTTTTACCAGGCTAAGGATGATGTCAATATCGTGGATCATAAGGTCCATAACTACTGATACATCTGTGCCGCGGGGATTAAATTCAGCCAGGCGATGAACCTCAATAAACAGGGGCTTTATATTCTTTTTGTTCAGGCTTAAAATGGCGGGGTTAAATCGTTCTACATGCCCAACCATGGCTTTAACCCGGGCTTCGTCCACCAGCTCCATTAATTCGTGGGCTTCTTCCAGGGTGGCAGCTAAAGGTTTTTCAATAAAAACGTGCTTAAACTTCTTTATACAGTCGTGCGCAATTTTAAAATGTGTGGTGGTTGGCGAAACTATGTCCAGGGCATCGCAACTTTCAATCAGTTTTTTGGGGGAGTCAAAGCGCTTTACCCCATGCTCGGTAACAACCTTTTCAGAGTTAGTGTCATCAGGGTCGTAAAATCCAATAATCTCAAAGCCGGGAATTTCCTTTAATAGCTTAAGGTGAATTTTACCCAGGTGGCCAACACCAAATAATCCTATGCGAACTGTTTTTGCCATTTATCTATTGCGCCCTAAGGCCTTCTAACAACGAATTTATAGGGGTAGGGCATGGTTATGGCGAAAAATACCGACAGGATGTTCAAACAAATATGTTTACTGTATAGCCTTACGTTCAAATAGTAGCAGGGGTTATACGTTACGGCTAACCCAATTACGTATAAAGCGTTCTACAACAGGCGTACTGCGCTTTCCTTCGCTTATCAGTTTTTCCAGTTTGGCGCCAAGGCCTGCAAATGCCTGCTGCCGTTCAACCCGGGAGGCAGCTTTGGGCAGGCTGTTTTTGAAAAAAGCCAGCAGCAGCTTATCCAATTCCGAAGCCTGACCTAACAGTTTAAATTGCCGTTCCACCGAACGCACAGTAGAGGACATAAGGCGGTAGTCCTTCATTTCATCTAAAAGCACCAATTCAAGCAGGCGGGCATAAGCGTGCAGGTCCTTTCGGATGGTATTATCGGTTTCATACTGCAGTTTCCGTAATTGATTATAAGCCTCATCATTATTACCGTTCAGGTAAAAAAGAATGGCCAAATGCACGCGGAACTGTATTCTGTAGTTTTGGGCAAGATCGCTCTCATGAGATGCAAAAAGATTATCCGCCTCCGCCTTTAATTTCGCAGCCTTGTGATAATTACCATATTCCACCTCAGCCCGCATACGGAAGGCCAAAGCCCTTTGCTGAACGCTGAACTTTAAACCGGGTTTAGCAGCAACTGCTTTGGTTTCGGCAAAGGCGTTCATCTTCTTCATGTATTCCTCAAACAATTTCCACTGAGCAAGGTCCACCGTTAAGGCCAGCAGGTTATTAAACTGCGAAAGCAAACGGTCCTCTTCTCCATCAAGTATAAACGGATGCTTAAGCAGCAGGTCGATATTGGTTTTAATAGGGGTAATTGCTTTGCTGAATTGCCGTTTGCCAAAATAGATGGTAGAAAGCAGGTGGTAATACTGCAATTTTATTTTTGTGCCGGTATGTTTTTCGTACATGCTTTTATTGGCAGTAAGGTGCTCCAATACCTCGTCGTAAATGCTGTGCAGATTTTTGGCAGCCGGTGTGCCTGTCTTTTTTTGATAGTAAACCAGTTTATTGGTGTAATGCGAAAGTGTAAGCAGTACGTTGTAATTCTGTAGCGCGCGCTTTTCACGGTCCTCATACAACTGCATTTCTTTGGCGTTTGTATTGGCATATCCTAGTATATTCATCAGTTTACGCCTCCATGGTATAAGTTGCAGTGTTATAAGGTAAAGCTCCTTTTCTTCGGTAAGTTTATCAAGCCTGTCCAATAGCTTTTCACAAGCCTTGTAAAGGCTTTTATTAAACAGAATACTTACCTCATTTAACCATACATTAAGCTGCGTATTTACGCTGTCTTCCGCATGAAACTCGTGCAGGCTTTTTAAAATAAGGCGATGCAGATAATGGCGGGTATAATTGTAGTTGCCGTCCTTTTTCTCCGGAAGCTTTTGTTCGTATTTTTTCCTGAGCGCAGCATCCTGCAAAGCGGGGTATTCATTAATAATATCAAACAGCAGAATGTATTTAGCGCTGCGCTGTCCGTTTTGTTCGGCATACTTTGTGAAAAAAGCTTTCTCCGCTTTTGTCATCGCCAAAATCAAATCCCGTAAATCATCGCGCTCCTTCGCCATACTTAAATATAGGATTCTTGCGCACCAAATTCCTTCCCTGTTTTTTGTTTGCGGGGGGTAGGGGTATGCTCTTCTTTTGTAAAGGTATTCTGTAACAAACAAAAGCTGATATGAGAAAAGCTTCTACCCGTTTTAAAAAGGCCGCTTACCTGGTAATGATAGCGCTGCTTCCGTTCGGATTAAATGCACAGTTTGCTCTTGGCATCCCTTTCGAAAGCCCGCCGGGTGGGCTATTCGGTTTAACGGATGCCTCAGACTTTACACCTGTTACGGGCTATGCCGATGTTACGCACAACAAACAGGAAGTTTGGCTGGCAGAGTACGATATAATCCTTAAAAAGTACCATTACGAGTTTGTTTATGTAGCCAGGCCGGGCACTGATATTGTGGATGCATACTACGATAAGGACAACCAACACGTGCTTGTATTGCTGAATGACGGAACTGTAGCCCGCGTTAAATACGAAAATGGCGACTGGATGCCGCACAGCGAAGATGCTATTGACCTCGCCAACTTTGAAACAGCTTTACAATTGGACGTCGCCGGTATTGTTGAATATGTATTAGGCAGCCAGTTTTTATATATAAAGCCTGACTCCCTATCGCCTTATGAATATGATACTGCAGGTTTAAGTGATTTTTTGGATATATATGATATAACGGTTGATGCCCTGGGGCAGGTTTGGTTAGCTACCAGCGAAGGTGTGTTTATACAGGAGGATCCTGATAGCAGTTGGAAGCTGTTTTTTGCCAGCAATGATATACGCACTATTGATGCTACTGCTGATGGCAGGTTATGGGCAGGCAGCTATGGACAGATACAGAATAGCGATGGTGTTAATGCTTTTATGCCCGGCCCCATGGGTAAACCCAATAATAAAGTACCGGTAGAAATGATTGCCGATGGCGCAGATAACGTCTACGCTATTGTGGCTGATAACTACTATACCGAAGCAGGCAAACAAATCTATAAGTCAGCTGGTGGGGTACAGGCTTTTGCCCGCGTTGATTTGGCGTTAGACGCCCAATTTGATGACCTGAGCTATGATGGCATATATTATGATATTTCGATTCATGATACTATGCTGACAGTTTCAACACCTGCAGGGCTTTTTACTACAACGAATGATGGCCTTACATGGGAGCATAGTGAGGGGCCGCCATCTATGAGTCCTGCAAGTGTGGTGGGTACTGCTGATAATAAATTGCTGATGAGCGTAAATGCCGGTGTATATAAGGGCGATGCCGGCAATTGGCAAAAGAAGTTTCCGGATAACGGTTTCCAGGAAGGGGTGGAGCTATTCCGCGCCACGAGCGGGACGTTATATGCAAAGTCCGTAATGTTTGATGGCAACTCTTCAGGTGCCGGGCAATTTCTTATTTACAAAAGCACTGACAATGGAGAAACCTGGACGGTGGACACCGCCGGCATGGCGGCCGCTGATGTAGGTATGTATATCTTTCATGTAGATGCTAGTGGCACGCAACATGCAGCCGCTGCTGAATATGTAGCCGGTTTTGGCAATCGTTTTACCGTATGGAAAAAGGACCTCGGGCAGCCTTGGGTTATTGATACCATGGGCCTGCCTGTAGTTTATAATAGCTATTCAGCAATGTCTTTTACTGAAGATGGCCAGGGAAATATTCTATTGCATGTAAGCAACAATGGTGTTGGAATAACCTTTAAGCAGCCTTTAAGCGGCAGCGGTTGGCAAACTGAAGCGGGCTTGGGATCTGCTTTGGTTATGCAGTTAACCAATAAAGGCACTACTGTAGTTGCTGCGGCAAGTACGGTTATAGCTAAAAAAACAGGAGCTAATTGGCAGGATATGACTCCACCCGCGGGGGTAAATCCTCAGGATATAGTACATACCGCCGCAGCCTTTGATGGCAACGGGGTGCTTTGGGTGTATTACGAAACATATTCTTTTACCGATAATTTCAGTCGTGGCCATGGGTTTTATTACACTACTGATTTAGTTACTTGGCATAAGGCAACTAAGGATGTGGACACTACTCTGTTCCAAAAACTGGTAACAGTAGGCGATTCTGTTTTTGCATTACCTAACGGGCATGGTGGCGCTTATGTGTTGGATACCGCCAGTGGTGGAAATACGGTTGCAATTAATGAGCAAGAACTGAACGAGATGCTTAAAGTAGGGCCTAACCCCTCTAAAAACTATTTGCAGATCAATTTGCAATTAGCAAATACAGAAATCCTTCAGATTGATATTATTGACCTTGCCGGTCGAAATATCGCCCGGGTGGTTAACGGCAGCTATGGCGCCGGCAATTGGCAGTTTATAGTTGATACACACTGGTTTGCGGCCGGGCAATATTTCTGCAAGGTAACAACCTCCGGAAAGCAGTTGGTCCGCAAGATTGTTTTAACAGATTAAGCGATTAAAACCTGAAAAAGGGCGCTGGAGCAAAACCAAGCTATCAGCGCCCTTTATATTGCTGCACAGCTTTATAATACGCTTAAATGGGGTTATCTTCGCGGCCCATGTATTATAACCGAAAAGTTGCTTTACATACCCTGGGCTGCAAGCTCAACTTCTCCGAAACCTCGGCTATTGGCCGCGGTTTGGTGGAGCATGGCTTTCAGAAGGTAGAGTTTAGTGACAGGGCAGATTACTATGTAATCAACACCTGTTCGGTTACGCAGAACGCCGATAAAGAAACCCGGCAGATTGTAAAAACAGCCCTGCGCACTAACCCCGATGCCAAGGTGATAATTGTTGGCTGCTATGCGCAGTTAAAGCCGGAAGAAATTGCGCAGATACCCGGTGTAAACATGGTGCTGGGTGCTAATGAGAAATTTAAGATTCATGAATACCTGGAGCAATTGGAAGGGCAGGAGCAACCTTTGGTATTGAATGGGGATATTGATGAGGTGAACTTTTTTGAGCCTGCTTTTTCGCAGGGCGAACGCACACGCAGTTTTTTAAAAGTGCAGGATGGTTGCGATTACTTTTGTTCCTTTTGCACCATACCATTAGCCCGTGGCAAAAGCCGAAGCAACTCCATTGCAAAAACAGTGGAGGTGGCCAAACAGGTAGTGCAAAGCGGCGTGCGCGAGGTTGTATTAACCGGTGTTAATCTTGGCGATTTTGGCCGCAGCCCCGACGGCAATGAGCGCACTAATGAAAACTTCTACCAGCTTATTCAGGAGCTGGATAAAATTGAAGGGATTGACCGTTGGAGGATATCTTCGATAGAGCCAAACCTGCTGAGCAACGAGATCATTGAATTTGTTGCGCGCTCAGAAAAATTCATGCCTCATTTTCATATTCCGTTGCAGTCGGGTTCTGACAAACTGTTGAAACTGATGCGCCGCAAATACTTGAGCAAGTTATATGCAGAGCGTGTTGCAAAAATAAAAGCAGAAATGCCACACGCCTGTATTGGCGTTGATGTTATAGTGGGTTTCCCCGGCGAAACAGAGGAACAGTTTTTAGCTACCTACAATTTCCTTAGCGATCTTGATGTTTCTTACCTGCATGTATTTACCTATAGCGAGCGTGCAAATACCAGGGCGTTGAACATTCAGCCCGTGGTACCCATGGATGTAAGAAAGCAACGCAATAAAATGCTGCGTATACTTTCAGAAAAGAAGAAGCGGAAGTTTTATGCTGAACATTTGAATACAGAACGCACCGTTTTGTTTGAAGCGGAAAAAGACGGGGGCCTTATGTACGGCTTTACAGATAATTACATAAAAGTAGCTGTGCCTTATAACGAGGAGTGGGTAAATACTATACAAACCGTTACTTTAAATGAAGTTTCAGACTTTGGCTATATGAAAGGTACCGGCCACATGCAATATTCTATTGCTTAAGCGTTTTCGCAAGAATCAACCCCGCTCTCACTCCTTTTTACTATTGTTGCATTGGAATTCAAAATCAACCTGATGATTTTATTGCGATGTTATCCTAAAATTACTGACTGGATTTATGAAGTAGCAGGCCAATCTGCTGCTGCCGATTTCCGGTTTTTGCCCATATATAGTTATGGTTTTTTTGTTGCGCTCGGTTTCATATTTGCAGCCTCTTTAGCTGCTATGGAAATGAAAAGAAGAGAGAAATTAGGGTTAATGCCCGGCGTTGAAAAGGAAGTTATTGAAGGTGAAGGCCCCAATTTTATTGAAGCTGCTATTTACCTGTTAGTTGGCTTTTTTGTGTTTTTTAAAATGGCAGGCTTTGGAGCATACCGCACGCAGTTGAACGATGGAACGCTTGAGATCCGCGATTATTTCCTTTCTATGAGTTATGGCAGTTGGATTGGCGGCATTATAGGCGCTGCTATATTGGCCGGTTACTACTGGTATAGTAACAGCAAAACAAAGCTGGCTCAACCCATTAAAAAAAATATTACTGTTTTTCCTTCTGATAGAATTGGCGACCTGGTGGTGTTAGCGGCAGTGTTTGGGGTGTTAGGCTCTAACCTTTTCAACTTTTTTGAAAACCCTGATGACTACAAGAATTTCTGGGATGATCCTATCGGTTCAATGTTCAGCGGGCTTTCTGTTTATGGCGGGCTCATTTGCGCAGGTATTGCATTTGCTGTTTATGCCTACTTCAAAAAAATCCGCATCTCGCATTTTTTCGATTCAGTAGCTCCCGGTTTCATTCTTGCGAATGGTATAGGCCGTATTGGCTGCCAGGTTTCAGGCGATGGGGATTGGGGCCTGGCTAATCCTTACCCTAAACCGGGTTGGATGCCCCAATGGTTATGGTCTGATACCTATGCCCATCACATTATCAGCTGCGATCCGAATGTTGATGTTCCTATTCCCGGTTGCGTGGGTAACCACTGCTGCGAACTTGCGCATGGGGCCTATCCAACACCTATCTACGAGTTTATGATGTGTACGGCCATTTTCATTATTCTATGGTCGTTACGTAAGCGCTTAACCTACAAGCCGGGTATGATATTTACTATTTTCATGATTCTTATCGGCATACAGCGTTTTGCTATTGAGCAATGGCGCGATCTATCGGGCAGAGATACTTATGGCTTTTTCGGAATGCAGTTTCGCCAAAGCGAATTGATATCAATTACCCTTGTAATTATCGGTATTGCATCAACTGCCTATCTTTACAATTACTACAAAAAGCAACGCCTAACATAAATGAGTACCGCCACCGTAAAAAAGAGCCTGCCGCCTTTTCCTGAAGAGAAACATTGGTTGTTTGGTAGCGGTTATCTTTTACGCGAACGTACGGTGGACCAGGTTAAATTCTTTATTGAAAAGTATGGAGAAGTTGTAAGCTTATCGTTGCCATTTAATCGGGTGGCTATTGCTGCCAATCCTGATTATGCACGGTATATTTTACTTGATAACAGTAAGAATTATACCAAAAGCCTTGCCTACGATATTTTGAAATTGCTGTTGGGCAATGGATTGCTTACCAGCGAAGGCGACTTCTGGAGGCAGCAACGCCGATTGATTGCACCGGCCTTTCACCGTAAAAAGCTGGAGCAACTTACTGCTGAAATGATTGAGTTGACCGAGCATGCCGTACAACGTTTAAAAGCGCAGGTGGGTAAGGAAGTTGATATGGCGCTGGATATGACAGACCTTACCTTGCAAATTATATCCAAGGCTATGTTTAGTTCGGCTGTTGATGAAAAGGCCGCCCTGGTTGGTAAGCAAATAACATTGCTGAATGAGTACTCTATTGAAAAACTTAATCAGCCGATAAGGTTGCCTGCTGCCTTCCCTACACCTTTCAATATACGCGAACGTAAAGCCATTAACATTTTAAATGATGTGATTTATGACATCATTAATACCAGGCGTAAAGGAGAAAGTAAGGATGACTTACTAGCCATGTTGATTGCAGCGCGCGAGGAAGATACCGGCGAAGCTATGGATGACAGGCAACTGCGCGATGAGGTGATGACCATTTTTATTGCGGGAAATGAAACTACCGCTAACGCAATGGCCTGGACGCTTTACCTGCTTTCGCAGAATCCGGAAGCAGAAGCAAAAATGATTAAGGAGATTGATGAAAAGCTGGACGCCGGTATAAAGCTTGATTTTAATACGGTACAAAGTTTTCAGTATGTACGAATGGTGATAGACGAAAGCATGCGTATATATCCGCCTGCATGGAGTGTTGGCCGGCGTAATATTGAGGAAGATGAAATAGGAGGGTACCGTATTGAAAAGCGCACTAATGTTCTTATTCCTATCATTTACTTTCACCATAGTGAGAAATATTGGGATGAGCCGATGAAGTTTAAACCCGAACGCTTTGCGCCGGAGAACAAACACAATATCGACCGCTTTGTGTATTTCCCTTTTGGCGGTGGTCCGCGTACCTGTATCGGTAACAATTTTGCATTGCTCGAAATGCAGATAATACTGATTCTGTTTTACCGTAACTTCAGGTTCAGGTTGAAAGAGGGATTCAAGGTTGAAATGGATCCGCTAATAACCTTAAGGCCTAAAAACGGTATGGTAATGGAAATACAGGCAAGGTAGGAGTATGAAGAAATTTTAATTAGGCAAATGCAACAACCTGATTACTTTTATAGTAATGAAGGGAACTGTTTTTTTAGGCCTGTTTCTTTTGGTTGGGCTTTTCGGTAGCGCACAAACTTCCTGCAACTCGCAACGTTACCAGGATACCATTTTTCACCAGGTAAAAGTTACCACAAAATACTTTGGCACAGCAACACCTTATGGCGTATTGGCTTTGCCCCAGGATTTGTATTTAGATATCTACGAGCCTGTTGGTGATACCCTAAGCAGGCGCCCTATAATCGTTTTTCAATTTGGCGGTGGCTTTACTATTGGCTGGCGTTCTGAGCCTGATATACCGGGGTTTTGCCAGTATTTTGCCAAGTGCGGTTATGTGGTAGCCTCTATTGATTACCGTATTGGTTTGAACCCTGTTGATACGGGTAGTACTATAAGGGCTTATTACCGCGGTGTGCAGGATGAACGTTCCGCCCTACGGTTTTTATGCGATAGTGCGGCGCAATTCCGTTTTGATACCAGTTCCATATTTCTTACAGGAACCAGCGCGGGTTGTTTCTGCGGTTTGGCTAACTCTTATACAACAGATGCCGACCGACCGCAAAGCAGCTACGGTACTTTTCTTGAGCCGGATGACCTTGGATGTATGGATTGTTCCGGCAACAATAACTTCGGCAAACGTATTCCACATATAAAAGGTATTATTAATCAATGGGGAGCAATTCTGGATACTAATTATATAACTGCCGCTGAAAATGTGCCCGTGATTTCTTTTCATGGAGACCAGGATATTTTAGTTCCGTATGTTTATGGCTATCCTTTTCAATTGCCGGTTTTCCCAAAGGTTTATGGCAGTGTGCCAATCCATCAGCGGCTTAGTAATGTGGGCATCATTAATGAATTACACCCACTGGTGGGTTTTGGCCACGAGCCGGAACTGCTCGCTCCGCAGTTGAATGATACCATCTATAATTACTCGCGTAAATTTTTGTATAAACTATTAAAGCCTGCCACGCCGGTATTAAGTGGCCCTGCGCAACTTTGCTTAGGCGATGTTGCTACGTATACTGTTCCTGTAGCTGATGGCGCTACTTATTGCTGGCAGTTGAATGGTGCTGGTCAAATACTAACCAATAGCGGCAACAGCATATCTGTATTGTGGTCTGATACGGGCAACGTATCAGTGGCTGTAAAGGAGTTGAACTATATGCTTATGCCAACTGATGAGGTGCAATGGACAACTTATGTTGCGCCGCGGCCGCATGCAAACTTTGGCTATGCCATTAATGAATTGGATGTGCAGTTATCCAACTGGTCGGCCAATTCTTCTTCGTACCATTGGAGCCTGGGTGATGGAACGACTTCGACAGATGAAAACCCACACCCGGTGTACACTACCGGAGGTTCATTTACCCTAACACTTATTGCAGACAATAGCGTTTGTGCTGATACCTTTAAAACGCAGATTACGATAGATTCCTGTCCTGTAGCTTCGTTCACTTACCAGCTTACTAATTTTAATGCGTTTTATTATGCAGGCGCTACTAATACAGCCTTGTACTATTGGAACTTTGGCGATGGAGATTCTGCTGCAGTTAATACGCCAAATGTATTTCATCAATACCAACAGTACGGCAACTATATGGTAACGCTCAGAGTTGTTAATCAATTGGGGTGCATGGCTACTGATACTTCGGCGCTGGAGATACTGAATACTTCCACCGGCATTATTGAACCGGCGGGTACAATAGATATAAAGTGTAATTCATTGCAATGCATGATAAGCTCATCAGGTGATGAAGACC
>CAZUHU010000020.1:0-9387 GCA_964620645.1 uncultured Chitinophaga sp.
GAAATATTTAATGTGTATGCCAACGATTATCACGGCCGGCTAAAGGCAATGATACAAAGGTACGCCAACCCTAAAGGCCATGCCGTTGATTTTGGTTGCGGCACCGGCAATGGTTTTGCGCTTATGGCTCCGCTTTTTAAGCACATTATGGCTTTCGATGTTTCCGCAGGTTTGTTGAAGCAAGCTGCCGCCCGGGGTTACAACAACATTTCCGTTAACAAACTGGACCTTACCGATAGCAAAGCCCCCATACCTTATACTGATTTTGGCGTGTGCTGCAACGTGGCCATTTCGCACGATATAAAAATGGACTACGCCATTATCAAAAACGTTCTACGCGCTATCAATAAAAAGGGCACTGTAATTTTTGTGCTTCCTTCGCTGGAGTCCGGTTGCCTAACCACCTGGAATCTTACTCAGTGGCATAAAAAGGAAAAAACTACTGTTGCTGAAATTCCGGATGCCGAAATTGAAAACATCAATCTTTCAATAGATGAGTTGCGTAACGGGGTTTGCCGCATTGACAATCGCCCAACCAAGCATTACTCCCTGCACGAGCTATTCGGTATGTTTCATTCAGGCAATTTCGAAATTGTGAGTGTAGAGAAGTTGGAATACCCCTGGCAAAGTGAATTCGCCACCCCGCCAAAATGGATGCAGGCACCCTATCCCTGGGACTGGGCCGTTGAGGTAAGAAGGTGGAAATAGGGGATACTTAACGCTTCACATTTAAAATTCTGCGCTTCCTTAATTTTATATGGGACATTTATTGCTTTTTCTTCGCGGGCAGCGTAATTTCGCAGTCTCAAATCTGCGATTATGTACAAGTGGTTTTTTGCTTTTATAGCTTTTTTAAGCCTCACCTTCAATTGTTTCGGAAGCGCCAACCTGGATGTTGATACCGGCAGGCTGGTTGTTAGCACCAAGCAGGGGTTATTAGAAGGCATAAAGGAAAATGGCGTTTCCGTTTGGAAGGGCATCCCCTATGCCAAGGCACCCATAGGTGATTTGCGCTTTAAGGCGCCCCAACCGGCAGAAAATTGGACCGGCTTAAAAAAGGCAGACAAGTTTGGCAACATTGCCATGGGCTACAAGCGCTCCAAAAAAGACCAGCAGGAACAAAGTGAGGATTGCCTGTTTTTGAATATCTGGTCTCCTGCAGCCGATGCTAAAAAACGTCCTGTTATGTTTTGGATACATGGCGGCGGTTTTATTTCCGGTTCCGGCTCATCTGACCTTTATGATGGTGCGCACCTGGCAAATAAGGGTGATGTTGTGGTAGTCACTATCAATTATCGGATGGGGCCTTTTGGCTTTCTTTATTTCGATGGCCTGCCAAACCATGAGGGCTTCGAAAACAATTTGGGCATTAAAGACCAGGTTGCTGCACTTAAGTGGGTACACGACAATATCGCCTCTTTCGGTGGCGATCCTAACAACGTTACCATATTTGGCGAATCGGCAGGAGCTATCAGTGTGCAAACGCTAATGGCGGTGCCTTCTGCTAAAGGCTTGTTTCAAAAGGCCATTGCCGAAAGCGGCGCTCCTAAAAATATTTGGGGGCCAGAGTTTTCTTCCGCATTTACAAAGCGCTACCTGCAGTTAGTTGGTGTAGATACTGCGCATTTAGAAAAACTAAAAACCATTAATGCCGATACCATGGCTGTAGCTATGCGCAAACTACTGGACATGATTTGCATTGAGGCTACGCCTAACAAAACAATAGCGCCAACGTTGGATGGTAGCTTTCTGCCACAAAATTTAATGGAGGCTATACAATCAGGCTCCGCCGCTAACGTGCCTTTACTTATTGGCACTAACAAGGATGAGGCTACCCTGTTTGCATTAAAGAGTTTGAACATGGCTCCGCGTACGGCTAAAGGGCTTATTCCTTATGTTTCCCGTTTCAGCCCTGAACAACAAAAAAATCTTCTGTCTGCTTATAAAAACTACCCGCATAAAAGCGGAGTGCTTTCTATTATTACTGACGGCGTTTTTGCAATGCCATCTATGCAATTTGCTGCCCTGCAAAGCGAAAAAGCCCCAACCTACATGTACCGCTTTGATTGGTCATCTACACCGTTAAACATAGCCGGTTTGCGTGCCTGCCATGGCGTGGAGCTGCCTTTTGTATTTGGTAACTTTAATACCCGCGTAGGCAAATTGGTTCTGCTTATGGCCAAGAAGAAAGATATTTACAAAATTGCCGATGAAATGCAGCAGGCGTGGATAAACTTCGCCCGTACCGGTAACCCCAACAGCAGTAATGCTGTAAACTGGATGGTATATAATGTGAACCAACGGAGCACCTTAATTTTCAACCGCAAACAAAGTACGGTAAATGACCCTGACGCAAGCCGAAGAGAGGCCTGGGGGGCTTTGAATATTTTTGAATAGGCGCTTATAGTATACAATTTCCTAAAGTATTTTATCTTAGTTGGGCTGTCGTGTTAAATCCGGCAGTTCAGCATGTCTTCCATCCTAACCCGGCAAAACACCGAAGCCTCCATTCGCTTACTAAAGGCGTCGGGGCAGGCTTATGCACAGGCCAAAATTCTTGAAAACAGCATAAGCATGTTGATGTTTTTAATGGGTTTTGTTTATCCTGTAATTTACCTGTTTGCCCACAACGATTCTATAAAGAACATTGCCTTTGGCGTTTCTCTTGGCATCTCCATTTTCAGTGAACTTGTGATGGCCGTTTATAAGTCAAATACAGAGAAGGGGGCTATTATTCGTGAGCAATTCGATGTTGCGCTTTTTAAGCTACCGTGGAAAAGCACAATTCATAAGGTTTCCGAAAGCGAGATATCAGCTTTGGCAGTGCGGTTTAATCATGATGTAAGCAACTGGTACCCCGCATCCATTTACAGTCAAATACCCGAACATCAAATGGTAGCAATTTGCCAAATGCTGAATGCGGCCTGGGACATCTCTCTGCGTAAAAAGTACCGTAAGGCGCTGCTTGTAGGCATCTCGCTGTATACCCTTGTGCTTATAACGTTAACGGTAGTTATTAAGGCAGATATGCTTACCTTCTTTTTAATGGCCTTCTCCTTGTCCTCCATTTACAAGCACTACATAAGTATACTGCGCGGCAACAATGGTGTAATTAAAAAAAGAGGTAAGCTGTTAAAGCAGATTGAACGCCTGGTAATGAGTAACACCTGCCCTACCGAAGCGGAACTACGCGACTTTCAGGACGAAATCTTTCATACAAGGCGGGAAACCGCCAAAGTGCCCGATTGGTTTGCGCGATACACAAAAAAGAATTGCGCTAAAGAAATGGATGATTTGATTGCCAAAGTAAACACCATTTACAGCTAAACTGTAAATCTATAATCCGTTAAAGGAAAGCCCAACGCTAAACTCGTTGGCCTTAGGGCCGCGGTCCTTTTTAAACACGCCCAGTATGCCGTAGTAAGCCGTTAGGTTAAAGCTGGCATAACCAATCCGTATCATGGGGCCCATGCGGAAAAGGTTATAGTCCGGAAATCTCCTTTCTACATAAACCTTGGTATTGGTATCCTTAATCTTCTGCTTGGTGTGCGCATCTACTCGTATACCTGCCTTAAAGCCAATGGCAAATTTCCAGCAGTTATCCAGTTTATCGGGATTGGTTTTAATACGGAACTCCACCGGTATGTCCAGGTATTGCAGGGTGATTTTGTTTACCTTATAGGTACTTGCATCTGTCAGCGGCGTAAAGTGGATGCCGGCAGAATCTACAACCTGCTGGTGGCGGTGGTAAATGTTAGAGCAGCTATAGCCTATGCCCGGCGCAATGCTAAAGCGGGAGTGCTTAATTCTGAAATCGTAGTAAAAGTAGATGTTGATGCCGCGGCTGTACCACTTGGTTTGTAAGCCGGCAAAACCAGGGTCGTTCTTATTATATATCCAGTTTGAGCCAATCAGGTCTATAGCAAAACGGTCTTTCGAAAACTTCTGGAACTTTGCATTAATGGCATTCCTTTTCGCCTGCTCTTCAGGGGTAAGTACTTTTTTGGTATGGGCCTGTTTGGTTTTAACCGAATCAGCCTCAAAAGCAAAGGCAGTAAAAGAGAAAAAAAGAAGGGCAATTGCCAGTAACTGTTTCATTCCTGTTTATTGAAGTCTACTCAAACGAGCGGCAAAAGTAAATATTTTGCGATAGCAGGGCCTTAACCCAGGTATTTTCCTTCAATAGGCATACGGCGGCCCATACCAAAGGCCTTAGGCGTTACACGCAGTATAGGCGGTGCCTGGAACCTTTTCCACTCGTTACCGTTCACCATTTTTAGCACTTTTTCAACCAAAGCCTGCTCAAAACCCATAGCCATCAGCTCTTTAGGGCCCTGCCTCAACTCAATATACTGATATAGTATTTTATCCAATATGTCGTATTCCGGTAACGAATCGCTATCCTTTTGATTAGGGCGCAGTTCGGCTGAAGGGGCTTTGGTGATAATGTTTTCCGGTATTACTTCTCCGTTCCGGTTAATGTACCTGGCCAACTCGTACACCTGTGTTTTGTAAACATCGCCTAATACACCCAGCCCACCGCACATATCGCCGTACAAGGTGCCATAGCCAACAGCCGCTTCGCTTTTGTTGGTAGTGTTTAATAGTATATAGCCAAACTTATTGCTGAAAGCCATTAACAACACCCCACGTACACGCGCCTGTATATTCTCTTCGGCTGTGTTAAATGGCAGGTCTTTAAAGTGCGGTTTCAGGGTTTGCAGAAATGCCTGAAAATTATTTTCGATAGGGATGGTTTCGTAAGGTGTGCCAAGGTTTTTGCACAACTGCACCGAATCATCTACAGAATGCCCTGAAGAAAAGCCCGAAGGCAGCAACAACGACATTACGTTTTCCTTTCCTAAAGCTTCCGCAGCAAGGCACAGCACCAGGGCGCTGTCTATACCACCACTTAAACCCAGGATGGCCTTTTTAAATCCCAGCTTTTTGAAATAGTCGCTTATGCCTAAAACAAGGGCGTCGTGCACCAACGATATTGGCCTCTCGTTGTCGCTTGTCTTGGTTTTGTTCTCACCGGTCCAGTTTAGCCCATCCCATTCCACAAAGCGGATTTCTTCTTTAAAATGAGGTAGCTGTTCAACTAGTTCACCATCTGCGCTCATCACTACGCTGCTTCCGTCAAATATCAACTCGGTTTGTGCGCCAACCTGGTTTACATATATCATCGGCACGCCGTATTTAAGCACATTGCTTTTAATTACATGCATACGGTCCTTTAGCTGGGCATTGCTAAATGGCGAAGCTGAAAGATTCACAATCAAATCGGGCTTGCGCTTGCTTATTTCATCAAGGGGGCAAACGGCATAAAGCGGGTTTTCGTTACCTACATTCCAAATGTCCTCGCATATAGTAAGGGCAATTTTTTTTCCTTTAAATATTACCGGCTCAAAATTTCTTCCGGGTTCAAAATAGCGGTACTCATCAAAAATATCGTAGTTGGGCAACAGGCTTTTATCCGATATGTGTTGCACCCTGCCTTCGTAAATAAAGAACGCAGAGTTAAAGAGGTCTTTACCCTCCTTTACCGGGTTGCGGCGGGGTGCGCCCACAAATACGCCAATGTTTTGGGTATGTGCCGCAATGTCATTAATTGCCTTTTCGCACTGCTTTATGTAATCATCAAATTCCAGGAAATCGCGCGAAGGATATCCGCAAACGCACAACTCGCTAAACACTATTAAGTCCGCCTTTTTTTCCTCCGCCAACTTAACGGCCGAAATGATTTTAGCAGTGTTTGCCGAAAAATTTCCTACATGATAGTTTAACTGTGCCAGCGCTATTTTCATCGGGCACAAAGGTAGTAAAGCGCTTAAAACAGCACTCCGATTTTTAAGTTAAGAGAGCGTAAAACGGTGGGTTCTTTTTTCGTGTCAACGGCATTATCCTTTATGTAGTTCAAAAAACCGTTGTGGTAGTATATACCGGTAAACACAGCAACTTTGTCATTAAAATGGTATTCAAACCCACCGCCTACAGCTATGCGTATGTCATAAAAATTAACCCTGAAGTTGGGTAACGATTTTGCAACATCATTATCCTTGCGCATTACATTCTCCTTCTCAATAGAGATTTCGGTTGAGGAGCCAAACAGGTAAATAGGGTTATCATAAGTAGCACGGGCCGAAACCGTAAAATAATTTTCAAAACCCACTTCGCCGTAAATGCGAAAGTTCTTTATGTCGTTAGTCCTTAGCTTTATTCCAATGGGCAGCACTAACGAGTGTATAGTATATTTCTCTTTTACTGTGCGCAGAATATTGCCGCTGGTATCGGTCACTTGAAAGAATTTACGGCCGGTAATATTACCCCCCTCCATAGCACCGCCAATACCGGTTGAAAG
The DNA here is from genome assembly GCA_964620645.1 of uncultured Chitinophaga sp. Lineage (GTDB taxonomy): Bacteria > Bacteroidota > Bacteroidia > Chitinophagales > LD1 > Bog-950. The sequence continues at coordinate 6,362 of CAZUHU010000020.1, forward strand.
ACCAAAATTCTCAGCAAACCAATATTCAACACCTAAACCATAATTAACCCCGAATCGTACGCCGCCACTCTTCATTTCCTTACCAAAAGGCTTGGACCAGGTTAAACCCGGCGATACGGAAAGGCCTATTTTTATTTTATCGGTTACGCAAAACACTTTTAAGGACAAGGTGAGCGTTAATAGCAGCAGTAAAACTCTTTTCATTACTTTTCTTTTTTTCGTAGTCTATGGTACGGTTCAAATATCTGTTAGGTGCTTTTATTCTTATTGTATTGGCTGGTTGCAATGGCTGCAACAAAACCAAAAGTAGAGAAAAACCCGATGTATCGAACATAAACTTCCAACTACAGTTCCTGCGTTTCGATCGCGACTTCAGCAGTTTTAAGAACAACAACTTTGAACAACAGCGCCAACTTATGCAGCAACACTATGGCGAGTTTTACGAATTTTACGTTAACCAGTTTGTAATTGGCCCGCGCGAGCCCGGCGATACGGCCGATATTGAACAGGACGCTATTAAAAAGTTTGTTTCAGATGTTTATGTTTCGCGCATTCAGGATTCCATCAACCATTACTTTGCCGACACAAAAGACCTTGAGCAGGAACTTACTTTATCGCTGAAGTATTTTAAATACTACTTCCCTAAAATTACCATACCCAAGGTGGTTACCGTTTACTCCATGCTCTCCAACGGGGCTTTTACTTACGGAGATGAAACCTTAGGTATTGGGCTGGATTGTTACCTGGGAGAAAACAACCCTGATTACGACAGTGCCCAGATATACCAATATGTGCGGCACAAAATGAAGAAGGATTACGTTGTTCGCAATGCCATGGAGGTACTGTATAACCTTTACTTCGGGCAGGACCCCACCGCACGCAAAACCTTTGGCGAGGCTATGGTAGAAAAGGGTAAAAAAATCTATTTCCTTTCATATATAATGCCCGATGCACCGGATAGTCTGCTGTTGGGTTACACCGCAGCCCAAACAGAATGGTGCGAAAAAAGCGAGCACGCTATATGGCAGTTTTTTAATGACAAGGATCTGCTTTATAAAGAGGACTACATGGATCAAAAACGATACCTGGACGAAGGCCCGGGTGCCCAGGGCATGCCGGCTGAAGCCCCGGGAAATGTAGGCAGTTGGGTCGGCTTGCAAATTGTACGCAAGTTTATGGAAACCTCCGGCGGAAAAATTTCTCTGCAGGACCTGATAGTGAAATACGACTCCAAAACAATTTTCGAAAAATCGCATTACAGGCCTTAGAAAAAATAAGTACATATGTACAGAAGTATATCTTTACAGCATGGGCGAATATTCGGAGATGAGAAGAGGCCACGAAACGTGGACCAGTAAACTATTCAGGATTTTTAACTCAACAGTATGCTTTTCATTGGCATACATTATAATTACCTACCTGTCGTGGATGGCCATGGCACTGATGGGTAAATTCTTTAAGTGCGATGCCATTGTTTATTTCTACGGCATTAAGTTTATTACCCCGGTTGACCCCGAATTATTCTGGAATAAGCTGCGCATTCTGCTCATATACACCTCAGGGCCAATTTTTGCTCTGTTGTTTGGCTTGCTTTGCCTTTACATTTACGACAAGATAAAGCACCTTAAAACAGTGCTTAACCTTTTTCTGGTTTGGGGCTTTGTGGTAGGCTCAGCAATTTTTGTAGCGCAAGGCGCTATTGCCACACTTGGCTATAACGAGTACAACTCGCCCTACTACCTTAACCTGGCGGTGGTATTTGCCTGGATTCGCGTGCCGCTTTTCCTGGTATATGCGCTTAACCTTCCATTCCTGATTCTGTTTCTGTTTTTAGGAACCAATGCAGTAAGGCCTTTCCTGAAGTTCGCCTACTCCTATACCAAAATCAATAAAATGTCCCGCCGCAGGCGGTATTATATTGAAACCGCAGTAATTCCTTTTATTCTGGGTGCGGGTGGTATCATTTTTATGAAGTACTATATTGATATCGTGCACGACATGTTCGTTCAATTGGTGTACTTCCTTACCATATTTTTTATGATGGTATTAGGCATTTACTCGCTTCAACACGCCGAAGTGCTAAAGGATGATGTTTTAAAATACAAATCGCTGCAACAGGTAAACATCATTTTCCCATTACTGCTCATCGCTGTAATGGCTGTTATCTACATCACGCGCCAAGGGCTCTACATCTCGTTTAACTAATTCTTTTTTCTACTGTCGTCTTATTGCTAATTTGCCGATGCTAAATCGCGCTTTTTGGATACCAAAAGACTTAAACGCCCCATTGAGTTTGTAATTAAAATGTTGCTGGTATACGCCTGCTGGCGCCTGTTCAAACATTTTGGTGAGGCGGATGAGAATTTTTTGTGGGGCGGTTGGCGGGCCTTCAAAGACATGATGGGCAACTCGCTTTCTGCATCAACTGCTTTTGTTTTGAAACTAATGGGCTTTAGCCTTACCCATTACGGCCGTAATGTTATTATTGATGGACATGCAGGTATTTGGATTGCCGACCTTTGCCTGGGCATTGCACCCATGGTTATTTTCACTGGCTTTGTATTGGTTTTTGGCAACAACAACCGAAACAAATTATGGTTTATTCCTTTGGGGCTGGTGCTTATTTATGCAACAAACGTAGTGCGTTTTGTTGCGCTGGCGCTGGTTCAGGTTTATAAGAACGATTACTTTAAGGTGGCGCACGAAAAAATATACCTCATCATCACCTACGGCCTTATCTTTCTGCTGTTAATCTGGTGGATGGACAAGCTGGCTTTCACAAAAGAAAAGAGCAGCTCTTAGTTTGCCTTTTGCAGTTCAGCTATTACACTTTCGCTGTCCCACTCTTCAGTGCCCGATTTTTTATAAAGAATTTCTCCCTCCGTATTTAAGAGATAGGTGGCGGGCACACTGTAAATTCCTAAATCATTAAAGTGTTTTGAAGAGTGTAGTAGAATTAAAGGCAATTCGGGATTAGCATTTGCAAACAATTGCAGACGGCTTATCGGCTCGTCTGATACAATTAA
>CAZUHU010000020.1:9487-32792 GCA_964620645.1 uncultured Chitinophaga sp.
TCACCAACCTCAATGCCGTGCCAGGGGTGTAATGTATATTTAAGATGTTCGTTCATTAGCTGAAAAGAAAAGACTTACCATGAGCCGCCTGCGCCGCCGCCGCCAAAGCTACCGCCACCAAATCCGCCGAAACCTCCACCGCTGCTGCTACCGCCGCCGCCACCAAAGCCGCCGCCACCCCAAAAACCACCACCAGTGCTGCGGTATCCGCGGCCGCTATAGGTTCCTCCACCGCCACCACCTCTAAAAATGGCAGGTAACACTATAAAAACAATTACTATTATCAGAATTATAACCCAAACAGGCAGTCCGTCACCTTTGGTGTCGGGGTCTTCGTTTACAAACTCTCCGTTAAGCCTTGCAATAATTTCATCTACCGCATCGTTAAGCCCGGCATAGTAGTTCCCTTCTTTAAAGCGGGGTTTCATTTTTTGTTCTACAATATGCTTGGTAGCAAGATCCGTCAAAAATTCTTCTACACCACGGCCTGTGGCAATAAACATCTGCCTGTCCTGCAGGGCAACCAATATTAAAACACCATTGTCTTTTTTCGCGCGGCCTATACCCCATTTATCAGCTAACTCAATAGCATATTCACCCTTGTCCATGCCGTCGAGGGTATTAATGGTAACAATCGTTATTTGTGTTGAGGTTGAATCGTCGTAAGCAACCAGTTTGTTTTCCAGCGTCTGTTCTTCGCCGCTGCTAAGCATGTCAGCAAAGTCGTTTACCAAACGCGGCGGGTTCGGCTTTTCAGGATAATCAACTGCCAGCAACGCATTGGCCGATACGAGCAAAAGCGCAACAACCATAGTTATGCTGCGTAGCGTAAAAACAATTTTACTCCCCTTCGCTGATCTCATTGCTCAACTCGTTTTTATCATCCAAGTGCAAAGGGAAATACTGCTTTAAATGCATTCCCGATTCTTTAATAGCAAATACTACGCCTTCAAAAAATTCGCCTTTCTTAAAATGGCCCGCCATTACTTCTTTAATACCATCCCAAAAGTTAGCCGGCACAACGTGGTTAATCCCTTTATCTCCTATAATCGCAAACAGGCGGTCTTCGTAGGCTATATAAATTAGCACTCCGTTTTGGTGCACCGTAGTATCCATCTTTAATTCGGTAAACAATGCTGTTGCTCTCGCAATGGCATCCCCGGTTTTGCACTTAGGCTCAACATGCAGGCGTATTTCGCCCGAGGTCATTGCCTCTGCATCGGTAATGGCTTGAACTATAGCCTTCTTTTGGTCGGCAGTAAAAAAGTCTTTTCTGAACATTTTGTAAGGCTGAGGTTTTTAAAACTTAACCTCAGGAGCCTTTTCACTTCCCGGATCGGACTTAAAGTAAGCGCGTGGTGTAAATCCAAACATTTTGGCAACCATCACCTGCGGAAACTTAGCTATGTAGGCATTGTAGTCCTGCACAGCAGTATTAAAATCGTTACGCGATTTGTTAATGCGGTTTTCAGTGCCTTCTAACTGCGCCTGTAAATCCTGGAAGTTTTGGGTAGCCTTTAACTCCGGATAATTTTCAGATACAGCCAGAAGCCTTCCTAAAGATTGCGAAAGCGTGTTTTGGGCCTGCTGAAACTTAGCCAGGTTTTCTTCGGTAAGGTCGTTAGGGTCAAGTTTGATTTGTGTTGCGCTGGCGCGGGCTTCCACTACTTTTTCAAGGGTTGTTTGTTCAAAGTTAGCGGCGCCTTTAACGGTGCTTACCAGGTTAGGTATAAGGTCTGCACGACGCTGATAGGCTGATTCCACACCACCCCATGCCTGGTTAACAGCTTCGCGTTTTTCTACCATGCTGTTATAACCACAGCTCGAAAGAGAAGAGATAACCACCAAACCAATCAAAAATCTCAAAACGTTTTTCATACTTGTTTTTGTTTAAGTTTTAAAAGTAGAAATTTCCTTGGTCTTACGTCCGGCCTTTATGCAAGCCAAACTGTTGAAACTTCAACTTTTATACCTTTGACGCTACAGCCAAACAAAAATTGTATGAGTACACTTATAAAGGACTTTAACGATTACCGTTCGCGCATGAACGATGTAATACTTTCAAAAGACAACTTAGTGCTTAAACGCTTTTGGAGCCTTGACAATCAGGCCTATGCCCAGGGCGCTTTACCCACCAAAACCAAGGAATTACTCGGCCTGGTGGCCAGTATGGTTTTGCGTTGCGATGATTGCATAAAATATCATTTAGGCAAAAGCCATGAATTAGGTTGTACTACCGAAGAGATATATGAGGTTTTCTCCATAGCAAACCTGGTGGGCGGTTCCATTGTAATCCCCCATACCCGCCGCGCGGCAGAGTACTGGGAAGCGCTGGTGAAAACCGGTGCTGACAAGTAAAATGAACATTTAACAGTTAAGCTTGGGGAAATGCCTTGCCTTTTAAGCGGTTAGGGGTCAATAAAAGAGCATTTTTGAAATGGCTAATACCCTAAATGCTTAACTACATGAACCAATTCTCCTTCCTACGGTACACCATTATAGGTGCGCTGCTTGTTATTGCCACATTAAACAGCTATGGCTATGCTCAAAAGCCTGACTCTACCCAAAAGGCTGCTCCTGTTGTGGCGGCCGTTAAAAGTGGTGTTACCCTTAGGGCAGATAAGCTTTACAGCAAATTGAAACTGGATAAAGCCATTAAGCTTTATGGCAAGGCCATGAGCATGGATGCCGACACTGTTTATCTAATTCAACGTATTGCCGAAATATATAAGTTGAAAAACGATTATAAAACGGCTGAGATGTGGTATGCTAAGGTTGCCGACAACCCTAAAATGAGTGCTGAAAGCAAGTTTAACTATGCTGAAGTACTGCGCGCCAATAAAAACTACAGCGCTGCTCAAAAATATTACGATGCCTATTTAAAGGCCAACCCGAAAGCACAGGGCGTAAAGGATGCTATGGACGGCATGCGCCAGATACCCGAATTAAGCAAGGACAACCCCGCCTACAGAGTGGAGATGCTTAGCATTAACACCTCTAAGTCAGACTATGCTCCTGCTTTTTATAAGGATGGAAAAATCATCTTCTCTTCTAACCGCAGCAACAAAAAGGCGGTTTACAACAAGTGGTCAATAAACAGGTTTAGCCGCATTTACGTGGCTACTATGGATAGCACCATGGCCACCAATAAAGTTAGCTCCAAAGCAAAAGGCAAACTGGCTACTGCAACAGCGGCTTACAACAAGCAAAACGATGAGCTGGTTTTTGCACGCAGCAGTTTTAAGAAAAAAGGATTGGTTAACCAGGGGGGCAAAAATGTACCTGCCATGCAGTTGTACTCTTCTGTGTTTAACGGCTCAAGCGCATCAAGCCAGGTGCCGTTGGCGTTTAATGGCCCGCAATTTTCTACCTCAACACCGGCCTTTTCAAAAGATGGCAAAACACTATACTTCGCCAGCGATAAGCCCGGAGGCTTTGGCGGTAGCGATATTTATATGAGCACCCGCGATGCCAACGGAAAATGGAGCGAGCCTAAGAATCTGGGCAACACAATTAATACTGCCTTTGATGAGAAGTTTCCGTTTATGGCAGATAACGGTGTGCTTTACTTTGCTTCTAACAGCCCCGCCGGCCTTGGTGGTTTAGACGTTTACAAATCTAAAAACGACGGAAGCAATTGGAGCAAAGGTGAAAACCTTGGCGCCCCTATCAACAGCAGCAAAGATGATTACGGCCTTATTATGGACCCATCTAATAAAGGCGGCTACTTTACCTCTAACCGCGAAGGCGGCATGGGTGAAGATGATATTTACCACTTTACTTTTGATGAGAGTAAACTGGAATATAAAGTAACCGTTAAACTGGTTGATGCAGACAGCCAAACCCCTATTGCTGAGGCAACCCTTGCGCTGGATTGCAAATCAATGAACCCGGAAAACACCCTTAGCGATGCTAACGGTGAAAAAACCTTTACCATCAAGGGCGGTAAATCATGCTCGCTTGATATTTTAAAGGACGGCTATAAAATCAACAGCGCAGCTATAACACCGGCAGACAAAGGTAAAACCATAACTATCGCACTTCAGCCTGATGTTATCAAGCTTAAGATCTCTATCAAGGAGAAGGATACGCAGCACCCCGTGCGTGACGCTGAAATTACCATTGTAAACGGCGATGGCGCCGAAATGAACTATGTAACTAACGAGAACGGCGTGCTTGAAGCAACGGTGCCTTCTGCCAAATACAAGTTAAGCAGCCGCGATTATGCATCTATTAAAGATCAGTTTACAGGCGAAGATGCCGACAGAAACACAACTGTTTTAGTGCGCGAATACCTTATACCGCGCGGAGAACTTGTTGTAAACGTGCCTTTAACAGCCAACTGTTTTTCATCGGCAGTAACAATTACCGATATTAAGAACGGAGAAGTTTACGATGTTAAGCCTAATACCAATGGCGAATTGCGCATGGACCTTCGCCTGGATAACACCTACCTTATCGAACACAACGGAAGGAAGGACACCATAAGCACCTACGACCTTAAGCCCGGCCAGGAAATACCCGGCCCTTGTAAGTTTTATGTTGGCCAAACCTGGATCATCAACAACATTTACTACGATTTCAATAAATGGGAAATACGCAAGGATGCTGCCCAAGAGTTGGATAACGTAGTGCGTATTATGAAAGAAAACCCAACGCTTGAAATTGAGCTAAGTTCACACACTGATTGCCGCGGCTCGGCTAAAAGTAATATGGTACTTTCAGCAAAGCGTGCCAAATCAGCAGTGGACTACTTAAGCAATAAAGGCATCCGTAAAAAGAGAATTATTGCTGCAGGTTACGGCGAATTAAAGCCGGTTAATAACTGCATATGCGAAGGCGATCAAAAATCAGATTGCACGGAAGAGCAACACCAGCAAAACCGCAGAACGGAAGTTAAGGTACTGAAATACTAAAGTTGTACTGTTCGGAATATTCAATGCCGGAGGAATTTTTCTCCGGCTTTTTTATTTCCGCAGCACCGCAATTTGTGCGCTGTGGTAGATATCGTGATGAATTACGCCATGCAACAAAGCGTACCACTTAAACTTTTTTCCGGGCACCAACTCATCCAGTTGTTCATCGGGAAAAGCAGCCAGGGCCGCTGCTAACTGTTGTTGGCTGTTCTCTAAATCCGCAAGGGCTTTAAGCCAGGCAACTTCTGTTCGTTCGTAAGCGCTCTCCCAGTCTTTTTCCGAGTTTATCTCCACACTATACGCATAGTTACCCATTAGCATCTCCAGCGTAAACATCCGCCAGCAGTGCATGTGCCGTACGTATTCATAAATGTTATGCGAAAAGCCTGCCGGCTTCTGAAAAGCTTTCTCCCAGCTCAGGTCCTTAAATTTTTCTGAAAGCTGGCCACCATACCACATGGGGCCGTCCCAATTGCGCTGAAACAGCTTGGCGATGCGTTCAATTTCTTTAGCCATACAACTTTGTTTTACAGGGTGTGCTAAGCAAGCCTTATGTTTGCCCCATGAAGAAAATAAATTTCTACAGCGGGCCCGCCATTTTACCGGCAGAAGTTTTGCAACAGGCTACCGAAGCCTTAACGGACTTCCAACAAACGGGGCTTAGCATCCTGGAAATTTCGCACCGCTCAAAGCGGTTTGTAGAGGTAATGGAAAAGGCCCGTGCCTTGGTTAAGGACCTATTGCAACTGGATAGCCGCTACGAAGTTGTTTACCTGCATGGGGGCGCCCTTTCTCAATTTCACATGGTGCCCTATAATTTGCTGGACCCTCAAGCAACGGCCTCCTATTTAGATACCGGCTATTGGGCGCATGGCGCGTTGGAGGAGGCAAAGCTTTTCGGCAATGTTCATATTGCAGCATCTTCCAGAGAGGATTCTTACACCCACATACCGAATCAATTATCCATAGCGCCCGGTTCGGCCTACCTGCATACTACTTCCAACAATACCATTTATGGCACACAATTACATGGCTTCAAGTTACCGCTAAACAGCGGAGTGCCCGTGGTTTGTGATATGAGCAGTGATATTTTTTCGAGAGAGTTGGATTTCAATCGCTTTGATTTAATATATGCCGGTGCACAAAAAAACGCGGGCGCTGCCGGTACAACGCTGGTTATTATAAACCGCGAAATACTGGGTAAGGTAAACAGGCCAATACCTAAAATGCTTGACTACCGCAAACATATTGAGCAGGGAAGTATGCTAAACACTCCATCTGTGTTCGCGGTATACGTTTCCTACCTTACGCTGGAGTGGATAAAGAAAAAAGGGCTTAAGAACCTTGAGACCTCCAATAATGAAAAGGCGCAAAAGCTATATGCAGCTATAGATGAGAGCAGCATGTTTAAGGGCATAGTGGCTAAAGAGGACCGCTCCTTAATGAACGTTTGCTTTACAACAGGCAATAAGGAAGAGGATAAAAAATTTGCCGCTTTTGCGGCCGATTACGGTATTGTTGGTATTGAAGGACACCGTTACGTTGGTGGCCTGCGCGCTTCAATTTATAATGCTATGCCTGAGCATGGCGTTGACGTATTGATTGAAGCCATGAAGGATTTTGAAAAAAAGGGCAACCTATAGCCCTAAAAACGCAAAAGGGCTGCCGGTTCAGGCAACCCTTTTACAAAACCAATTAGTGGAATTAGTCGTTTTTCCATGTGCCACCGGCAGCTTTGCAAGCTGACTCGTAAGCGTCATAAGCAGTCTTGTCGTCTTTTTGGCAGTACTTAGTGCCGGAAACACCGCTGATTTCGCAGTGGCCGCACTTGCTACAAGATACCAGAGACATGCTGATGAAAGCACCAGCAACTAACATTAAAAATACCTTTTTCATAAAATAATGTGTTTGGTTAACAATACAACAAGTATAACAACAAAAGTTCAATTTCCAAACCGTTTTCAGAATTTTCGCTGGGCGCAAATCTATAAAAATAGACAGCCTATTAAAGGTGCAATTAATTGATTTGTAACTCTTTATAGTAAATCTGGTTAAACGTTCACATCTTGCTTAACAAATTGCATGTCGTATAAGCGGCGGTAGTAACCGTTAAGCGCCAGCAGTTCTTCGTGGCGGCCAAACTCCTTAAGAGTGCCTTTGTCAAACACCGCAATTTTGTGCGCATGCCGTATTGTGCTTAGGCGGTGCGCTATTACTATAGATGTTCTGCCTTTAACCAGCTCTTCAATGGCATGTTGAATAAGGGCCTCGCTTTCCGTATCAATTGATGAGGTGGCTTCGTCCAGAATCAGTATTCCCGGGTTGTACACCAAAGCCCTTACAAAGGAAATCAACTGGCGCTGGCCCATGGAAAGTGTGGCACCGCGTTCCATTACCTTATAATCATAACCCCCGGGCAGTTTTGAAATAAAACTGTGTGCCCCAACCAGCTTAGCGGCGTGCAGTACCTGTTCCTTTGTAATGTTGGGGTTGCGCAGGGTTATATTTTCGTACACACTGCCCGCAAACAGAAATACATCCTGCAGTACTACGCTCATTTTTGAACGCAAAGCGCTTAGCTCATACTCACGTATATCAATATCATCTACCTTTATCGAACCTTTATTTATATCGTAAAAACGGCCCAGCAAACTGATGGTGGTGGTTTTGCCGGAGCCTGTTGCACCAACAACAGCTAAAGTTTCGCCGGCATTCAGGCTAAAGCTTACATCTTTTAAAACCCAGTTCTCGTTGCTGTATGCAAACCAAACATTTTCAAAGGTCAATTTGCCTTTAACTTCGGATGGTGCATGTGTGCCGTGGTTGGCTATGCTTTCGTCTTTGTCTAACAGTTTAAAAACGCGCTCGCTGGCTACAATGCCGCGTTGTATTACGTTCACCTTATCTGCAATAAAGCGAAGTGGCCTGAACAGCATGTTTATCAGCAGCAGGAAACCCGAAATAATACCCACGCCTTTAATATCAAGGGGGTTATCGTTAAAAGTTCCACCGCCTAACATTTCATGCGAGGCCATCCACACCATGCAGCCTATAGCCACAGCAAGGCAAACTTCCACGGCAGGAAAGAACAAAGAGTAATACCATATACCTTTAACGTTTGCTTCGCGAAGCGCTAAGTTTATTTCCTCAAATTTGCGCCGTTCCTTCTCTTCTACGTTAAAAATCTGGATGATGCGCATACCGGTTATGTGCTCCTGTAAAAACGCATTTAGCCGTCCAATCTGAGCCCTCTCGTCCTGGAAGGATTTTTTAACCCCCTGTTGAAACCAGCGCGTTACCCATAAAAGAAAAGGCAGCACTGCTATACTTGCCAGGCCTACCTTCCAGTTAACCCATACCATAGTAACAAACACGCTTACAATGGTAAGTATATCGGCTACTATGCTTATAAGGCCTTCGCTAAAGGTATCGTTTATGGCCTCAATATCGGTGATGGTTCTGGTGGTGGATGTTCCTATTGGTGTTTGGTCAAAATAGCCAAGGCGCGAGCCAATAATATGCGCATAAACCCGCACCCGCATATCCTTTACAATACTTTGCCCCAGCCAGGCAGTTATGTAGTTAAAGCTGTAGCGCAGCACTGCGGTAGTTATCAGCACAAATACCATCCAAATAGCCATACGCTTTAAACCATCAAAATCAAAGTGAGCGTCAGTTATGTAATGGTCTGTAGTGTAAATGATCATCAGCGGTTGAACCACCGCCAAAGCCGCCAGCAATACCGAAAGAAATATAGAAGAATAGAAAACTCCTCTATAAGGGTCTGCCAGGTGAATAATCCGTTTTAATAAACCGAAATCTAAAAAAGCCTGCTTTTGTCCTTCTGCCATCCGCCGCAAAAGTAATAAGCTTCCTGAATCGGTGTTTCAACGTTTAAATGTACGGGTATTTAATTTTTGACAGAAACAGCCCATTAGGGGGGGCAAGGTGATGAACTTTGAACTCCTTTTTAGCGCTAACGGTTTCTTTAAACAGCTCCGGCGATATTTTGCCCTTGCCCACCATAAGGCTGGTGCCTACTATACGGCGCACCATGCCCCTTAAAAAACGGTTGCTGGTAATGGTAAAGCGGAAAACTTCACCTTTTAACGGGCCTGTTTTTGAATTAATTGGACTTACATCCTGCGCATCGTACAGTTTGTGAATCAAGTGCTGCGCGGGTAGCACATCCCAGCGGGATTGCTTGATATAGCAGAGGTTAGTTTTAAAATCTTCGCTGGGCAGGCATAAAGAAGTAAAGTCCTCAATGCCTTTTATAAACTCGGCAGCCTCCACCACTTTTTCCCAATCTATTTTGTAAAAACCCTGGTAGCAGGCAAAACGCCGCACAAAAGGAGATTTATCGAAGTAGATATAGTACTCATATGTCCGTTCGGTTGCATCAAAACGCGCATGGGCTTTTTCCTCCATCGGCAAAATGCCGTAGATGGAAATATCATCCGGCAAAACGCAATTCAGCCTGAACAAAAAATTTTTCAGGTCTTTAATTTCCTTGTAGGCGTCAAAGTGCATGTAAAAATCTTTGGCATGCACACCACTATCCGTACGTCCGCAACCCATGGAACGTATCTCATGCCCTAACAGCTTAAATAAAGCTTCGTTAATGGTTTGCTGTACAGAAGGAGCATTGGCCTGCACCTGCCAACCACAATAATTAGTGCCATCAAAGGCAAGGTGAAGAAAGTAGCGTTGTTTTACCTCGGGCTGCACAATCAACACTTTTCGTAAATTATAGCAAGGCCCTGGCCCACACCCACACACATAGTAGCCAGGCCGTATTTAACGTCGGTTCTTCTTTTCATTTCATAAAGCAGAGTGGTGCTGATACGTGCACCTGAGCTACCCAGCGGATGCCCCAAGGCTATTGCTCCACCATTAACGTTCACTATTTCAGGGTTCAGGTTTAAATCGCGCATGCAGGCAATAGATTGCGATGCAAATGCCTCATTTAACTCAACCAGCCCAAGGTCCTCTACAGTAAGGCCGGCTCGCTTTAATGCTTTTTGAGTAGCGGGCACCGGGCCTACGCCCATGCATGATGGTTGAACACCCGCAGCCCCAACTGAAACTATACGGCCCATTGGTTTAAGATTATAGCGCTTAACAACTTCTTCGCTAACGATTATAAGCGCCGTGGCACCATCATTAATACCGCTTGAGTTGCCCGCGGTAACTGTACCATTGGCAACAAAAGCCGGTTTCAGCTTTGCTAAATCTTCTATTGACGACAAGCGTGGTTGCTCATCTTTTTCAAAAAAGATTTTTTCGCCCTTGCCCTTCTCTACTTCAACGGGTATCATCTCATCGTTAAACTTGCCTTGCAAATGGGCTGCCTGGTATTTCTGTTGAGAGTTTACGGCAAAGCTATCCTGCTCTTCGCGGCTTATCTTCCAGCTGTTGGCAACATTCTCTGCTGTTTCGCCCATACTAAAGGTTACGTCTTTAGGGAAGGCCTTATTGGTAAAACGCCAGCCTATGGTAGTGTCAAATAATTGCTGCGTGCGATCAAACGCTCCGTTGGCTTTCGATAAAACGTAAGGCGCCCTGCTCATGCTTTCAACACCACCGGCAATAAATATCTCTCCCTCTCCGGCTTTAATAGCACGCCCGGCATCGGCAATTGCCTGCAGGCCCGAGGCACAAAGGCGGTTAACCGTTACGCCTGCTACGCTTATGGGTAACCCGGCCAATAAAGCCGCCATGCGGGCCACGTTGCGGTTGTCTTCGCCGCTTTGGTTGGCAGCTCCAAGAATTACTTCTTCAATCAAAGCAGGGTCAAGCCAGCTTTCGTTTCTACCCACCAGTTTTTTAATGGTCATTGCCACCAGGTCATCGGGGCGGATATTACTCAGGCTACCGTTAAATTTTCCTATTGGCGTGCGTACCGCATCAATTATGTAAGCTTCCATTTTATTTTCCTTCCCGGAACCTTCCCGGTACTGTTTTTACAGTTAGAAATAATTTAGGTTTGTGGCTCAAAAGTAATTTTTCAAAACGCAATCTATGATTCAAAGAATCCAAACGGTGTTTTTTTTATTGGTGCTTGTTTGTTTAGGCTTGTATTTGTGGTTTCCGCTTATAGCTATGGTTGAAGGCACCAAAACCAACACTCACCCCGGCTGGGAAGTTCACGAGTTTTATAAAGGTTATCTCTATTTTATTAATGCCATACTGGCAGGCACCGCAGGTGGCTTTGCGCTTATCAGCATTTTTCTTTTCAAAAACCGCAAGCTGCAAATGCTGTTTACCTGGTTCTCCATTTTGTTTTGGGTTTGCTCACTCTGCTACATTTTCTACCGCTATCAAACATGGGAGTGCCGCTACGATGAATTTTTAACGCATAAGGTAATAGAGTGTAACGTTAAACTTACCTTTTGGAACCTGGCTGGCCTTGCAGCTATCATCTTTAACCTTGCAGCCTTTTATTTTATCCGCAAGGATGAAGACCTTGTTAAAAGCCTGGACCGCTTAAGGTAATTGCAGATATGGTTCGCACCCGTATTGCACCCACCCCCAGTGGATATTTGCACATTGGCAATGCTTTAAACTTTGTTTTAACCTGGCTATGGGCACGTAAGGCCGGCGGCAGTGTAAGGCTCAGAATTGATGACCTGGATGCTCCGCGTATAAGGCCTGAATATCTTGAAGATATATTTGAAACGCTGGAGTGGTTAGGACTTGATTGGGACGAAGGCCCATTCTCAGTTACAGAGCACGAACAAAAATTCTCGCAAACCCACCGGCAGGATTACTACCATGCATTTTTAGAAGAACTTATTGCCACCGGTAAAGTTTTTGCCTGTACCTGTTCGCGTAAAAGCCTTGAAAAAGAAGCCTGCAACTGTTTTAATAAAGCAGTGCCGCTAAATAGTCCGGAAGCAGCCCTACGGGTACTAACGCCCGATAGTGCCATAGTAATAGAAGATGCTGTGGCAGGCGCGCTTAGTACTCCCTTAGATAAGGACATGCACAATTTTGTGGTTAGGCGAAAGGAAGGCATGGTGGCCTACCAGGTTTCATCACTTGCTGATGACTTGCTTTACAATGTTAACCTCATTATTCGTGGCCAGGATTTATTAGGCAGCACGGCCGCCCAAACCTATCTCGCTACAATTAGCGGTAAAACTGCTTTTGCCGGTTGCTCCTTTTACCACCATCCACTCATCACCGATAATTCAGGGCAGAAACTATCCAAGTCTGCCGGCAACGGTTCTCTCCGGGCACTGCGCGCCGAAGGGTACACGGTAAACGAATTCTATAAATACGTAAGTAAACTTCTCGGTTGGGCACAACCTGCAATAACCAGCACAGAGCTCCTTCAGGGGGCGCAAAGTGGTTTTTCTGTGTTTCTACTTGGGCGGTAACAGTGCTTTCTCCAGCAACGAGATAACCTCCTCCTTGCTAAGGTTCATATTCTGCCCGCCTGAAGCCTCCTTTAAAACTTCAGGGTTAGCACTTTCCGCATAATCAAGGGCAGTTTGGCCTTGTTTGTCTTTAGCATTAACGTCAGCCTTATTTTTTAAAAGCAATTCTACTACATCAACCTTAGCGTTCTGGGCCGCTAACATTAAAGCAGTAGTACCGTCATCCGCTTTAGCATTTACATCAGCGCCATATTTTATCAAGTACCTACATACATCCTTATCGCTGTAATAAGCACAGGCAACCATTAAGGCGGTTCTGCCCTTGGGACTTTTAGGGCTATCGGGTTTTGCGCCGGCCTCCAGCAACAAGGCAACAATATCAAAGTAACCCCATCGGCAAGCCGTCATTAAAGGGCTAACACCATTTTTATCTACCTTGTTCAGGTCGGGCTTCTTAAGCAGTAGCTTTTTTAAAAGCGCCGTATCATTTTTAGCAACAGCCTCCTCAACTGTTTGCGCACCCGCAGCTAACACAAAAAACAAAGACAAAAAGAGAAAGACTTTTTTAAGCATACAAAACAGTGTTATTTATTTCAAGATATGCATTTTTTCAAAGCAGCCATAAGTAATCTTTCATAAGTACGTAGGCTTAACTACAATCGCTACTTTCGTGCCATAATTATGCGTAACAAAATCATTCTTTCAGGTTTTTTGCTGGCAGTGCTATTCAGCAATACATCTTTTAGCCTTTCGTCTGATAGCGAACTTGCTAAAATTATGAAGCATATGCTCAGCTTTATAAAGAAAGAGAAGGAGCTTATACAGGAAGGCAAGAGCCGACAGCCTTATCCTCATTTTATCAAAAAAATGACCACCGCAAAAGTTACAGAAGGCAAACATCTTTCGGTAGACCACGCGGATTACACTACACAATTTTTAACCGGCCTGGATAAATATTACAAAGAAGAAAAGGGCGACAGAAAAGAAATGTTTAACACTATGGTTAGCGCCTGTGTTACCTGCCATAAGCGCGAATGCCCCGGGCCGGTGCAAACCATACAACAGAACATAATTAAGCCTGCGCCTTAAAATCCCATTTCGGTTTTCACTGCTTGTATAGCGGCTAAAAGCCCCTTCACCTGTTCAGGGTAAATCTGCCCAATGTTGCCTATACGAAAACAGTTGGCCTTGGTAAGTTTGCCCGGGTAAATTACATACCCAAGGTCGTTTAGTTTATTGTAGAAGGTGGTGAAATTAAAGTTGCTGCTTTCAGGATATAGATACGATTGAATGATGTAGCCCTGCTTTTCCTTAGGCAGGTATTCAGTAAACCCCAACTGGTTCATACCTTCTGAAAGTACATTAAAATTGTTTTGGTACCGGGCCGAGCGCGCCGCTACGCCTCCTTCTGTTTTAAGCTCCTGTAACGCTTGCCAAAAAGCCAATAGCGCATGGGTTGGCGGTGTAAACCTGAACTGACCGTCCTTTTCCAGCCCCGCCCATTGAGCATACAGGTCCAGGGTAAGTGTATCGGCATTATCCCTGCATTTTTCCAATTCCTCGCGCCTGGCAATTACGAAGGAAAAACCGGGAACCCCCTCAATGCACTTATTAGAAGAAGATATCAGAAAATCAATCCTGCATTTGCTGATGTCCACCGGCACAGCACCAAAAGCACTCATGGAATCTACAATATAAACCAGGTTGTGTTTGGCAGCTAACTCACCAAATGCTTCAATAGGATTAAAAATGCCGCTGGTTGTTTCGCAATGTATAATAGCAAGATGCGTGAAGGAGCCCTTTTTAATGTGCTCCTCTGCTTTTTGTATGTCCGGAATTTCGTTTTCGCTAAAAACCAGGGCCTCGCAGGGTATACGGTGCACTGCCGCTATCTTTACTATTCGTTCCCCGTAGGCTCCGTTTACAATAACCAGCAATTTACCGGCCTTTGGTACAGCCGATGAAATAACCGCTTCTATTCCAAAGGTGCCTGAACCCTGCATAATTACGGTTTCATACCCTGCAGCCTTCGAAACAGATCCTGCATCCAGCAGCATCTCCCTTATATCAGCAACAATTTTTACAAAGGAGGTATCGCGCGAGCCGAGGTCACGAAGCATAGCTTCCTTTACTGTTTTACTGGTTGTTAAAGGGCCGGGGGTAAATAACAGTTTATCCATAGCAGGGTTTTATGCCGCCAAAATAATCGCGATTGGTTATCTAAAGGTTAAAAAGCTGTTCATGTTAACCTTCTTGGTGAAGATTTTGAAGCGGAACAGGTAAAAGGCGGTTATAGTAATACCATGAACTGGCGATACTGGATAATAAAGACCGCTCTAACATTAAGTTTTACCGGGCAAATGAAATCGTTAGTCAGCTTATGAACATAATAAATCAAAAGGGGGAAGGCTTTCCGTACTGCCGCAAAGCATGCGCTCTATACTGCGATATTTATATATGAAGCAAGGACAGGTACATAAAGGTTTCATTCCTGTAACCTTTTTTGTCAACACGCGTTTAACTATATCCCGGCTACCACCGGTTTAAACCAGTATGTCATGAAAAAACTACCCTTCGCTTTTTTATTGATGTTTGCTTTAGTCATAGGTTCTTCCTTTACTGAAGAAGAAGAAATAATTACTGACGAGGCCGTACTGTTTCAAATTAAAAACGGATATGCCATCCGTATTGACGGGTTTGGTTTTGATGCCCGCGAAAAAAACAGTGTAACTGCATCCCTTGCCGATAAAAACGGAACCATAACAACAGCGCTTACTTTTTGGGGAAACAACACAAAAACCAAAGATGGCGGAACCAACCCGCAGCGCATTGATATTGACTTTGCTTTTAATGAAGGCAAAATCGGCAACATAGCTGTAAACAAGTTACAGTTCGAGTTCAACAAGCAAAAGTTTTACCACCTGCCTGAAGAGACCAACTTTAATATCAAAAGCATAACATGGAGCAGCGATCACAAAAGCTTTAACATGACTGCCGATTTTGATTGCAAGGTGAGAAAGGTATTTGCTTCAGACGGCAATACACCAATACTGAGCATTAAGGGTAAAATTGAAAACCTTAGAGTTGAAGTGCCTGCCGTTGTTTTCGAAAAGCTGCCCAACACCAGCGCATCGCTATAAAATCTTTTTCGTATCTCCGTCTTAATAAAAGGCCCTTTAGGGGCCTTTTTGTTTTAATGCTTTATCTTATTTTTCTCATATTCATAGCGGACTATTTTACCTGCGATGAAAAACTTTATTCTGCTATGCGTAGCGTGTAGCCTTGCTACGCTTTTAAGCGCCCAACAACCGGGCACCCTTGATGTAAGCTTTGACCTGGACGGAAAAGTGACCAGCGATTTTACATCAAATGCTGAGTTGGCTTATACCATGAAAATTTTAAACTCCGGTCGCATTTTGGTGGCCGGACAGGCCAAGCCGGGGGCCAACTTTGATATGGTTCTTACTGCCTATAACTCATCAGGCAAAGTCGATAGCACCTTCGGCATTAATGGTAAAACATTTACTGATTTAGGCAACAATGAACTGGCGGCGGATATGCTCATTCAGCCGGATGGAAAAATTCTGTTGATTGGAAACACAACGGCTGCAAATAACAGTAATGGTAAATGGATGGTTTCGCGCTACTCTGCTTCCGGTTTTCCCGATAGCACCTTTGGCACCAACGGATCGGTTACACTGGACTTTAACCCAGCTATGGTAGAACGTGCTAATGCAGGTGCATTACAGGCTGATGGGAAACTGCTGGTAATTGGTTACTCGGCCATGCAAGGGTATAACAACACACTCGCCCGTTTTACAACCTCAGGTAGTTTGGATAGCACCTTTGGCGTAAATGGCGTGCTGGTGTATCCTTTAGGGCCCTTTGAAGATTACGGTAGTGATATTGAAGTACAAAGCGACGGCAAGTATGTAATTGGCGGGCTGCGCATGTATGGGGGCGGCTATAACTTTGCATTAGCACGGCTATATTCAAATGGCGGTACTGACAGCTCTTTTGGTATTAACGGTTTTATAGAAACCGATTTTGGCTTTAATGATGATGACTTAATCGGCGCCATTTATTTACACGGAAACAATATTACCGCAGTTGGCTCATCAGGTTATAATGGTGATACCGACCCCGCAATAGCGCGCTACACTGCTAATGGTCTGCCTGATAGTTCCTTCGGGGTAAACGGTAAGTTAACCACCCACGTGGGGGTAGGCTATGGCCACCTAACATCGGCTGTCATTCAACCGGATGGGAAACTGTTAGCCACCGGTTATGCACGCAATCCTTTAAACGATGATTTTGTACTGCTTCGCTATAATGTTGATGGCACTTTAGATAACAGCTTCAACTCAACGGGGCTTGTTACCACGGCCTTTTTCAGCAGTGAGGATCAGGCGTACAACATCCAATTGCAACCTGATGGCAAAGCCGTTATGGCAGGTGCAACTTTTAATGGAACATCTTCTGACATTGCCCTTGCGCGATATTATACCGGCATTGTCATTGCGGCATGTTCGGCCGATACAACCACCATTACACAAAACATCTGTAGCGGCCAAAGCTTTGTTTTTAATGGCCAACAGTTTGTTACTGCAGGTATATATTACGATACGCTGGCCAATGCAGGCGGTTGTGATAGCTTAATTATACTCCATCTTTCTGTAAACAATAGCGCAGCCGCTATTACTGTAAACGGAAGTGCCTCTGTTTGTGAAGGGGACAGCATATTGCTTAGTGCAAGCGCTGCCGATAGTTATTTGTGGAGTAGTGGTGAAACATCCACCGGTATATATGTCCATCAAAGCGGTATTTATACAGTTACTACAACTGATGCAAACAGTTGCACCGCAAGTTCAGCGCCGGTTACCATACAGGTGTACCCCCTTCCGGCTGTGCCGGTAATCTCACAAAGTGCAGATACACTGTATTCTTCCACTGCCTTACATTATCAATGGTATTTTAACGGCACCTTACTATTAGATGACACTTTACCGAGTATAGCATTAACCTCAAACGGTCAATATAATGTTGTAGTAACAGATAGCAACGGCTGCAGCAACACATCCAATCTCTTTGCTGTTTCTGGCTTGGGAATCCTCGCGTTAGAAAGTGCGCTCTTCATTATTTCGCCAAACCCTGCGCACGAGGTGGTCACAATTAGTTCCACTAACAGGCCGATCACAAAAGCTGAGCTTTTTGATTACACAGGCAAATTAGTACAGCAACAAAATTGCCCTTCTTGCGGGCTTTATACGTTCGACGTTAAAGATTTATCCGCCGGTACGTATTACGTAAAGGTTGTTATCGATGAACGGCTATACGGAATGACATTTATAAAGCAATAAGATGTTACGTTTCTAACTCCGAAGGAGGAAACAACACCTCTCCCGTTTCTATGTCTTCAACGCGTATAGCACATTGGGGGCACTGCTCCGCAGTTTGAACCAACTCCAAAGGGCTGGCACTTTCAACTTTGATAACAGTAGATTGGCCCCTCTCATTCATATCAAATACATCAGGCAAAAAGCCCACACATAAGCGCGAACCCACACAGCGGTTATGGTTAACGGTAACTTTTATTTTACTCATAACCCTTAGTTTATCTTTTGAAAAGTAATGGGCAGATTCTTTAAAGCCCGGTGAATTACTGATGGATAATAATTGAGATACGCGTCTTCTTTAAGCTTAGGGCAACTTATACGTTTGGTTAAGCAGGCAAATGCTTCTTCCGCCTCCATTCGGGCAAGTGATGCGCCCAGGCAAACATGTATGCCGTGAGCAAAAGCAACATGCAGGTTAGGATCACGTGTTATATCCAGCACATCAGGATTCGGAAACTGAAGCGGATCGCGGTTGGCACCTGAAAGGCTAACCAATAAGCGTTCGCCTTTTTTAATAAGCTTATCCGCTACCATTACGTCTTCTTTTGCCCAACGCACTGTTGTTTTTACTGAACCGTCGTAGCGCAATAACTCCTCAACAGCTTTCTTAATTAAGGCCGGGTTTTTACTCAACAAATCCCACTGTTCAGCATTGTTCATAAAGGCCCAAACTCCATTAGCTATCAGGTTCATGGTAGTTTCATGCCCGCCAAAAATCAGCAATACACAAGTGCCTAACACATCATCGTAAGTAATCTGTCCTGCTTCTTCAGCAGATATAAGCAGGCTTATTAAGTCAATACCCGGATGTTCCCTGCGGTGGGCAATAAGGGGCTCAATGTAGTTTACTAAAGCGGTAATACCCTCGCAGGCAATTTCCCGGCGCTTGGGTTCATCTGCTTTTATAAAGAAAAAGACGCCAATTGCTTCTGACCATTCTTTTATCTTCTCTCTGTCCAGATCAGGGGCGCCTATCAACTCCAGAATTACAGCCATAGGTATGTCATAAGCAAAATCGCGCACCACTTCCATTTCGCCTTTGTCAATAACCCTATCCAAAGTCTTCTGCACAATTTTACGAACCATAGGTCGGTAGCGTTCAATGGCTACAGGTGTAAACAGCTTGTTCAGCAGCATGCGCAACACCGTGTGGGAGGGTGGGTCACGAAACACCATCCAGTATTTCAACACTTTAAAAATTGGTGCAATTTCCTCTTGCTCTTTTGGCGACAACTCATTGGCCAGGTAACCCATGCGGTCCGAAGAAAAATGATCAGGATCACGCAAAACATCTACGCACTCCTTGTAGCCGGTAAGCACCCAGCCCTTCCATTTTTCGTTCCAATGCACCCTTTCCGTTTCCCGTAACTGGCGATAATAGCTATGCGGATCTGCGATAACTTCAGGCGTCATCAAGTCATCCTTTAATACTGTTGTTTCCATCTACTATGTTTTTACATAGTAAATGTCATATGGCAGCCGCCTTCCCTCCAAATGAGTTTTGTCAGCAAACACATTACGCTTAAAACATATGAAACAAACAACAAGCGTTAAAAACTAACTGCCTTAGCACAGGCTATTCCGTCCATAGCCGCGCTTACAATGCCGCCGGCATAGCCTGCACCCTCACCACAAGGGTATAAGTTACTTAGTTGCGGGTGCTGAAGGCTTACCTTATCTCTTGGTATACGCACCGGGCTACTGGTACGGCTTTCCACACCAACTAAAACAGCTTCATTTGTACGATAGCCACGCATTTTTTTCCCGAAATCAATAAGGCCTTCGCGCAGGCTTTGGCTTATAAAAGCAGGTAAAATATCCTGCAACTTAAACGGTAAAATGCCGGGTATGTAAGAACAGAGTGGCAAATCCTGCGACTGTTTATTTTGAATAAAATCTTCCATACGTTGAGCCGGGGCCTGTATGCTTCCCGTTAACTCAAACGCCCTTTGTTCTACCTGCTTCTGAAACTCAAGCGCAGCCAATGGGCCGTACCGGTCAAGGTGTTTCCAGTTTTCTGGGTTTACTGCCACCACCATTCCGCTGTTGGCATATTTGCCATTCCGCTTGCTGGGGCTCCAACCGTTCACTACTGTTTCGCCGGGCGCTGTGCTGGCGGGCGCAATAATGCCACCGGGGCACATACAAAATGAAAACACTCCCCGTCCGCAAGCCTGCGTTACCAGGCTATAGCTGGAGGGCGGCAAATACTCTCCACGCTCACTTCTTTTATATTGTATGCTGTCAATAAGCGTTTGCTGATGCTCTATACGGACACCAAGAGCAAACGGTTTGGCTTCAATCAATAAGCCCTGTTTGTGCAGCATTTCAAAAACATCTCTGCTGCTATGCCCGGTGGCTAAAATCACATTCTGGCATTCGTGCTCATCGCCGTCGGCAAATAGTAGCCGTGTTATCTTGCTCCCATCAATTTTAAAGCCGCTCAATCTCTTATTAAAATGCACCTCACCCCCATTACTCAAAATGGTGTGGCGCATGTTTTCAATTATAGCCGGTAATTTGTTGGTGCCTATGTGCGGATGTGCTTCGTAACCTATATTCTCATTAGCGCCATGTTGTATAAAAACATCCAGCACCTTCTTTACGTCTCCCCGTTTGCTGCTGCGGGTATAAAGCTTACCATCACTGTATGTGCCCGCTCCGCCTTCGCCAAAACAGTAGTTACTATCGGGATTTACTACCAACTGCTTATTAATTGCAGCTAAGTCGCGTCGTCTTTCTTTAACTGCCTTGCCTCTTTCAATTACAATAGGCTTAATACCGCGCTCTAACAATTGCAATGCTGCATAAATGCCCGCAGGCCCAAAGCCAATAATGTGACAGGTCCTTTTTTCGGAAACAGCTTGCACTTTAAATGTGCGTAGCGAATGGTCTGCGGTTTCACCCTGTAAGTAAACATCCACTTTTAGTAAAACAATTATTTGCGGCTTTCGCGCATCCAATGATTTACGCAGTAGTTTAACTTCTGTTATGCTTGAAGCGTCCAGTTGGGCTGCCTGGGCAGCGTATTCTTTTACCAGTTCGGGCGAGGCCGCCTCTTCAGGCGTTAATCTTAGTTCAACAGTAATTGGCATTGGTTAGGTATTTATCCTAAAAACGTAAGGGCAAAGATAGAGGAATCTCCGTCTTTGCCCTTCACTAATGATTAATTAAGCCTGCCGCTATCTGTTCTTTATCAATTTAGCTCTGGCTGTTTTTCCTTTGTTGCTTAGCTCAACAAAATAAACACCGGCTGCATGTTCGCTGATATCAATGGCAATTTGCTTACCGCTAATGCTGTTCTGTTCCAGCACAATTTTTCCATCTAAAGACATCACCTTAATGTTCGCTTCATGTGCTTCTTCACTAAAACTAATGGTTACAGTTCCGCTATTAGGGTTAGGATAAACATTCACGCCCAGGGCAGCAGTTTCTTCTTTTATGCTATTGGGTGCAGCAATGGTGTTAAGCGCAGTATTGGTTACAATAGGCGCGTTGTTATCAAAGTAAATAGAGGCCTTATTGGTAATTTGTGTTCCCGCTGCAAGGTTACCTTGCGGCTTTATCTTGAACTTAACAAGGCCGTGGCTCGCAGCTTCATTAGTAGCGCTATCCGGCAGGTTAATGCCGTAAAAATGAAACGCCACTACGTTGGCTGCTTTCCATTCAGGCGTCATGGTATGGCTGGCGCCAACAATTTGAAGTGCACTTGCCTGTAGGTCGCTATCCAAAGTATCAATTACAGTTATGTTATAAGCCGCTGCGTTCCCGGTGTTCTGAAAGTGTACGGTATAGGTAAGTTCAGGAGTAGTAGCAGGAATAAAACCCTGCGCGCCTTCACCTTTGGGGCTAACTTCTTTCACATTGGGGTCAAAGGAGTTTACAACATGTATACAGAACGAAGCGTAGTTATTTGATGCGTCAATATCATTAGCCGGCACTGCCGTAAAAATCTCGAAGCAAACGCTGTCGCCGATATTAAGATTGTTAGAAGGGGTTAGATGAACCCCCGAAAAGAAGGCGTTCCAATAACCGGGGCTGGAGAGGCTGGTAAGGTTAAAATAATTCCATATCAGGGTATCGCCACTTACGCTGTTTGCAGGGTTACTGCTTAAGCCTGCATTGTAAGTTACGTTTGGGTCAATCACCACACTTAATGTTCCGTTTACCGAAGAGCAACCCATATTACTTACCCCCGCGTTCAGGAAAAACGGAACAAGCGGCCTAACAAATGATGGCCCGCCACCCAGCACCTGTACGTCAAGATTGTTGTTACACTGCAAAGCAAAGTCAGCAGTGTTTTGAGGCAGGCTTGTGAACTGGTACACCAAGGGCGAACATGCTGAAGGCGGAAACATAAACTGGTAGTTACTTGGCATTGAGACCTGAACTGAAGTAAGCCATGAGCTGATAACATTCGAACTAAAAATACCATTGGCGTTTGAAGCATAGCTTGAAGCCCCGGACAATATATAGGTTGGCGTATTATAAACGGGTTGCGTATTTGGAATCAAACCCACAAGCGCCTGGTCTCCGGCGTCATAGCTACAGTTACCGTTATTGTCTGCATAAATACGTCCGCTGCACTGGCTGATTTGGCAAGGGTTGGGAACTACATACGGGAAAGACGAAACAATATTATAGACGGTATCAGGGCCGCTAACCACCTTCGTGTCGGGATTAAAGAAAAACACCGATCCTCCGGACATGTCCAAATCAGAGACCATTTGACCCTGAAAAAAAGGAACCATCACGGTCCACGGGCTTTGTCCTGAAGAATTACCTTCAGCATACATTACAGCGCCCCAACTGGGATCAATAACTTTAACAGAGTCTCCCATAAAAGAGTTTTGAATCTCTATACTATACATCAACTGCGAAATGCTTGCGCAGTTAGTGGAGTCGTGCGTTGCGGCCGGAGCAATAGTGACCGTCACATCCCCCTGAGTATACACCTGGGCATACCCACATAAAGCAGAAACAAGGGCAAAAAGCGAAAGGGTAAATTTCTTAATCATCGGTTTGGTTTTAGGTAATTACAAGAATCGGGCAACGCAAATTTGGTTGCACTTAACATGGAACTATTTTTCAGATAATTTTTTATTGGCATGCAACCCCAACACTTCTGTTTCGGTCGGCGCACATTACCCTATAAGCCCAGTTCTTCAAAGGTATTGCCCTGTTCTATATCGCCGGTCTCAAATCCTTTTTTAAACCAGTACATGCGTTGTTTAGAGGTGCCATGGGTAAAGGCATCAGGCACTACATAGCCTTGCCCTTGCATTTGCAATTTATCGTCCCCTATGGCATTGGCAGCGTTAAGCGCCTCCTCAATATCACCGGGCTCTAATATCCCTTTCATTTGCTGCGCATGATGGGCCCAAACGCCGGCATAAAAATCGGCCTGCAGTTCCAATGCTACGGAATAACGGTTGTATTCCTTCTCGCTTAACCTATCGCGCATGTTGTGCACTTTATCTGATGTGCCCATCAGATTTTGTACGTGGTGGCCAATTTCATGCGCTATTACATAGGCCATAGCAAAATCGCCTGCAGCATTAAACCGGTTCTTCAACTCATCATAAAAACTTAGGTCTATATAAGCCTT
>CAZUHU010000021.1:0-32532 GCA_964620645.1 uncultured Chitinophaga sp.
GATAACAAAAAAAGTACAGTGTTTAAATGCTTCGGGTTTTTCCAATTGCAATAGGCTAAAAGGTAGATAAGGAAAGCAAGCACCAGTAAATTCTCTACTGCGTTAAACAACACCACCGGTTTGCGGGCACTTAGCAAAGAAGGCTGCATTAAAGCATTGAATAACGCTTTGGGTGCGGCCATTATAATGCTTGGCGCGGTGGCAGTTATAACCGGTGCTTCTATCGTACTGCCTGCTTTAAAATAGCCTGCCTCCTTAATAGCGTGTTGCTGTTTGTTTACCAGCATTTGCATGGCATTTACGTTGCTTATGTTTTGCAGGTTAAAGGCAAGCAATGCAATCAATAAGTGGCTTACCAGGTAAGCCGAAAGCACTGCTGAGTTAGTTCGTAGTTTTGTTGCGGCCACGTATGCAATACCTGCCGGTAGTATACAAGCCAGTACATAAAATTTTACTGACAACAGTATAAGCGCCCCTGCAAAAACCGCTGTTACCCTCAATATAAAACCGGCATTAGCCAGAAATCCATAAACAAAAAGGCCAAGCCCCAATATAAGTATTGGCTCTTTCATTACCCCGGATGCCCAAAGCAAAACTGATGGGAAGAAAAGAACCGGAAGGATGTATCCGGAATTTTTATCCGTAAGGTAGGGGGTAAGCGCGTTTGCAACAAGCAGCCAACCTATAAAGGATAAAAAACACATAATGAGTACATGTACGAAATACGTTTTGGCGCTTACAAAAAGGAGCAGCGTATTAAGCCTTATGATAGTACGGTTTTCGTTTACCGGCGCTTCATCAAAATTACGCTCCCAGTTTTGCATGCGGGTGGCATAAATGTTTGCCGTTGAATCTGTCATTGGGCTGAATAATAGGGTGTAAAAAGCTTTGGGTGATTCCGCTTTTACCTGATGAAGCACAAGGGCATCCTTGTAAAATTTGTGGACATCGTTGTTTGCGGTGTCCGTGTAGTAAAAGGTGTAAATGAGCCACAGGCATAAGCCGGCAAGAAACTTCGCATTTAGCAGAGCAACGGATACCCAGGGCTTAAAAGCGCTAAGTTGGAAGCGCTTATTTTTTACAACTACAAAATTGAAAAGCAGGAAATACAAGGCTGAAAAAAGAATTTCCTTAAGCGGCATCAGTGCAATTGTGGTTGTGAATTTAATCTTTCCAGTTAAGGGGCAACTTATTACAAGTGTATAGCAAATCTTACACAGTAATAAATTGTGTATGCTGTGTAGCACAGCAGCGCGCAGCAAAGAGGACGTTTTTTCTTAATGACATGTCTAATATCATTGCTTTAACAAAAAAACTGCACATACATTTGACATCATGCAAAAGCATGTGTTTATTGCAAGCAGGACTCAACATTCTCTATACAAATAATACAACTGATGAAAAAACTAATACTTGGCGTTTTCATTTCGTCTATTTCTATTTTAACCTATGCACAAAACGTAGGTATCGGTATAAATAATCCTCAAACCAAGCTGCAGGTTGATGGAGCGATAAGCTCTGTTCCTGTAACTGTTTCAGCCAGTACATCGGCCTTTTTTCTTGGTGATAACGTATCTATCGTTCGCATTACGGATAACGGTAATGCCTCAGCCAATGGTAATGCTTCGGTTGCTAATCCGCAAAATGGCCAATACCTTACCATTTACAATGGCGATGCCCAACCGGTAACATTTAGCGGTTATACCATCGGCGCCTCTACCGGTGTTATTAGTGTTGTGTATGTAGGAAGCGCCTGGCGCCTGGTAAGCGACAATACAGGCATTCCCGGTCCACAAGGCCCGGCCGGTCCGCAAGGCCCTCAAGGGTCAGTAGGCCCACAGGGCCCGGCAGGTGCGCAGGGTTCACAGGGCCCCGGTTACACAGCAACATCTACAACCAGTAATACAATCAGTAACGGCAGCAAAACATTTACTACGCAGGCGGGTTTAGCGTATTTACCTAATATGCGTGTTCGTATTGCCAATGATCCATCAAACTATATGGAAGGTGTTGTTACTGCTTATTCAGGCACCTCAATGACAATTACCGCTGACCGTTTTGTTGGCGGTGGCACATTTGCCTCATGGAATATTGGTATCGCCGGTGATCAAGGCGTTGCCGGCCCGCAAGGCGCTCAAGGTCCAGCAGGTGCTCAGGGCGCCCAGGGCCCCCAAGGTTTACAAGGTGTACAGGGGCCTGCAGGCGCACAAGGTCCTCAGGGGGCCATTGGTCCTCAAGGCGCACAGGGCCCACAAGGAGTTCAGGGTCCGCAAGGTGCAGGTTACACAGCTACTTCTACCACCAGCGTAGTAATTGGCACCGGTAGCAAAACATTTACAACACAAGCAGGGTTAGCCTACTTAGCCAACGACCGTGTTCGCGTTGCTAACTCCGCCACCAATTATGTTGAGGGTGTGGTAACTTCTTACTCAGGAACAACCCTGATAGTAAACGTTGATCGCACTGTTGGTAGCGGTACGTTTGCAAGCTGGAACATCGGCATTGCCGGTGATTTAGGCGCCACAGGTGCGGTAGGCCCTCAAGGCCCTGCAGGTGCTCAGGGTCCGCAAGGTATACAAGGCCCTGCCGGAGCACAAGGCCCCCAGGGTGCGGTTGGTCCTCAAGGTGCACAGGGTGCACAAGGTATACAGGGCCCTGCCGGCGCGCAAGGTCCGCAAGGCGTACAGGGACCGCAAGGTCCTCAGGGCCCGGCGGGTTCAGCTAATATTAATGGCACTACCAACACTATGATAAAATTTACCAGTGCAACTACCGGTGGCAATAGTAGTGTTACAGATGATGGTACTACTTTAACTACTTCGGACCAATTTGATGTTACGGGCGGAACGGGTACTGTTTATACAACCGCCCCTATTGAAGTTAGAACCACCAGCACTCCGCGTGTATCATTCCATTGGCCTGGTGTTGTAGCTTCACAAATCGGTATGGATGCAGCCGGTGTAATTAGAACATTTAATAATCCTGGTACAGGTTATGAGCAGTTTGCTGCTTCTAACATTACCTCTAATGGTAATTTGTATGTAACAGGCAATGCAGGCATAGGTATAGCATCTGCCACGCAAAAGCTGGATGTACAAGGCGGCAATGCCCGCATTAACAATGTGTTTATCGGCGATGTAGGCCACGGTGCCACATGGGCAGGTTTAGCGCATCAAAACCAGGCCAGCACTACCGGCTATGCTATGATTGCCAGCAGTGATGGTAACTATACTTTTATTAATAAACAGAATACCGGCGGCGGTTACATTGGTTTTAGAGTAGCAAATAATGATGTTGCTGTAATTACCAATGCAGGCAACGTAGGTATAGGCGTAACTGCCCCGGCTGTTAAGTTGGCTGTTGGCGGAAACGGAACCAACGTTTACAACACTGATATATGGACTGAAAACAACATACATGTACAGGGTAATGAAACCCTTACTCAAGGCGGCCGTGGCCGTTTGCGTGTGGGTACTGCCTGGAGCTATGTTGGTTTATATGCAGAGGGTTCTTCCACCGGCGCAGCTAACGACCTCGTATTAGGTTCGGGTTCAGGTTTAGTACGCATTGGGCCCAATGGCGGCGGACAACAATTACGCGTGGGCAACCTTGAAAACGCCAGCGGCAGATTGGTACATGCTGACGTCAATGGTATTTTACAATACGGAACCTCCCCAACTTGTCCTACTATTAGCTTTGCTGTTCAAACTGCCAGTGTAGATCTTACATGGAGGAAGCTTTGCGTTTATGCTGAAAACTTCAATAGCAACTGGAACCAAAAATCATCAGATTGTCACACGTTTTATCAAGGAGCGCAAATGTGCACCTACAGCCAGATAAGAACGGCTTGTTTGGCGGGCGTAGGGTTCACTCCCGCAGTTGACCGGTGGCTTGCCGACCGTGCCGGTGACGATGCTGCTATTTACACGAACATAGCAGACTGCAATAACTTTGATGGCACACAGGGAACAGGTAACACTCACGGCGTTTATTGTTGTCTGGAGTTAGCGAAATAGCAGTTACGGCTTAAGCGCCTTTTTAACGTCGTCCAACTCATTAGTACGCTTAATAATATTTAAAGAGCCATCCAAAACGTAAAACGTTGGGGTGGCTCTTAAAGCGTACAGCTTTACGGCTTCGCTATCCCAGTAGCGCAGGTCGCTGATGTTTGTCCAGTCCAGTTTGTTTTTGGCGATAAAGTTCAGCCAATCTTCCTTTTTGCTATCCAACGAAACTGCCACAAAATCCACCCCTTTGGCTTTCATGCTTTGTGCGTATTGCAATACTTCAGGTGTAAGCTTTTGGCAATGCTGGCACCAGCTTGCAAAAAAGTAGAGCACTACATTATTGCGCGCTTTAAACTGCGATAGCCAGAAGTAGTTGCCATTGGCATCGGGCATTATCAAATCAGGGGCCTTATTGCCGGGGGCCAGGCGTTTCATTTGTTCTACAATTTCGGCCGATTTGCCCTGCAATGCCGGGGCTTCGCAGGTGTTGTAATAATTGCTGAATAGATAATCCACCAAGGGGAAATTATTACGCTCGGTAAAGTAATCGGTAAGGGTGGTTAGTGCATATTTTTTCAAGTCGTTATCAAGGTTGAACTTCTTCATAAGCTCGTCAACCCCGTTTTTTAACCCCTTTTCGTTTTGGTTAACCCAAAGGTCCATATAACTCATTATTTGTTGCCTTAGAAAGGGAGAGGTGGCCAATAAGGTGTCGGTAGCTTTTAGGTAATCGAAAAAGTGATAGTGTTGAAATGAGCGGTTGTTGTCGAATCCCTGCCCGCTTTTAAGTTGGTCCATATTAGCTTTCATAAGGGCAGGTATAATTGCTTTTGAGCAATATCCATCGGGGCTGGCATCAGTAAAAGAGCCGAGGTCTATATTGTAATTCTTAACTTCCCTTTGGTAGTAATTTTTGAGGGCAGTGGTTTTGGTTGAATATTGCGGGTCAAATTCATCGATACTGCGCCCGGCATTGCCAATGCTATCCTCCAACTGCTTAAAGCGGACCAGCAGTTTTTTCACTTTCCATAGCTGCTCGTTCTGCACAGAACCTGTAATGCCGGCTTCAATGATAAGCCCTTCATACCAACGGGCCTTAAAGGCTATCTGCTTGTCCGCTCCGGCAATAAACAGAATACTATCGCCGGTTTCAAACCAAAGCTGGCAGGTAGAGGCTTCCAACGGTTTTACGGGTATAAGCTCAAAAGTGCCATCCGGTTTTATATTGGTGCTCGCCAAAGCCTGATACACCATATTTTGATATTGGGCCAGGGTAACCTTGCCTGCTTTGTTGGCAGGATAGTTAGAGATGGTACCCTTAACCAAAGTGGTTTGACAAAAAGCAAAAAAGGGGAGTAGGCAGAAGAGTGTAAAGGATAAAAAGAGTTTAAACCGCATAGTCAAAAATATGGCTTTCCCCGTTGCGGTGTATAACAATAATGTCAAGCTACTGGTATCCTTGCTATTTTTACCGTTAACTGCCGGGTATGGGAACCCTGCAGCTTTGGTAGCATATGAGTTTTCTGCTTGATTTATTGCGCGCCCTTAACAAAGAAGAGGTGCAAAAAATGCTTTTAATGCCTGTAAAAGGCAGGGAGGAAGAAGTGTTGCAAAAAACGCTTAACTACCGCAATATAAGCTCCGAGGTAGATGGCGAGATTCAGCAGCAACTTGGCCTGTCCAAATCGCACTTCGATAAAATCAATTCTGTTTTACTGGAAAAAAGCTTTGCCTTTTTAACTGATGGTACTGATCAGAAGATATTTACGCTTTTACTGCAAAAACAGCTTACGGATTTGTTATACCACGAGATGAAGATGCGTGAGAAGGCGCTACTTAAGAAAGGAACAGAAAAAGAGTTACGGGATTTTTACCTGCAGGCGTTTTTAGCAGCCAGAAAGGTAGGCGTTAACAAACTTGACATAAGCCTGTTGCGTAAATACGGTGCGGAATATCTGAAGCATTTCCCGAAGGCAGGTTTGCAGGATAAGGCCGAGATATGGTTAATGTACGAACACACCGCTTTGTTTTACAATTCTGTGATGGGCACCTTCGCCAGCTATGAACCTGAGTTTTGGAAAAGCATCAATAAGTGGGAAAAGGAATTAAAAGGTAAGAAACTGCACCGGGCCAATTTTCACCTGGAATTGGCAAAGGCTAATTTTTATGACTTCTGTACATCGGATGCAGACAACCTGATTAAGAGCCTTGAAACGGCCCTTAAGGAATTTGAAGCAGCAAAAGGCACGGTGCCGCAACCCTTTCAATTATATACATATACTAAGTTGGCTAAAGCCTATTGCCAGGGCGACTTTTTTGAAAAGGCGTTGGATACCTATCGCGAAGGTATGAGGAAGTGGCCTGAGTTGAAGAAAAATATTTACCACCCCGTTATGTTTGCGGTTATTGCCATCATCAATCATCGCTTTGATGAAGCACAGGATATGCTTGATGAGAATACTAAGGATGTAATATTGCACCGAACGGACATAGGGATGTTTTTTAACGTGGCCCGCAATTACGCCGTACTGCACATCCATAAAAATGAGTTTGACAAGGCATTGGAATATATACACATGTTTTTGCAGGTAAACCGGGTAGAAACAGACCTTTTAGGGGAGATACTGAACCGCATTGTACACAACGCTTATTTTGCTGCCATAGGTGATTGGGAAACTGCGCTAAACCTTATAAAGAAGAATAAGAAGTTTTTGGCCAACAAGCCGCAATCGGTTATGATTACTGAATATGATAAGTTTTTTAACCTGCTGAGATTGGTTGTAAGACATAAAGCTAAAGACGAAAAACTGCCTGCTGATTTTGATGAGCAGATGAGCGCGTACCGCAGAAACATTGCCAAGCTATATGGCGATCTGCTGCTAAAGGTATTGGAGAAGAAATGAATAATTGCTGCAGATTACCTTTTGAACTCAATAATGGTGTAGCTATCGTCGTGTGATTCTTTAAGCACCAGCTTGTGCTCCGTTAGCTCTTCAATTTCCCACGATTCCATTTCATCCATATCCAGTTCGTGCATGCTTACCAGCTTGTCGTTTTCCCATTTATAGGTAGCATTTTTTACTTCGTACATATGCTCGGCAGTTCCCACTTTGGCGTGAAACCGCCCGTCCTTATCAAACTGCATGTAGATTTGGCGTAGTGCGTCAAATTCACTCTTTATCTGCGCTTCAGCTTCGGCAGAATCAGCTTTTGATACCACGCCATTCTGCTGCAAGCCTTTCAGGTTTTCGGTTATGGCTTTTTGCATGCTGTCTACATGGGTAGCGTTATCGCCATTGCGCAGTTGTACAAACTGCCATTTGCCAATCAGTAGTTCCTTATTAAAGGACTGTGCCCCGGATAGTAAGGCAGAAAAAACGAACAATGCGCAGAGTATGTTTCTCATGGCTTACTTAATTGTAGTTGTTCAAAAATAAAACATCCGAAGGTTTAGCTTCGGATGTGAGGTGAATTATTTCAGAAATTTAAAGTTTTTGCCGGGATAATAGGCCATAGGCCCTAGTTCTTCCTCAATGCGCAGCAGTTGGTTGTATTTGGCAATACGGTCTGTGCGCGATGCAGAGCCGGTTTTAATCTGCCCGCAGTTTAAGGCTACTGCAAGGTCAGCAATTGTGGTGTCCTCTGTTTCGCCGCTACGGTGGCTCATAACGCTGGTGTATGAACTGCGATGGGCCAGGTTAACTGCGTTAATGGTTTCTGTAAGTGAGCCTATCTGGTTTACCTTAACTAGTATTGAATTAGCGGTTTTAGCGTCAATACCTTTCTGTAGGCGGTTTACATTAGTAACAAAAAGGTCGTCGCCCACCAGCTGTACTTTATCGCCCACTTTTTTAGTAAGCATTTCCCAGCCTTTCCAGTCGTCTTCAGCCATACCATCCTCAATAGAAAGAATAGGATACTTTTTACACCAGTTAGCCCAGTAGTTTACCATCTCTTCGCTGCTAAGCTTTTTGCCATTGCTTTTATGGAAGTGGTACACTTTCGCTTTTTCATCATAAAACTCTGTAGAGGCGGCATCCATAGCTATGTAAATATCTTTGCCGGGTTTGTAACCTGCTGCCTCAATGGCGCTAAGCACGGTTTCAATAGCTTCTTCGTTGCTCTTTATTTCGGGGGCAAAGCCGCCTTCGTCGCCTACGTTAGTGCTGTATCCTTTTTTCTTTAAAACACTCTTGAGGTTGTGAAACACCTCAACACCCATACGCAATGCCTCACTGAATTTATCAGCGTTTACAGGCATAATCATAAATTCCTGGAAATCGATTTTATTATCAGCGTGTGCGCCACCATTAAGGATGTTCATTAAAGGTACAGGAAGTGTATTGGCGTTAACCCCGCCAACATACCGGTAAACGGGCATGCCCAATTCCTCGGCTGCAGCCTTGGCAACTGCCAAGGAAACACCCAGTATAGCGTTGGCGCCTAACTTGCCTTTGTTAGAGGTGCCGTCCAGTAAAATCATTATTTGGTCAATAGCGTTTTGCTCAAATACGCTTAAGCCTTCCAGTTCCTTTGCAATTTTTGTGTTTACAAAGTCAACAGCCTTAAGCACTCCCTTACCCAGGTATCTCTTTTTGTCGCCATCGCGCAATTCTACTGCCTCGTGCTTGCCGGTGCTTGCGCCGCTTGGTACAATAGCACGACCCAGGCTGCCGTTGCTGGTTATCACGTCAACTTCAATAGTAGGGTTACCACGGCTGTCTAATACTTGCCGGGCATGTATTTTGGCTATCTGGCTCATGTTTGTTGTTTAATGGGTGCGAACATAACCTTAACGGCGAAATTCTGCAAAGGCAATATGCGTACTTAACTCAATAGCCGGGCGTTATCAATAAAGTGAAGGGTCGGAATATGATTGAGAATTTGTTTGCCCTTTTGTTAGATTAAAGTTCTAATACCACGCAAATACATGGCAAATTTTGTGAAAGACATGCTGGCTTTGGGGCTTACCATAGGATTATCGGATAGGGAAGCCTTTGTAACTAAAGTGGCCGGATTGATTGAGGAATACCAAAACGACCCCGAAAAGGCTGAGAAGTGGGCCGGGGCTATTGTAGATTATCTGGAGGAGATGAAAGAGAATTTGAGGATGCAGAATAATATCAGCAGCGCCCTTGGAGGCAATTTAGCCGATAGCGACAAGATAGACCGGCTTACAAATGCTATTGATACATTGACCGAACAACTTAAAAAACAGCAAGAGGCAAAGTAGGCTATGTTTAAAATTTTCCGTGTTCGTCAGTATTACCTGGGTTTGGTACGTGCCATTGGTATAATGGGCATTTTGATAAAGTACTTTATTGTGGAGTGGATGAGCGAACACCGCTTTTTTATGCGCTTTATCCCAAAACAATACAAGCGAAATGGAATTGTATTATCAGACCCCGAACGCTTAAGGACGGTTATTGAGGAATTGGGGCCAACCTTTGTAAAATTCGGACAAATATTAGCCGATCGGCCCGACCTTGTTTCCGATAAGTTGAGAAAGGAGTTGAAGAAACTGCAATCGGAAGTGGAAGAGTTTGACCACGATTTAGCAGTAAGGGAAATAGAAGAAGAACTTGGCGGCCCGATAGATAGCTTCTTTCAGAGTTTTGAAACCAAATGTATTGGCTCAGCCAGTATTGGCCAGGTTTATAAAGCCAAACTAAAAAGCGGCGAAGATGTTGTTGTAAAAATTCAGCGGCCCAACATAATTGCCAAAATTAAGCTCGACCTTCAGATACTTGCCTTTTTATCTACTGAGTTAGTAAAGGAGTACCCGGGCTTAAATGCGGTAGATATAGTAGGAGTGGTAAATGAGTTTGGCCAAACTTTATTGAAGGAGCTAAACTACCTGAATGAGGCGGCCAATGCTGCCCGCTTCGGTGAGATGTTTCGCCACTCTGCCATTTGCAAAATACCCAAAGTGCATAACGACCTTACTACCGGCAAAATGCTGGTTATGGAGTATGTTGAAGGTGTTTCGCCGGACAATGTGCAGTTGTTGCTGCAGAATAATATCGACCCTAAAGAGATTGCCAACAACGGTGCAGTCATTTTATTGGAGATGATTTTTAAACACGGCTTTTTTCATGCCGATCCACATGCCGGTAATCTGTTTATTCTGCCTGATAAAAGGATAGCCTTTATTGACTTTGGCATGGTGGGTGTGCTTAAACCCTCGCACATGCAGTTTTTAGCAGGCTTTACTATGGGCCTTGCGCTTAAAAAGGCAAGCTTAATAACAGATGCATTGTTAACGCTTTGTGGTAAAAAGTTTTTTGCTGAAAGAGAGGACCTGGAATTTTCGGTTGAGGAGATGCTGCGAAGGCACAGCGCTTTTAGTTACGAGAACATGAGCTTTGTTATGATATTGAATGAAAGCGTAAACATTATATTAAAGTATGAATTGCAATTGCCCGGCAGTTTTTATCTGTTGCTCAAATCATTGGCTACTATTGAAAAATTTGGATACAATCTCAATCCTCATATCTCGTTGGCGGATATCATTCGCCCTTATGCTGAGGAACTGATAAAGGAAAGGTTTTCGCCAAAGGAAATAGCAGGCGGCATCTACGAAGTTGTAAAGGATTACATGCGGTTAATACGTGACTTCCCCGGGGAAGTGAATGAGATACTGTTTAAGTTAAAGCAAGGCAAAGTTATTATGGATATTAACCTTGCCAATCCTGGTGTGCTGATGGGGTCGGTTAAGCAAATAGGGCGCATCCTTTCTATAACGTTTCTGATTTGTGTTATGCTTGCCGGCTCGGTAGTAATGATGGTGTGGGATAAGCATCCTACCATAGCAGCCATTATGTTCGGCGTCTCCCTTTTCTTTTCGTTAGGGCTGCTTTTGCGCCTGATGATAAAGGTTAAGTTGTAATTATTTCAATAACGAAAAATGATTTTCGCGGAGCGTGTAGCGGTAAAGCTTTTCGCCAACCAGGCGCATTAAGTGTCCGCCTTTAGTATCTGCATAAAGACTATCGCTTCCTGTAGTCATAATTTGTGGATCGTATTTAAGCGGGGTTGGTTTATTGCCTTCAGTAAACTCGTATGCGTTTAAAGCATGCATACTGTTGCCGCTGCCGCGTGTAAACATCACTTCCGGTTTTTGGTCGTTGTCTAAATCGCTTAGCCAGCTGTTGCTTATTTTACCAAGTCTAACTTCTTTTACCACCGTATCCTTAACATTAGTGCGGCCGCGATATATAATGCAAAACTCACCTGAGTCCGGCTTACCCCATCCCACAACATCATAAACATCGTAAGGTCCCCATTGATGGGTTTTAAAGTATTCGTAGGAACTCTCCATACCTAACTGCATGGCTGTGTCCTGTGCAATGCCAACGGTATCTATAACCCCAAAGCCCTCGGGCTGGTAGTTATTGTTGTTGCAGGAGAAGAGTAATGGAGCAAGAAGAAGTAAAAGCGCGGCATATTTCATTTTAGCCTGCTAGTTAGATTTCATGTCTTCAATAAATTGATCAAACAGGTAGCGGCTGTCGTGCGGGCCCGGTGAACTTTCAGGGTGGTATTGCACGCTAAATGCTTTTTTACCTTTTATGCGTATGCCTTCAATGGTATTATCGTTAAGGTTAACGTGCGTAATTTCTACATGAGATGATTTCTCAATAGCCTCGCGCGAAACTTCAAAGCCGTGGTTCTGCGAGGTTATCTCGCTGAAACCGCTTATCAGGTTTTTAACCGGATGGTTAATACCGCGGTGGCCATGGTGCATTTTATAGGTAGGTATATTATTAGCCAGGGCTAACAGTTGGTGGCCAAGGCAAATGCCAAACACGGGTTTGTTAGCCTCGCAGATTTCCTTAACGGTTTTAATCGCATACTTCATGGCAGCCGGGTCGCCGGGGCCATTGCTTATAAAGTAACCGTTCGGTTTAAACTCCTCCATTTCTTTAAAAGGCGTTTGGGCGTTAAACACCTTTGCGTATACACCGCGGTCGGTCATACACTTTAATATATTCTCCTTTATGCCGCAGTCTAAAACAGCTACACGTAAGGGGGCCTCTGCACTGCCGTAACTATAGGCATCTTTTGTAGTAACTTTTATGGCAAGGTCAAGGCCATCCATATCGGGGGCAGCGGCTAATTGCTTTTTCAGGGCTTCTACATCTGTAGTTTCTGAACTGATAATACAGTTCATGGCGCCCTTAGTGCGCACATGTATGGTTAATGCGCGGGTATCAACATCACTGATACCAACCAGGTTATTTTTTTCGAAGTATCCCTGCAGGCTGTCATCGGCATTTTTGCGGGAGTATGCCTGGGCTGTATACCGCTTGCAGATCATACCCGCAATTTTTACACCAGCGCTTTCCACTTCAGTGCTTTTTACACCGTAGTTGCCTATGTGGTCAGCCGTCATAATTATGATTTGGCCGAAATAGGAGGGATCGGTAAAGATTTCCTGGTAGCCGGTCATACCTGTGTTAAAACAGATTTCGCCTGTTGTAGTGCCTGTTTTACCTAATGCTTTGCCGTGGAAGACGGTGCCGTCCTGTAGAACTAATACCGCCGGGGTGGGAGTGAACGTTTTTGTCATTAAAATACAAATATAAATGGGATTGCCGGATTAAAGCGTCTAATGACCTGTTTTGAATAGCACTGTGGAAAAATGTAGTAAGTATTAACATTAGTGCTTGCCGCAACTAATTCCGCAGTCATTTTATAGATGCGTTAATTACGGGCAGGTAAAGCGGCAAAAGGTTTTATTTGCGCCGGTGAGTTTTG
This sequence comes from uncultured Chitinophaga sp., assembly GCA_964620645.1. Classification (GTDB taxonomy): domain Bacteria; phylum Bacteroidota; class Bacteroidia; order Chitinophagales; family LD1; genus Bog-950. The sequence continues at coordinate 12,768 of CAZUHU010000021.1, forward strand.
ATATAAATAACTGGAAGCAAAAGGCCAACGAGCAAAAAAAGGCGAACAAGCAGTTTTTGGATAAGGCAAAAAAGAAGCGTGGAATGGAAAAGCACCTGCCTGCGCTACACGATGAAGCCTTTGAAAAAATTGATTGCCTGAATTGTGCCAGTTGCTGCAAAACCATTTCGCCCAGGTTTAAAACACCTGATATAGTTCGCATTTCGAAGTTTTTGGGAATGAAGCAGGGCGATATGATTGAAACTTACCTTAGGCTGGATGAGGATGGAGACTATGTAGTAAAAAAGAGCCCCTGCCCGTTTTTGGGCGCCGATAACTACTGCAGCATTTACGAAGCACGCCCGGGAGACTGCCGTAATTACCCTTATACTGATAGCGGGGAGTTTTTTGAATATGCCAATACTACCTACCAAAACTCAACCACCTGCCCTGCGGTTTTTTATGTATTGGAACGTTTACGGCAGATAGTACCTTAAACTACGGCCAGCGGATTGCCAAGCTGTTCTGCCACTTCTGTCAGGGCTTTCATAGTCATTTCCATATCCAGCTTAGTGCTGCAGGTAAGCAGAATTTCGCGACTCTTATTTAATACCTCGTAGGCCTGGTGTAGCTTACCTTGTTCTTTATATACAATGCCAAGGTTATAATAAGAGATGCTTAAATGCGCCGGAGTGCCGAATTTTTTGCGAAGTTCAAGTGAACGGGATAAATATTCCTCTGCTTTCTCCCAGTTTTTAAGGATAACGTAGGAAGTACCTATGTTACTGTAAGCGCTTGCCATGTTGCCAAGGTCGTAGTGCTGCTCAAAGGTTTCGGCCGCTTCTTGGAAATACTGAAGAGATTCTTCGGCTTTAAGCATGTTAACCAGCACATTACCTATGCCCATTAAAGCATTGGCTTTTCTTATAAAATGCCTGGGGTCAGATACCAACTGCAGGCAGTTTTGCAGATATTGGATTGATTCCTCAGAACCTTCGTGTTGTACTTCGGTGTTTATAGCCAAGGCAATAAGCACGTCTGCTTTTAACTCAACAAAGTCCGGCAATCCTTCGGTAGCTAGGTTAAGGCTTTGCATTAAGCTATTGTAGGCTTTATCATGTTCGCCGTTAAAGGCATAACACTGGCCAACTAACCAATAATGGCGGGCCAGGGCGTTTTTGTGGGCAGTATCTTTAAATCTTTCTATTACAGCCAAAGAGTTTGCCGAAGCCTTATCATACCTTGAAGAGAAACTGATCTCAGCCATGCTTTGGTTTAATTCCAGATTAAGCAACACCTCTTCATTTTCCATTTGGCCGTATTCCAGCTTTAATTGGTGTAAATCTTCAAGCGCAGCGGCCGTGTTGCGCTGTATCAGCTCTCTATTAGAGCCTATCATTCTTAAAATCCACTTTAGATTCATAGTTCTTGGGACTGCAAATATAAGGGAAGGAAAAATGTTCCGTTACTAATATGATGTGGAAAATACAAGCTACGGCTTGTTAAACTGGCTACCAATCAATGATTTACATCATAAAAATGGCATGTTTACGGTTAGTTTTCTATATTTGGTAGCTCTTGTTTTGCCCGTTAAAGTATCGCTTTCCAAAAATTATTCGGGTGGGTTTTGCTTTTCTGAACTATAATCCTATTTTTGCCGTCCATTTTTGAAAGCACGGCTGGAAATCGTGCATAAAATATTGATCATGAGCCAAGCGACTTATAAACCGCGCTTAAAAGAGCGCTACGCTAAAGAAATTGCGCCTGCATTAATGAAGAAGTTCAATTACACTTCTGTTATGCAGGTTCCCCGCCTAGAAAAAATTTGCTTAAACCAAGGTGTTAACGGTGCCACTTCTGATAAGAAGTTAGTGGACGTTGCCGTTCAGGAGATGACCGCTATTGCCGGTCAAAAAGCCATTGCTGCTAAATCGCGCAAGGCTATCTCTAACTTCAAACTCCGCGAAAACATGCCTATCGCCAGCCGCGTTACTTTACGCCGCGAACGTATGTATGACTTCCTGGACCGTTTGATTGCCGTGTCTTTACCACGTGTTCGTGACTTTAAAGGTATCAACCCTAAAGGTTTCGACGGCCGTGGCAATTTCACTATGGGTATAAAAGAGCAGATCATTTTCCCTGAAATGGAAATTGATAAGGTTACCAAGATTAACGGTATGGATATCACCTTCGTAACATCAGTCCAAACTGATGAAGAAGCATATGCCCTGCTTGAAGCCCTGGGTATACCATTTAAGAAGGACGAAAAGAAAAATCAGTAAACAGAAAATACAAACTGAAAGATGGCTAAAAAATCAATTGAAGCTCGTCAGCGCAAAAGAGAAAGACTGGTTGCGAAGTTCGCCAAGAAGCGCGAAGAACTGAAAGAAGCCGGTGAATGGGCATTGTTGGACAAACTGCCTAAAAACACTTCAAAGGTTCGTTTACGTAACCGTTGTGCCTTAACCGGCCGCCCGCGTGGTTATGTTCGCGATTTCGGTGTTTGCCGTATTAAATTCCGCGACCTTGCCAGCGAGGGTAAGATTCCGGGAGTGACCAAAGCTTCATGGTAATAAATTAAAGAACTCAATTAAACAAGAATACAATGGTTATTGATCCAATATCCGACTACCTGACAAGAATCAGGAACGCCCAGCAGGCAGGTCACCGTTTTGTTGAAATTCCTGCTTCAAAGGTGAAAAAGAGAATTACTGAAATTCTCTACGACAAGGGGTATATCCTGAAATATAAGTTTGAAGACGAAGGTCCACAGGGTGTAATTAAAATAGCATTGAAATACGATGCTGCTACAAAAACTCCTGTTATCAAAAGTCTTCAGCGTGTTTCAACTCCGGGCTTACGCCAGTATAAAGGCGCCGGCGAATTACCCCGTGTGTTAAGCGGCTTGGGTATTGCTATCATCTCTACCTCTCAGGGGTTAATGACTGATAAGGAAGCAAGAACCAAAGGTATTGGTGGTGAAGTGTTGTGCGAAGTATTCTAAAGAAATTTTAAAGCGTTAAAACGTAGTTTATGTCACGTATAGGAAAAGCGCCCATTACCCTGCCGAAAAGTGTTACGGTAGAAATTATGAGCGGCAACGTTGTAAAAGTTAAGGGCCCTAAAGGCGAATTATACCAGGCAGTTGATCCGGATATTACCGTAAAGGTAACTGATGGTACGCTGACTGTTGAGCGCCCTACTGAACAAAAACGTCATAAGGCGCTGCATGGTACTTACCGTGCGGTGTTAAGCAATATGATTAAAGGTGTATCTGACGGTTACACCCGTAACATGGAACTGGTTGGTGTGGGTTTCCGTGCGGAAGCTGCCAAGCAGGTGTTAACCCTTAACGTGGGTTACTCTCACCCTGTTGTGGTGTTGTTGCCTAACGAGGTTAAAGTTAGCGCCAAGCAGGACAAGGGCCAGAACCCTACCATTACGCTTGAGTCTCACGACCGCGAATTGTTAGGCCTGGTAGCCTCTAAAATACGTGGCATACGTAAGCCTGAACCATACAAAGGCAAGGGTATTAAGTACAGCGACGAGACTTTGAGAAGAAAAGCAGGTAAGAGCGCAGCTAAGAAGTAATTAAGTAATCGGTGTTAATATGGTTAAGCCATAAATCACCCAATAAATTAATCATCTTAAAAAACTGGTAAGATGGCATTCAGTAAAGAAGCAAGAAGAGAGAAAATAAGAAACAGAATCCGTGGCAAAGTGCGTGGCACCGCTGAGCGTCCCCGCCTGGCAGTGTTCCGTAGCAACCGCGACGTATATGTGCAGTTGATCAACGACGATAACGGCACAACCATTGCGTCTGCTTCTTCTCGCGAAAAGGAATTTAAGCGCAGCGGAAACAAAACCGAACAAAGCAAGGCCGTTGGCACTGCCATAGCTCAAAAGGCTAAAGAAAAAGGCGTTGCAAATGTAGTGTTTGACCGTGGCGGTTTTCTTTACCACGGCCGTATTAAAGCCGTAGCTGAAGGTGCACGTGAAGGAGGTCTTCAGTTCTAATTCATAAATTAAGATTACACAGATAATATAAGAACAATGGCAAAAGATAACGTTCAAAAGCTTAAAGCAAGTGAACTGGAATTAAAAGAGAAAGTGGTTAACATCCGCCGTGTAACCAAGGTTACCAAAGGTGGTAGAACTTTCACCTTCTCAGCAACTGTAGTTATCGGTAACGGCAACGGTATTGTTGGCGAAGGCTTAGGCAAGGCCCGTGAGGTTCAGGAAGCTATTCAAAAAGCTATTGACGATGCTAAGAAGAACCTGGTGAATATTCCTGTATTTAAAGGAACTATTCCTCACGTTCAGCATGGTAAATTCGGCGCTGCAAAAGTTATGCTTAAGCCGGCTTCTCAAGGTACCGGTGTTATAGCAGGTGGTGCTATGCGTGCTGTGTTGGAAAGTGCCGGTATTAAGGACGTGTTGGCCAAGTCTCAGGGCGGTTCAAACCCGGCTAACGTTATCAAGGCAACGCTTGATGCCCTGGGCAAATTACGCGACCCCTACACTGTTTCTAAAAACAGAAACGTGGCAATGGAAAAAGTGTTTAAAGGATAAGAAACAGTATTAAGCAATTAGTATTGAGTATTTAGATAATACAAAGAGTACAATCTTAAAATCATGGCAAAGATTAAAGTTACTAAAACCAAAAGCACCATCGAAAAAGATGAGCGCCAGAAAAGAACAATGAAGGCGTTAGGCTTGAATAAAATGGGAGACAGCAATGTGTTGGAAAACAACGCTGCTGTAGCCGGTATGGTTAAAAAGGTGCTGCACCTGGTAAAAGTTGAAAACGTTTAATCAACGGAAAAAAATTAAGAGCAATGGAATTGAATAAACTGACACCTGCTGCAGGTGCTTTAGGCAAGAGAAAAAGAAAAGGCAGAGGCCAGGGTTCTACCGATGGCGGAACTTCAGGTCGTGGACATAAAGGTGCTAAGTCACGTTCAGGTTACAAGCAAAAGCTTGGCCACGAGGGCGGACAGATGCCTTTACAGCGCCGTATGCCTAAAGTGGGCTTTAAAAACCCATTCCGTGTTGATTATACCGGCTTAAACCTTGGTAAAATCCAGCATATTCTCGATAATCACGGGTTAACAGAAATAACTGTTGAGAACCTGCGCGAGAAAGGCCTTTTAGGTAAAAGCGCTTTAGTAAAGGTGCTTGCCAGTGGGGAATTGAAGAGCAAAGTGAATGTAAGTGCTCACGCAATCAGCGAATCGGCTAAGGCGAAAATTGAAAGCCTGGGCGGTACAGTGAACATCGTGAAGTAATTCCGGACAATAATTTCGGAGGATTCCTTTAGGGGGATCCTTTTTCACATAGAGAAAGACAGAAAACTCAAATGAAACTTATTCAAAAACTCAGGGAGATCTGGAGCATAGAGGAACTTCGTCAAAGAATTCTTCTTACGCTGGGTCTTATCCTTATTTACCGTTTAGGAACCTACATTACCCTTCCGGGTATTGACCCTACCCAATTGGATAACATGGCCAAGCAGGGTTCAGGTGGTATCTTAGGCCTGGTAAACCTGTTTGCGGGTGGTGCGTTTTCGCGCGCGTCCGTTTTCGCATTAGGTATTATGCCTTATATCTCGGCATCTATCGCTATTCAGTTGTTAACCCTGGCAATACCTTATTTCCAGAAGTTGCAGAAGGAAGGTGAGAGCGGCAGAAGGCAATTGAACCAGTACACCCGTTTGCTTACCATAGTGGTAACAGCTTTCCAGGGTGCAGGTTACGTTATTTACCTGCGTAGCGCTGATGCAGCTGCTGTGCTTCCGAACCTATCACCGGTAATGTTCTGGATTTCTACCGTGGTAACCCTTACAGCAGGCACCCTATTTGTAATGTGGATGGGTGAAAGAATTACTGACAAGGGTATTGGTAACGGTATTTCATTAATTATCATGGTGGGTATTTTGGCCCGTTTCCCTCAGGCAGTTATTCAGGAGTTTTCAGTACGCGCTACTACTTCAGGCGGCGGTTTGTTTGCTTTTGTTATTGAAATAGCTGTATTGATTGTGGTTATAGCTGCTTGTATACTTTTAATACAGGGTACTCGCCGTATCCCGGTTCAATACGCTAAGCGTAATATCATTCAGGGTGGTAAAATGATGCAGGCCGGCGGCGTTCGCCAATACCTGCCATTAAAGCTTAACGCTTCAGGTGTTATGCCAATTATCTTTGCTCAGGCTATCATGTTCCTTCCTGCAACCATAGGCCAGTTCTTTGGTAGCGGTGCAAGCAACAGTGGTTTCTTAATGACATTAAGTGATAATGCCTCTTTTGCATATAACGTAGTTAACTTTGTATTGATAGTAGCATTTACTTATTTCTACACAGCGTTAATCATTAACCCTACACAAATAGCTGACGATCTTAAGCGTAACAACGGTTTTATACCGGGTATTAAGCCGGGCAAGAAAACTGAAGAGTTTATTGATACCGTTATATCGCGCATCACTTTACCGGGTGCTATATTCCTGGGCTTTGTGGCCATTATGCCGGCAATCATTATGATATTTAACGTTAACCGTGCATTTGCCCTGTTTTTTGGTGGCAGCTCAATCCTGATTATGGTTGGCGTAATATTAGATACGCTGCAGACTATTGAAACATACCTGTTAAACCGCCACTACGACGGCTTAACTTCATCCGGCAGAATTAAAGGACGCCAGGGTAACATGTATCAGCAGTCTTATTAATAGTAACTGAAGATGTTCTCGATAATATAAAAACGCCCCTCTCCTTATACGAGAGGGGATTTTATTTAAGCACATGGGTATTATAGTTAGAACCACCGAGGAAATTGAACTGATTCGCAAAAGCTGCATTCTCTTATCGCGCACGATGGGGGAAATTGCCAGGGCTATTAAAGCCGGCGGCAACGGGCTTGAACTTGATAAACTGGCCGAAACCTATATCCGCGATAATGGCGGCAAACCTTCTTTTAAAGGTTATGACGGTTTCCCTAACTCACTTTGTATCTCTATAAACGATGAAGTAGTGCACGGCATACCTAAAGCGGCTGCTTTTAAGGAAGGGGATATAATATCAATAGATTGCGGTGTTTTTATGAATACCTTCCACGGCGATATGGCCTATACCTTTGGAATAGGCAAACTGGCGCCCGAGGTGGAGCAACTGCTTAAAGTAACCAAGCAAAGCCTGTACCTGGGCATTGAACAGGCTACAACCGGAAAGCGCACCGGTGACATAGGTTTCGTAATACAGGACTTTTGCGAAAGGCAGCATCCTTATAAGTGCGTGCGCGAGCTGGTGGGCCATGGCGTGGGCCACACCCTGCATGAGGACCCCCAGGTGCCTAATTACGGAAAAAGAGGCGGCGGGCCTCGTTTGCCGGAGAATTGTGTAATAGCCATTGAGCCCATGATTAACCTGGGCAAGCGCGATATATATAGTAAGCGCGATAACTGGACTATCGCTACCCAGGATGGCAAACAATCCGCCCATTTTGAACATACAGTATTGGTTAAAGCCCCTAAAGCCGATATACTTACCAGCTTTGAATGGATAGAAGAAGCCGTTAACGCTAATCCTGATCTGGCTAAAATCTAAGCCTCCCTTATTCTTTATTGTATATAACAAAGCTGCTGCGCCATTCTACATAGCGCAGGCATGCGGCTACGGTTTTTTATGAAACTATCAGCTGCTATAAGTGCAAAACAAGTCATATCCCCGGGCAATACAACTTATTTGTTGTATGGGTAATTGTTTGTGTTTTAAAGTTAGGGGTGTGTGTTGTAATTGACCAATCAAAAACAGCATCGCTGAAAATGATTCGGGCGTAAAAGAATTCGAAAATCATACGCCATGAAAAATTTTCTAATAAGTATTTGTCTGATAACACTGGCTCTTACCACAAGAGCCAACGTTCAGGCAAATTTTACTCCGGATAAATTAGCCGGATGCCCACCCTTGTTAGTGAATTTTACTAATACCTCTTCGCCGGGCAACTTAAACTACCGTTGGGATTTTGGCAACGGCAATTCTTCTACGCTGGCTAATCCCTCTGCTATGTTCTTAACCTCCGGTACTTATAAAGTAGTACTTATAGTTAATAACGGTGTGCAGGCCGATAGCATGGAACAGGAGATAACCGTGTTTCAACTTCCACAGGTAAATTTTACCGCCCCCTTTATTAATGCATGCGAACAGGATACAGTAGAATTTGTATCTAATGTAATACCGGGCAGCGCTCCTATTACGGATTATGCCTGGGGTTTTGGTGATGGTATAGCCAGCAGCGATGTTGATGCTGCGCATATATATGCACAGCCGGGCTTATACGATATTACACTGGTAGTACAGGACGACAACAACTGCACTGCTAACAAAACCAAGCATAACTATATACAGATATTTGATAAACCTGTGGCTGCTTTTGCTGCAGCACCGGATATCAGCTGCAATGCATCTGAACTGATTAGTTTTATTGATTCTTCAATAGGTAACAACCTTAGCTACTACTGGATGTTGGATGACAGTGTTACTTCAACACTGCAAAGTCCAACCCACACTTATTACCAGGAAAAGAAAACCGTAAAGTTGATTGTAACCGATATGAACGGTTGCACTGATACCGTAAAACATAAAATAAGCGTAACTGATCTGCAGGCCAATTTTTCAGCTAATAAGCTGCACGCCTGCGCCGGCGAAACTATCAAGTTCACCAATCAATCTAACTTTCCCGGCACATCGTGGAACTGGTTTTTTGGTGATGGTACTGCTGCTAACAGCCAGAATCCGCAGAAAGTATACAGCACTCCCGGTGTTTACACCGTAACCTTTATTGTAAAGGATGGCCCTTGCAGCGATACGATTGTTAAGCCTAACTACATTACTATAACAACCGGCTTTTCAGTAAGCTTTAATGCTGATGTTACCAGCAGCTGCGAAACGCCTATGACCGTAAACTTTACCAATAATACACCGGGTGGCGTTCAGTTTACCTGGACCTTCGGCGACGGCACAACCTCAACACAAGAAGACCCAACCAAGCTTTACACCACCAACGGCACCTTTGCTGTAACCCTAACTGTTACTGATACCAGTGGCTGCACTGTAACCGGTGTGATACCCGGCATGATAAGCACCTCTTTACCAATACCACGCTTTAATTGCGATTCAGTAGGATGCCCCGGCAATTCAATGAGTTTTGCCAATCATTCATCAGATGCCGTTCACTACTTGTGGAACTTTGGTGATGGTGATACTTCAAACGTTACTAACCCATCGCACACGTATAATACGCCGGGTACTTACACTGTTAGCCTTACTGCTACAAACAGCAAAGGTTGCGACAGCACCATTGTTAAGCATGTAACTATTGATGATGTAGAAGTTGACTTTTCAGTTAACCAGACTTTTTCTCCTTGTCCTCCTTTTGTGGCCATCTTTAACAGCACTGCCAACAAAAGCAATCTTAAGTATATATGGAACTTCGGCGACGGCACTACTGATACCGCTGCTAACCCTACTCACATTTACTTTTACCCGGGCTTATATACCGTTAGCGTTGTTGCTATAACGCCTTACGGTTGTGCTGATACAACCACTTATGTTGACCTTATTGAGGTACAGGGCCCTTCAGGACAGTTTACTGTTACGCCAAACGAAGGATGTATTCCTTTAACCGTAAGCTTTAATGCGGCTGTATCTGCAAACACTTACAGCATGTGGGCTGATTTGGGCGACGGTGGCTTAGTAGCTGACTCTCTTACCTTCAACTACGTTTATAACCAGATTGATACCTTCCACCCTAAGTTTATATTGCTTGACCATATCGGTTGCAAAGTATCTTACGACTTAACACCGGTTGTAACTCACCAGAGCCCGGTTCTACAATTGCAGGATACAGCAGTATGCCCCGGTAACGTGCTATTGATAACTGCCGGTACTGACAGTTACAAATGGATGCCGGCTACAGGATTAAACTGCGATACCTGTTCAACAGTAATTGTAAACCCCCAACACACCATAGTTTATCAGGTAACAGCACAAAACCAATATGGTTGCCAGGCTACTGAGAACTTAACTATAACTGTTGATGCAGTACCGGTTATTACCCCAAGCGCACCTGCTAAAGTTTGTAAAGGCCAACCTGTTCAGTTAAGCGCAGGCACCGTTTCACGCCTTTCATGGTCTCCGGCTTTATACTTAAACGATACCGCTTGTGCACACCCGGTGTGTACTCCTCAGCAATCAATTACTTATGATATAACCGCTTACAACAGTCTTGGCTGTTCCTCTACAGACCAGGTTGAGGTAGAGGTGGTAGAAAAGGTAGAAGTTAATGCAGGTGGCGATACTACACTGTGTGTAGGTGGCTCAGTGCAACTGAACTCAACTATCGTTAACGGCCCCATGAGCGGTGTAAACTACAGCTGGTTTCCTGCAAATTACCTGGATAGCAGTAATGTAAACAACCCTACGGCCACAGTTGCCGGCCAGGCTGTAAACTTCCTGCTGGTGGCTTCTGCACCCGGTTGTGCACCTGATTCTGAAACTGTGATGATTAACGTAAGCGCTACACCTGATATTGAAGCTTCAGAAGATGTAACTACTACGCCCGGTGCTGAAGTACAGGTTTATGCCTCATCACACAGTGATCTTACTTATGCATGGGAAAGTAAGGATGCCGTTAACTGCAGCGATTGCCGCCGCACTTACCTGAATCCTGCAAGCAGCCAAACAGTATATGTTACCGGCACCAACGCTCACGGTTGCAGCGCTACCGATTCTTTACACATCAACATCATCAATTGCGATCCTAACTCAGTATATGTGCCGAACACATTTACTCCAAATGGCGATGGCAATAACGATAAACTTTTCATCCGCAGCAAAACATTGGCCAACCTGGAATACTTCAGGGTATTTGATGAGTGGGGCCGCCTGGTATTTGAAACCAAAAATATGCAGGAAGGCTGGGACGGAACCATCGGCAATTACACTGCACCGCTTGCTGTATATGTATACACTATAAAAGGCCAGTGCGAAAACGGTGCCGACTTACTAAAGAGCGAAAACGTAGCCGTAATTAAATAGTAAATAATTAAACAATATAAAAACCATTATTAAACTTTTAAAACCATAAACCATGTTAATCCCAACAACAACCCTTCCTGAAAGATTTAGAAAGATTCGTGAATACCGTGGCCTTAAACAGGCAGCAGTAGCCCAGGAAATGAACATTACTCAACAAGCTTACAGCAGCCTTGAAACACGCCCGGGTAACCTTAAAATTGACACCCTGCAACGTTTCTGCAATGTGATGAAGATTGATATGCCTTTTCTGTTGGCCTTTGATATTCCGGTTACTGATGAGAACCTGCGCATGTTTGATAACACTCACCTTTCAAGCGTGGTAGATGAATACAAAAAGCTTGTTAACCGCCTTACAGTTTACGAGGAGTTACTGATGAAGGATAAAGGAATTACCCGCCAGGCGGCGTAAGATACGATTCCTGTTGGCCGGTATATGCTGCTAAGCAACAACTATTGGGTAGAGTAGGGGTTGTGAAAGGTCGGGGGACCGGCAGCAGACGGCTAAACCGGAATTGATAAAAGAAGCTCAACTTAAGTGATGAGCTTCTTTTTTTTATTTAATCTTAGGAACGGTAAAGTAAAATGTAGAACCAACATTGGGCTTACTTTCCGCCCAAATTTTCCCCCCCAGTTTTTCTACAAAGCGTTTAGAGTTAGAAAGCCCCAGGCCTACTCCTTCAAATTCGGTATTTGCGTGTAATCGGTTAAAAGATTCAAACAGGTTGTCGTAATACTTCATATCGAAACCGGCGCCATTATCGCTTACCATAAAAAGGTGTTCAGGTCCGTTATCCTTATAACCTATCTTAATACGGGGCTTATCTTTCTTACTGCTGTATTTATATGCGTTGGATAAAAGATTGTGAAATACCTGCTGTACCAATAGAGGGTCAGCCGTTACAGATGGCAGATCGTCGCGCTTAAGGTCATATTTATCGGCAGGGTAATCGTTTTTGATCTCGCCCAATACATTCTCCACAATCTCTGCAGTGTTTACTTCTGTTACTTCCAACTCTTTCTTACCAAGTTTAGAAAGTTCCAATAGGCCATTCACCAACATCTCCATCCGGAGGATGTTGTTTCGAAGGATGGTCATATTCTCAAGGTCAGACTCATCTAACTGTTTGGCAATTTTGCGCTGCATCATATCCATCAGCATCTTGTTTTGCCTTAACGGGCTCCGAAGATCATGAGATAGTGTTGAGTTAAACCTTTCCAGGTCGCGGTTTATAGCTTCAAGTTCCAGTGTTCTTTCCTTTACCTTTTTCTCCAGCTCTTCATTCAGCTTATGCTCACGTTCATGCAATAATTTACGCTCTGTAATATCAATTTGAAAGGAGAAGAACTTAGTAACCTCGCCTTGCGAGTTAAATATCGGATGAATGTGCAATTCAATCCAGAACTTGCGGCCTGATTTTGAGTAGTTCAAAATTTCGCAGGCAACAGTTTGTCGGTTTCTAATCAATTCGGAGTTGCGCTTAACCGTTTCGAGGTTGGTTTCAGGACCCAGCAGAAAATCTCCGGGTCTTTTTCCAACCACTTCTTCCATAGTATAGCCTGTAAGTTTGGTGAAGCCGTCGTTAACCCATTCCAACCGGCCTTCAGCATCAGATATCATGATACTGTGGTTGGTCATTTTTACAATCAACGACATGGTTTGCAGCCGGTCTTCAGACTTTTTAGCCAGCTTTCGCATCTCTGCTTCCTGAAGGCCCCTTTCCACAGCCGGTATAAGGCGCTTCAGGTTATCCTTCATGATATAATCATGCGCGCCTGCATGTACAAGGCCTACGGCCACATCTTCCCCTATTTTACCTGAAACGATAATAAACGGTGTGTCAATGCCATTTTCGCGGATGATGTTAAGGGCTTTGCCGCCATCGAAACCCGGAAGTTGGTAGTCGGAGATGACGATATCATACTCCTTCTTAATAGCTTTTATAACCTCGTTTGCTGATTTAACCATGTTACAATCCACATCGTAACCATTGTTTTCCAGCATTCTTAGTATAAAATGGGCGTCGTCTTCGTTGTCTTCAATTAATAGTAAGCGTAGGGGTTTTTCCATAGCGGGTTAATTAGTTATTTAACCAAGGGCGGAGATTCATTTAAAACCAGCCAATACAATCCCAATTGCTGTACGGCTTCTATGAATTTATTGAAATCTACCGGCTTGCGCAGGTAGCTGTTAGCGCCTAATTGATAACTCATAATAAGATCCTGGTCCTCTACAGATGAGGTTAGAACCACTACAGGTAAAAGCCGGGTTTTAGGGTCCATTCTTATTTTCTTAAGAACTTCAAGCCCTGTAACCTTTGGTAGTTTTAAATCCAGCAGAATAAGTGTGGGCATTATATCTGTGTTACGGCCGGCATACTTGCCTTCGCCAAAAAGATAATCAAGTGCATCAGCGCCATCTTCGGCCACCACTATTTCATTTCGCAAGTTACTTTTTCTAAATGCCCTTAGTGTAAGAGCTACGTCATCGGAGTTATCTTCAATAAGTAAAATGATCTTTTCTTTAGCGGCTTCCATTAATTCAAAAATTTATAAAGTGAAATAAAACTTGGCTCCATTCCCTACGGTTGATTCAGCCCAAACCCTTCCGCCATGCCTGTTAATTACTCTTTGCACAATTGAAAGGCCTATGCCTGTTCCCGGATAATCGGTACGATCATGCAGTCGCTGGAATGCCCCGAACAGTTTGCCGGCGTACTGCATATCAAAACCAACTCCATTATCGCTTACGCAAAATACCCTGCGTTGGTTTTCGTCAAAGTAACTGGTGAACGTGATTTCAGGCTGCTCGGCTTTGGTGCTGAATTTGATTGCGTTATCAAGCAAATTATGCATTGCAATGCGTATCAAATGAAGGTCGGCATTGGCAATCATACTGGGTTCAATATGTATATTTACATAATCTAACTTGTATTTTTCTTCCAGTTCCTTTATGATTTCGCGTGCAACTTTAGACAGGTTAACTTCCTGCTTGGTAATGGCCTGTCTTGTTACACGGGATAGCTTCAGCAGGTCATCAATAAGCGTGGCCATGCGTTCGCTGTTTAGCTGTATGCGCTTTAGGTAGTGTTGTGCTTTTTCGTCCAGCACTTCAGCGTAATCTTCCAACAATGCCTGGCTATAACCATTAAGGCTTCTTAATGGGGCCCGCAAATCGTGCGAAACAGAGTAGCTGAAGCTTTCGAGTTCTTTATTGGCTACCTCTAATTCGTAAGTGCGCTCTTTAACCTTGTTTTCAAGGTGTGCGTTAAACTCTCTTATCTGATCTTCGGCCTGTTTACGCTCGGTAACGTTGGAGGCCGAAATACACAGGCCTATTACCTCGCCGCGTTCGTCCATAATACGGTTAACCCGCACATGGAACCATAATCTTGAGCCGTTAGACAGGCGATAGCTTGACTCATATTCTACCGGTGTGCCGTGTAGTACGTTCTGCATGTTTTCGTAAACTGCAGGCTGCCATTTTTTCCAAAGCGTGTTTATGAAGTTTTCTCCTTCCTTAAGCTCTTTACCTAGGTCAAGCAGGGCATAGGTGTTTGCCAATTGGTTAAAGGAAAGGATATCGAACTTGTTGTTGAGCAGTACATAAGCGGTATCAGCGTTATCAAGTATGGTACGCAGGTTGGCTTCTGATTTCCCCAGGGCTTCTTCAGCACGGCGTTGCTCCGTAACATCGCTGATAATAAAACAGGCGCCAATTACATCTTGCCTATCGGTTCGTACAGGGTTTAACACTAAGTGATAGCGCTCTTGCCCGCTCCCGGAAACGCGGTCAAACATATATGATTTGCCCTTTACAGCCTCCTCCAGCATTTCTTTGTAAGCCGGCTGTTCAACATCGGCAAGAGCTTCTAAAATATTTTCGCCAACTGTTAAGTTCTTATTGGGCTTGTATATAAAGCACTGTTCAGCGCGGGAGTTAAAGGTCATTACTCTTAACTGCCTGTCTACAAGGATGAACCCCTCTGTACTACTTGCAAAAAAGGCGCTAAGGATGGTTTCTGTTTTACGCACCCTTAATTCAGCGGCAAGCCTATCAGTAACATCGCGCAGGTTGTATATTATAGAATTGACTGAAGGATTATGTAAAAGGTTAGCCACTGTGCCTTCCAACCAAAGGTATTTGCCATCCCTGTTTTTTTTACGGATAACTAAAGGGCAAGGGAGGCCGGGCTGGCCGGCGGCATTTTTAAGTGTTGCCTGCAAAATAGTAAGGTCGTCAGCATGTAGTTGCGACAACTCGTCTTTGCCTAAATAATCAGAGGTTTCAAAACCGAGAATCTTGGTAACTGAAGGCGAACAGAAGATGATGCTGTTATCTGCATCAGTAGCCACAAGTATATCGGCGCTATGTTCTGTAATGGCCCGGAAGAATGCTTCTCTTTCAAGCAGTTTTAGTTCCGACCCTTTAATTTGACTTATATCGCGCAGCGAAATGTAAACCAAAAAATCTTCTCCTGTTTTTACCGGGCTAAGGCTTATTTCAACCGGAATTTCGTTGCCATTTTTGTTTAATATGTATTGCGGTGAATTTTGGCCACTAAAACGGTATTCGGGCCTGCTTAGGTAGTTTTGAAACCCTTTAAAATATAACGGACGGAATTTTTCGGGGATTAGTATATCTGATGAATGCCCGACTAGCTCAACTTTGGAATAACCGAATAGTGCTTCAGCCAGGGTGTTCATGTAAAGCACCTCGCCATTGCTTTTGATTACCATACTGGCATCAGGAGCAGCTTCCAGCATTTCATTAATAATAGCCATGTGCTCCTGTACGGCTAATTCACCCTGATTTTTTTTAGGAGTTAAGGTAACAACCGAAATTGTTTGAGTGCCTTCGGTTAGTTCAGTTTTGGTTCCTTCCACCCGGATGTATTCTTCGCCTGCTTTTAATCTGAAGGCGACAGCACCGGCTGTAATGGTGTTCAGTAGTAGTTTATCTTCCGGATGGACTAGCGATAAAAATGCCAGCCCTGAAAGGTCAACAGGTTGGGCATGCAGCAGCCGGAGGGCGTTGCTGTTGGCGAAGATTATTTGGTCGTTATTGTCGGTAACTATTGATGCCTGGTGGCTATTGCTTAGAAGCGAGAGAAACAGCCTATCGTTAACGGGGAATTCGTTATTTGTATTGTTGCCATCATGTATATTCCAAAAAACGTTTTTCATATAACGGCATAACTACAACTGGTGCTGAAATAATTAACCACGGCGCATGATATAGGTTCAGGAGTTAAAAATAAGGCTATGGTTTGGTTTATATTCAAGTGGCTTCAGTTTGTTTTCAAGTTAATTAAGGGGATAAGGCTTAATCGTGTACCATTAACCAGTACACCCCTACGTCAGCTACTGATTTAAATAGGTTTTCAAGGTTCAGGGGCTTGGTTATATAGCTTACTGCTCCAAGTTTTTTGCAGGCATCCAGTGTGGGGTCCAATTCAGAGGAGCTAAGCACTACGACCGGTATTGAAGCCGTAAGCTCATTTGCTTTAATCTGCCGTAAAATTTCAAGGCCGTTAACCTTCGGTAGCATGAGGTCCAAAAGGATAAGTTTGGGGTTACCACTCTTGCGGTTGGCATGTTTGCCTCTCTCAAAAATAAAATCCAGCGCTTCCTCGCCATCTTCAATATGGATAATTTCATTAGCAAGGCGGTGCTTGCGCAGTGAACGGATGGCGAGTTCTGCGTCGTAAATGTTATCCTCAATCAGCAATACTTCTATCGATTGCATGGCAAAAAATTAAACAATCATAGTCCTTGAAAAATAAGGACTTTAAATTTTTCCGGTTGAAGACTGCGTTTCACAAGGGGGAGGAGTGAATGAGGCAGAACTACCGAGGGAAACGCATTAGCAATTTCCCGATATATATTCAAATTCAACCTTCAAAAAAGCAGAGCCGGGTCAAAATAGTCTTTCCCTTTTTCGGGAAAGCCTACATAGTGCATGGCTATGGTTAATGCGTTTTTCGTAAGTTGAATGCGCAAGTTTGTTTCAGGGTCGTGTGTATCGTTTTCTTTTTTTAATCCATTAACGTTGTTGTTTTGTCTGAATGCTGCCTCTAGTCCGTAAAAGTCGTTTACATCTGCCGGTAAAAAATCTGATTCGTATTTACGTATTGCCAGACCGAAAGAACTGAGGCGCTCATCTAATTCGGCTCCTTCAAGTCCATTTTTAAAAGTTTCGGCACCGGCAGGGTAAAACTCCCCAACAACCTGGGGCTGGTTGCTGAATTTGTAAGAAACAAAAGGAAAGAGGCTTTTAACGTCTTCTACCAATAAAGCTTTCACCAGGTCGGCATTTTTCCTTTTGCTTTCCTGCACCAGTTGAGCAATGTGCATATCGGAAGCGGGGCCAAAGTAATCCAGGTAACAATCACTTATATCGCTCAGTACTTTAGTAAACACCCCTTTGGGGTTGTTTGTACTGAGCCTGCGGATGTGGTCTTCGGTAAACTTTTTGAGTTTGTCTCGATTTATTTTTTCCTCCGCAAACAAAACCCGGAAATAACTTGAAATATCCATGCCTCAGTTTTTCATACACAATTTCAGCGTCCCAATTAGGGTGTTGTTTATTGCGAAGCTTCCTTAGTGAGTTTTTGAAGGTTACGCACTGAGCGCCACAGTAAGCTCTACCCTAGCCACCGTGGCGCTTTTGTGCGATTCGTATCCCCGTCACTCAGGAATCAGTCGTTTGAAAAAGTAGGCCATTCGCTATTCGGCTTTCCTTTTTCGACCTTAACGGTTGGTTCAGGTGCTTTTGAATCTGTTCCATTGCCAAAAAGGTCAATATCTTTTTGTAGTTTGCTCAGTAAATCCGGAGATGCTGAGTGTTCTTTTAATCCTTGCTCCAGGTTATCAGCAAAGGGGTCGCTAAAGGCTCCAAGTGTTTCCCAGGTTTCACGTAACTTCTGGTTCAGGTCCAATCTCTTTTCTTCCATAGTCAAAGCACTCATATCACACGTTTGTAAATAAGCCTCAAGGGGTATTTGTTGCTTTTACAAAGAACCTTTAATACCTTATAGAAAAAAATGAAAATGTTGGCTTGGGGTAACGGCGGTTTTGGTGGATTTTTTGCAGCTTTTACCTGCTTAGTTTGAGCCTTTTATAGCAGAGAGTTTATCCAGTGACTTGATAAAAAGTCGAAAAAGGTAACATTTATCTGCTCATTTAGGCTGCCAGGGCTTCCCCGGTACCTCTTTGGTTGGTGCTGCGCCGTATCAGCATATCCCACAAAACCTCATACGGTACAACTTCCTGATTCTCTGTGCTTCGGAAGGCTGATTCCTTATGTTGTTTCAGCTCATTACGCAGTTTTTCGGTCCTCCAAAGCAGGGTTTTCCGGTTGTCATGGTATTTCAGGTAAAAGAAAAGCATCTTCAAAAAGATGTTGCTGCGGAAGTAAATTTTGTTTTTGGCCAGGTAGCGGCTGCGGTAGGATTGCAGCATTTCTATCTTTTCAGCCACCTTATCAAAGTCACCCTTCATTAGCAAGTAAGTGAACTGCACAATAAGGATACTGAGGTTAAAGCCCAGTTTATCCTTGGAGAATATGGGAAGTTCGTTCAGGAATTTTGGAAGATTAAGCCGATCGTTTTCTGCTACATTTTTGATGTGGCCGCTGTTTTTAAGCAGGTGCATGTAGGCATTAAATATCCGCCACTTCTCCAGCCTGGCTTCAGGTAATTTAGAAAAGCCGGGGAAAGAGGTTACTGCCTGGTAGGCTTCAAGGGCTTTATCATAGTGGCCGGTGTGCAGGCAGGTAAGGAAGTATACCTCCTGAAACACCATCCAGTTGTTGGTGCCCTCCATAAAGTATTTCTGGCATATTACCACGTTCTCCTCCGCCATGTTGTAATTGCGCAGGTAAAGGCAACATTCCATTTTACTCATGGCCATTTCGGCCAAGCGTAATTTTTGTAAAAATGGCCTGTTGGTATAGCAATAAGCCATGGCGTTATCGCACTCGTAAATGGCCTTTAAATAGCGGCCGCGCTGGTGGTGGGCAATAATTTTAAGGCGGTAGAGGTTGAAATGCAGGTTATAGCCATTAAGGTTAGCGGCCATCTTCTGTATTTCGGCTACATAGCGCTCAGCCATTTCAGCTATAACATCTTTGCGCGCCCCGGTTTTGCCCATAAGGGCATACAGCATTTCCAGGCATTCGTTAGAGTAACTTTCGGCATCAAACTCCCGCTTTGCCTCGTGGAATTTTCGGTTGTAGTATTCAAACTTCTTAATATCTGCAGAGAAGCTGTAATTACTTCTTAGTGACTGGTAGCAGAGCATCAGGGTTTCATACAATCTGAATTTTTCAGCATCGGCGCAAACAGCCTGTAGTAATTTGGTAGCCGCACGGCGGGCGCCGTATAGCAATAGTATACGGGCTCCGATGTAATTTTTACTGCATCTGAAACTTGCCTTGAAATAAGCCGAGAAATTACGTTGCCCCTGGTCGAAAAAGTACAAATCATCCAGCATGCGCCGCATAAGGCGGCCTTTTAACATGCGGAACCTTTTATCAATCACTGGTGAGCCGTAGATAGCCTCAGCAGCCTGCGCATCACTTTTAAATGAGTCGGTTAATACACCTCTAAAGAGCTTTAGCATCTGTTCGTTTGCTCTTTCCTTCTGTTTTAGGTGCAAACTTTCCCGGAATTTTTTCCGGTGTTGTGTTACCAATCTTG